>JAJDBH010000072.1 GCA_029261455.1 Nitrospinaceae bacterium
AGAGTCGATTCTTTTGGAGGATAAATAATAATTTTGCCGCCCGAGAGTCCTTTACCGACATAGTCATTCGCATCGCCTGCCAGTTTGAACGTCACACCGGGGGCCAAAAAACCACCAAAGGTCTGCCCTGCCGAACCCTTAAAGTTTATTTGAATCGTTCCATCAGGAAGACCTTCCTCACCATACTTTTTCGAGATTCGGTAACTGAGCATCGCACCCGTCGCCCGATCTGTATTGACTATGGGTATATCGCCCTGCACTTTCTCTTTATTCTCCAGAGCAGGTTCACTCATCTTGATCAACTTGTGATCCAGAGCATTATCCATATCGCCGCTCAAATCCTGAGTGCGAATATTGCGTATCGCGACGTTACTATCCACATCCGGTTTGTGCAGAATTCGGGCTACATCGACTCCATGAGCTTTCCAATGCTCGGTTGCATAACTTGCCTCAAGAAGATCAACCCGACCGATCAAGTCATCAAACTTACGTATGCCCAACTCAGCCATGATCTCCCGAACTTCTCGAGCTATGAACGTGAAGAAGTTGACCACATATTCAGCCTTACCCGTGAACTTCTTGCGAAGAGTCGGGTCTTGAGTGGCCACTCCAACGGAGCAGGTGTTGAGATGGCATTTCCTCATCATGATGCATCCCATCGTCACAAGTGTCGTGGTCGAGAAACCAAATTCATCGGCGCCTAAAATTCCACCAATCACCACATCGCGGCCTGTTTTAAGCTGACCATCTACCTGAACACGAATCCGTCCCCGTAAATCGTTGAGCACAAGAATCTGCTGAGTTTCAGAAAGTCCCAATTCCCAGGGGAGTCCAGCATGCTTGATAGAAGTTTGCGGTGACGCCCCGGTACCGCCATCATGCCCGGCAATCAACACCCCTTCGGCGTGTGCTTTTGAAACTCCGGCTGCAATGGTTCCCACTCCTGCCTCGGCAACCAGTTTGACACTGACCCTCGCATCTGGATTCGCATTGTGTAAATCGAAAATTAACTGTTGCAAATCTTCGATGGAATAGATGTCATGATGCGGAGGTGGCGAGATCAAACCCACTCCCGGAGTAGAGTGTCGAATTTTAGCGATGTACTCACTGACCTTATGCCCCGGCAACTGACCTCCTTCTCCGGGCTTGGCTCCCTGAGAAATCTTGATCTGCATTTCATCGGCATTGGACAAATAATAACTGTTCACGCCAAAACGTCCTGAGGCCACCTGCTTGATTTTGCTACGCCGAGAATCACCATTGGCGTCAGGCGTATTGCGGACACCATCTTCTCCGCCTTCACCAGTATTGCTTCTACCACCCAGCCGATTCATGGCAATCGCCAACGTCTCGTGCGCTTCACGAGAAATTGAACCGATGGACATAGCCCCTGTACAAAAACGTTTAGTGATTTCTTCTACAGACTCAACTTCATCAATAGGAATGGAAGTGGTCTTCTTAAATTTAAACAACCCGCGCAAGGTACATTGGCGAGTGCTTTCACCATCTGCATGTTTGGAGAATTTTTTAAATGTCGCGTAATCATTCGAGCGAGTGGAGTGCTGCAATAGCCCGATAGCATTCGGGTTAAGCATGTGCTTCTCTTCACCACGACGCCAATGATAATTTCCACCCTGATCAAGAATGGAAGAGACTTCTTTACCAAATCCTTTTTTGTGGCGAGCCAAAGCTTCTTTAGCCAGAATTTCAAGTTCGGCACCACTAATGCGGGAAGGCGTTCCGGTAAAATAATGGTCTACTACTTTTTCACTCAAGCCAACCACTTCAAATACCTGAGCACCACGATAACTCTGTATCGTGGAGATACCCATCTTCGCGGTGATTTTAAAAAGTCCTTTGCGTGTGGCTTTAATAAAATTAGCAATCGCGGTTTCAGCATCGAGCTTTTCCAGAAACACACCCTCTTTGGCAATTTCTGCCACGGTTTCATATGCTAAATAAGGATAGATTGCGCCTGCGCCATAACCGATCAATAATGCGAAATGCATCATTTCCCGAGCTTCGCCAGTCTCTACCACCAACCCAACCCTTGTGCGTGTCCGTTCCCGCAACAGGTGATGATGCACTCCAGCGGTGGCAAGCAAGCTGGGGATGGGAGCATGGTTTGCATCCATTCCCTTGTCTGAAAGAACCAATATCGTGGCCCCATCTTCTATTGCCTGAGATGCCTCTTGGCATAGTTTATCCATTGCCCCTTTCAACCCAGCATGTCCCCCTGAAACTGGAAATAGTATTGGCAATACCACCGTTTTCAAATCGGTCTGGTCCAGAGTACGAACCTTTTCCATTTCATCACCAGTAAGAATGGGATGCTCAACTTTTAGTTTGCGGCAATGTTCCGGCGATTCAGTTAAAAGGTTTCTTTCCTTTCCAAGAGTCACTTCCATTGACATGACCAGTTCTTCACGTATCGAGTCTATAGCTGGATTAGTCACCTGTGCAAACAACTGCTTAAAATAATTAAACAGTAGCTGAGGCCTTTCAGACAATACCGCCAAAGGGGTATCATTACCCATCGAGCCGGTGGCCTCTGTGGCGTTCCCGACCATAGGCGCGATCACAAACTTTAAATCTTCGATGGAATAGCCAAATGCCACCTGCCGGCTCAAAACCGTTTCAGAGTCGGACTTGAACTGAAAACTTGTTGCGGGCAAATCTTTAAGATTGACCTGGTTTTCCTTGACCCATTGCGTATAAGGTTTCTGGGTCGAAATTTTTGCTTTGATTTCTTCATCTGAAATAATGCGGCCTTCATTAATATCGACGAGAAACATTTTCCCCGGTTGTAACCGACCTTTGTATTCAATATTAGCTTCATCAACTGGAACAACCCCCACTTCCGAGGCCATGATAACCAGACCATCTTTAGTCACGTAATAACGTGACGGACGCAAGCCGTTCCTATCCAGCACAGCTCCACAGGTTTCTCCATCGGTGAATGCTATTGAAGCTGGACCATCCCAGGGTTCCATCATGGAAGCATGATACTCATAGAATCCACGTTTATCGTCATCCATGGTTTCGTGCCCACTCCAAGGCTCGGGAATCATCATCATCATGGCATGTGGAAGAGATCGGCCAGTCAGGAACAACATCTCCAAAGCTTGATCAAAGTCTGCCGAGTCACTGCCACCCGGAGCAATGACAGGAAGGATCATATTAATTTCTTTAAATAAAGGCGATTCAAACATCGATTCACGAGCATCCATCCAGTTCTTATTTCCCCGAACGGTATTGATCTCGCCATTGTGCGCAATGTAACGAAAAGGTTGCGCTCGTCCCCATGAAGGGAAAGTATTTGTGCTGTAGCGGGAATGAGCCAACGCCAATGCGGAAACCATATTTGGGTCTTGCAGATCCAGATAATAGGTCTCCAATTGCGGAGCCATCAACTGACCTTTGTAAATCAGAGTCTTGCTGGAAAGACTGCAAGTGTAAAAGCTTTCGTTATTATCATTAAGCCCTGCACGACGTACACCCCATGCCGCACGCTTGCGAACACAATAAAGCCTTCTCTCGAACGCCAACTGATCTGGCACATCTGGCCCAGCACCTACAAAAAGCTGTTTGATCACCGGCTCAACAGAGCGGGCCATTCTTCCTATCGTTGTATTATCGACCGGAACCTCCCTCCACCCGAGAAGTTCCAAACCCTCCATCACAACCGCACGTTCCATGATTTCCTGTCCTTCTTTGGTATCTTTACCCGTGGGAAGAAATATATTCCCCACCGCATAACGACCCACCTCAGGCAAATCGATACCGGACTTTTCACACTGCTCCTGGAAAAATTTATGGGGAATCTGAATGAGAATTCCGGCACCGTCGCCAGTCGCAGAATCTGCACCGCAAGCCCCTCGATGTTCCAGTTTTTTAAGGATTTCTAGTCCTTGAGTGATGATCTCGTGGGACTTCTCCCCCTTCATATTCATGACAAACCCTACTCCACAGCTATCTTTTTCGAAAGCGGGGTCATAGAGGCCTTGTTTTTTTGGAAAAGCATGCATAATTTAATTAACTCATTGAATTTAAAAAGCGTTTTTACTCACTGCTCGTCGAAAAGCATCGAAAATTCAACGATTTTCAATGCAGGAAGCATATATACAGCAAGAGTCGTGCCCAGGATAACCCCTTGATATTGGGCGATATAAAATAAGACCAGCTAAATTAGCGTAATTAATACACACTATTATGCGTATATTTTACACAATAGGCGTAGATTTGACGTCTGTAATGAAAAAACCTTAAACCTTCACTGACTGGCGAACGAGCCTTGGAGAATTTTAACTGCCATTATAATTGAAACCTGCGACAAAGTGGCAGGTTTCCACCACAACGCGGCCAAAAGAACATCCCGGTCTTTTAATTAACTGTTTTTATTTCTCAAAGTTGTTAGAATGCCAGTAACACTTTCTGCAATACGATTGATGAAGTATTATTCATTTTTCTATTAAATCAAGGCTACCAATGATCGTTGATGAAATAATGACCCGTAAGGTCATCACAATTAAGTCTGGGGACACCCTTTATAAGGCTCAGGAGTTGATGGTTAAGAACTCCATACGCCATTTGCCCGTTGTTCAAGGCAAGGAACTTGATGGTATCATCACAGAAAGCGATATCCGCGGCGCATTTGTCACAAAAAGTATTGGATCGGGAAAGATAACGGTCCTCGACCCCAAACAAATGAAGGTTTCGGATTACATGACCCGCGACCCCCAAACCGTAGGACCCGAGACTAATGTTGAAGATGCGGCTCTCCTGATTTACAAAAACAAGATCGGATCGATCCCTGTTATAGACAACAACAAGTTGGTCGGCATCATCTCAATCCTCGATATGCTGGGATTGTTCATAGATTTGATGGGCATCATCCATTCCAGCTCAAGAGTAGACATCATCATGGATAAAGATCCGAAGAACTTTGAATCAGTATCAAAAATCATCCATGATCAAGACTTAAACATCATCAGCGTTGGCATGGCCCCCTATGCCAAGAACAAAAAGAAACAAGTCTATTTCTTTCGCCTCGACCTGTGCGAAACAGCCCCTTTGGTCAAGAAGATTGAAAAGGCCGGGTTCAAGGTGCTGAACGCCATCGACTGATAGCGAGTACCATCCCTGCGATTTCCAATCTAACCTTGCCTCATTGCAGAACAATAGCCTCAAGCAACATAAACACCAGCCTTAAATATTTGTGTTTGGATCCGGTTTTGTTTACAATAGAGTTTCCACTGACGCATTCTTAGAACAGGCTAATGTTTATTTATTCCAAAACACAATTTGCTTCATACTCCGGCCTGGAACTACGTCTACTATCCCTGCTCTAAGGGCGAGCCTTCACTCTCAGCAATCGGCTCCCCCAACCTGTTTCTTAAAGCTCCCAATTCGATTCATTCAGTAATTTATTTATTCTGATACCTGAGAAAAACTTCCAATCCTTTGGTATTTAGTGGGATACATCTTATAATATGGAAGACTTATTTATTTGAAAGGAGATTTTTTAGTCATGCAACCCGAAAAACTCATAATCTTTGACACTACATTAAGAGACGGGGAACAATGCCCCGGTGCCAGCTTGAACATCAAGGAAAAACTTGTGATCGCTCGGCAGCTGGCTCTACTTAATGTCGATGTGATCGAAGCGGGTTTTCCAGTTGCTTCTCCGGGGGATTTCGAATCGGTCAAACAGATTGCCGAAGAAATCCGTGGCGCAAAAATCGCCGGTCTTTCACGGGCATTGGAAAAGGATATTGAGGCAACAGCAAAGGCTTTGGAAAAAGCCGAGTCACCGCGTATTCATGTTTTCCTCTCTACATCAAAAGTGCATCGGGAACATATGGTTGAAAAGGCCAAGGGAGAGATCATCGAAATGGGGGTGAAAGCCGTTCAGTTCGCCCGCAAATATTGTGATGACGTTGAGTTTTCTCCTATGGATGCGACTCGCACTGAAAAAGATTTTCTCGCCGATGTGACACGCGAGGTCATCAGTGCTGGAGCCACGACGGTAAATATCCCCGACACGGTGGGTTACACGGTGCCAGAAGAGTTTGCCGAACTCATCCGCTATTTGAAGGCGAATGTTTCTAACATTAATGAAGCTATTATCAGTGTGCATTGCCATAACGATCTCGGGCTTGCGGTTTCTAATTCTCTTTCGGCAGTGCAGGCCGGGGCGCGGCAGGTGGAGTGCACCATCAACGGTATTGGCGAACGGGCCGGAAACGCGGCCATGGAAGAAGTGGTCATGGCTGTCAGGACCCGGAAGGATTTTTTCAGCGGCGTGTATACGGGAATCGACACCAAGCATATTCAGACGTGCAGCAAACTGGTCAGCAGCTTGACGGGATTCTTCGTGCAACGCAATAAAGCCATTGTCGGGAAAAATGCGTTCGCGCACGAGTCTGGCATCCATCAACATGGGTTTCTCAAACGTAAAGACACCTTCGAGATCATGGACCCAAAGGATGTGGGCGGTGAGGAGTCGGAGCTAGTGATGGGTAAGCATTCGGGCCGTAACGCCCTACTCCATAAAATTCAGGAACTAGGGTATAGCCTGGAACCCGATGAACTGGACAGGGTATTTCTGGAGTTCAAAGTTCTTGCCGATGAGAAGAAGGAAATTTTTGAGGATGATTTCCACACTCTTATCCAGAAGCAGAAGTTTTCTGAGAAACAGCAGAACACTTATGAATTGGGTTCTTTGCAATGCGGTTTTGAAACAGGCAAGGTGCCTCAGGCGACTGTCGTTCTGGTCAGCCGTGACGACAAAGAACATTCTTCCAACGCCAGTGGCGATGGTCCCGTGGATGCTATTTATAACGCCATCGACAAGATCACCGGCCTCAGTTGCAAGCTTCTTGACTATCAGGTAATGGCTAAGACGAAAGGTCAGGATGCTCAGGGTGAGGTCACTGTTCGTGTTCAACATGAAAAAAGAGAAGTATTGGGAAAAGGTGCTGGTGTTAATACAATAGAAGCCAGCGCACTCTCTTATCTCAACGCGATCAATAAACTTCTGCTCAAGTCAAAATCCGGCCCGGTTGAAGGTAGTGAAGTACCGGGACCGTAAACCATGCAACACTCTCCCTCTCCGGTTATACCGGAGGGGGATTTTCTTTTAAAATTCACATCGGGTGAACTCCATCTCCAAACGAGACACATTATTCAAGCAGGACAAGGGCAGCGGACCTTTCGAGTTTAACGAATCGGTCGCCAACGTCTTCGAAGATATGTTGGGGCGCAGCGTTCCGATGTATCAGGAATGCCAGTCATTGGCCGTGCACTGGTGCGCCCGATTAGCCAAGGCTAACACATCTATTTACGACCTGGGTTGTTCCACCGGTCAGCTACTCCTTAAGCTGGCGCTTTCGATAGATAGAAATAACGGAATTGCTTTGTACGGTGTCGATAATTCTTCGGCCATGCTGGAGAAATCCCGTAAAACACTTGAGCAATCACCGATCCCCTGCGAATTGTTGGAAGTCGACTTAAATCAGAAAATAGCCATCCAAAATGCGTCTGTGGTGGTGATGAACTACACCCTGCAGTTTGTGTTGCCTGAAAACAGGCTCCCGCTGTTGAAGAATATCTCTGAGAATCTCGTCCCCGGAGGGTCACTCATTCTCATTGAGAAAATAAAAAGCGATATTTCAGAGCTGGATCAGACATTCATCGATTTTCATCATCAATTTAAACGGGACCGAGGCTACTCCGATCTGGAGATTTCCCGAAAGCGTGAAGCTCTGGAAAATGTGCTCATTCCCTGGACTGTGGAGGAAAATCAAAGTCTCATCAAAAAAGCTGGATTCCAAACTGTGGATCTGTTTTTTAAATGGAACAACTTTGCCGGATTTATTGCTTTGAATTAGAAACTATTGTATTCTTAGTAACTTGAGTAGTAACATCCCGTTTTAATTGATGTTTAGACGAATCAGGAGAACCCGGTCATGCCTAATTACGATCATACTTGTGAAAAATGTAAAAAAGATTTCGTGATCGAAATGAGAATGTCAGAAGTGGGTGAAAAAAAAGTAGCTTGCCCTGAATGCGGGTCGAAAAAGGTTTCGCGCAACGTGACCAACAACACGTTTTGGAGCGAAAGCATAGACCGCTATAATTACACCAAAACCAACAATGATTAATCCCACACCAACTAAATTATGCTGACTCAGGTTCAACCCGGCACACAAACATTTCCTGGTCGTTTTGGTGAACTGGTCCAGTTTCCCCTGCAACGGATTCATATCGAATTAACCAACGTCTGCAATTTTGACTGCACCTTTTGTCCCAAGCAGGAAATGACCCGCCATTATGAGTATATGGATTTTGAAAGGGTCTGTGGAATCATTGACGAAATTGCCGAATACAATATGGCAGAAAAAATCACCTTCCATGTGATGGGTGAGCCGTTCATGCATCCGCGTTTCTTTGAAATACTCGATCATGCCGCACAATTAGGTGTGAAGACGGGTATCACCACGAATGGAACTTATCTCGATGAAGAGATGGCCATCAAGCTGGAAAAGGTGACCGCGTCACAGGTGAACATCTCCCTGCAGACTCCTGATGAAGAATCTTTTAAAACTCGAAAGTCCAGACGGATGAAGTTCGATGAATATCACAATCGAATTTTAAAATTTATTGAGGGTTGTCTCAAGCAGGAAAAACCTCCAAAGATAAAGGTTCATTTTCTTAACACCTCCATTAAAACTGAAGTGCCCGGTGAAGACTGGACGGTGGGGTCGATGAGTGTCATCAACAACACCAGGGAGTTACGCAAAACTTTTAGTTATTGGGCCATGGAAGTTCACAAAATATGCCCTCCGCTCAACGAAGAAAAACGATTGGAAGTTGAAAAGAAAATCGAAAAACTTTCCGCCTTTAAATGGAACGTGGTGGAAGTTGCACCGAACATCCATTTCGAGACTTATATACTCAACACATGGGGCAATGCATTTGCCGAGGGCAGTCAAGTTGTCCCCTCCAAAACCGGTTACTGCAGCGCCATAGCTGACCATTTCGCCATCTTATGCAATGGGGATTTGACTTACTGTTGTGTTGACTACGACGGTAAGACCAAAGCGGGCAACGTATTCGAAAATTCAATCACAGATATCATGAATACCCAGCCGGTTATTGATGCAGTGGAAGGTTTTCAAAACAATAAAGTAGTGCACCCTCACTGCCAAAAATGTTTGGGCGGGAGTACCTGGTTTAAATCAGTGGTAAACCGAATAGGTTCTATCATTATCTGGAAATACCTCAAGAAATTCTTTTACAAAGCAAGCTAGACACTCGGGATGTAGCGCAGCCTGGTAGCGTACCTGCTTCGGGAGTAGGGGGTCGGAGGTTCAAATCCTCTCATCCCGACCAGTTTTCTATTTTTTCCTTCCTGGTTCAATCACTCATTTATTAAGAAGTATTTTTTTAAACATTTTTATAATTTAACTCGTAATGATAATAGCAAGCAATTTAGAAAAATCTTTTGGTCCCCAAGTTCTGTTTGAAGATGTGTCTTTTCTCATCAATAAAGGCGAGCGTATTGGATTGGTCGGTAAAAATGGTACAGGGAAGTCCACGCTGTTCAAAATGATCATGGGAGAAGATAAGCAGGACTCAGGAACCATTGCAACTCCGAAAGATTACAAGATCGGTTCCTTGGATCAACATATCCACTTCACAAAACCTACTGTTATAGATGAGTGCATTGAAGCCCTGCCCGCTGAAAAACAATGGGATCATTATAAGGCTGAGATCATTCTTTCCGGCCTAGGTTTTTCTGATTCAGATTTTCAAAAAGACCCCACCACCTTCAGCGGTGGATTTCAGGTACGTATCAATCTTTGTAAAGCCTTGTTGGCCGACCCCAACATGCTTTTGCTTGATGAACCCACCAACTATCTCGATATTCTTTCGCTCCGTTGGCTCAAAGACTATCTGAACAAATGGCCGGGCGAAATGATTCTCATCACGCATGACCGTGACTTCATGGACAAGGTCACAACTCACACGCTAGGCTTACACCGTAAACAAGCCCGGAAAGTCACCGGCGGTACCATTAAGTTCTATGAGTTGATCATTCAGGAAGAAGAAACCTACGAACAAACCCGGAAAAACCTGGAGAACAAGCGCAAAGAAATGCAATCTCTTGTAGATCGATTTCGCGCTAAAGCCTCCAAAGCCACCATGGCCCAGTCACGACTTAAAATGATGGAAAAAATGGGCACCATGGAAAAGCTGGATACCGAAAAGAACCTTGGGTTCAGGTTCAACCACCTCCCCTGCCCGGGGAAAATGATCTTGAACGTGAAAAACCTTTCTTTCTCCTACGATGGCAAACCTGAGAACAATATTTTTTCAGACATATCCTTTTCCATTGGCCGAAGAGACCGCATAGCAATCATCGGGGCCAACGGAAAAGGTAAATCGACTTTATTAAATTGTTTGGCAAATGAATTAACTCCCAACTCTGGTTCCATTGTTCCGCATCCCTCCACTCGACTGGGCCATTTTGGTCAGACGAATATTGACCGGCTCGAACCCAAAAACAAGGTGTTGGATGAGATACTTCGTTCCAACCCCAACCTTTCCTTGCAAGCCGCCCACAGCATATGTGGTGCCATGATGTTTGATGGAGACTTGAGTAAGAAAAAGGTGAGCGTGTTATCAGGAGGGGAAAGAAGTCGTGTGCTGTTAGGGAAAATAATTTCTCACCCAACCAATCTCTTGCTGCTGGACGAACCTACTCACCATCTGGATGTAGAATCTATTGAAGCCTTAATCGAAGAGTTGAACGATTATGCCGGTGCACTGGTGATTGTTACCCACTCCGAACTTATCCTTAAAGCTCTGGCTAAAAACCTCATTATTTTTCATCAGGGCCGAGCCGAGTATTTTCATGGTGGCTATGAAGATTTTCTTGAAAAAGTGGGCTGGGAGGGTGAACCTGTTACAGAGAAAAAAGTGAAAACTAAAATCAATAAAAAAGATGCCCGAAAATTACGCGCTCTAGAACGACAAAAACTTCAGGCCAGCCAATAATCACACCCAAACTAAACCCTAGTATATCTGTGAATTCTCAACAAATGCTTCAAAGTCTTTGGCAGGAGTTTAGATATTGTGGTAAAAAGTATTACTAGTATAAGGCTTGGGCACTACACCGGTCTGTAAACCTTCAATTCGTTCTCTACCTATTTTCTTTCACTACACCTCCTATCATGATTGATAAAATTCAACACGAACCCGGAAAACTCACTCGGGAAGCACTCAAGCTTTGGTTCAAGCATCACCTGAAATATACCCTGGCTGACGATAAGTTTTCTGCAACAAAAATGGACCATTTCATCAGCCTGGCTTTATCGGTGCGAGATCATCTGGTTAACAAATGGCTCCAAACTCAGCAATCCTATTACGAGAAAGATGTAAAAAGGGTTTACTACCTTTCCATGGAATTTCTGATTGGCCGATTACTGACCAACAACCTGATCAACCTTGGAATTTATGATGAATACAAACTAGCTCTGGAAGAGATGGGTCACATCATTCATGAGCTGGAGGAATCAGAAGTCGAAGCAGGGTTGGGGAATGGTGGACTGGGGCGGCTTGCGGCCTGCTTTCTCGACTCTATTGCAAGTTTGGGAGTTCCAGGTTATGGGTATGGAATTCGTTATGAATTTGGAATCTTTTACCAAAAAATAATCCAAGGCTATCAAGTTGAAAAAGCTGACAATTGGTTACGGGTGGGAAACCCATGGGAAATTCCACGACCACGTTCCCTCTTTCCGGTTAAGTTTTATGGTCATGTGGAATCCAGTCAAAATTCACAGGGCGTAAAAGAACACAAATGGGTCGACACTCAAGATGTTATGGCTATGGCTTACGACATTCCTGTTCCTGGTTACAAAAATAATACGGTCAACAATCTCCGTCTATGGAGTGCCCGGTCCAGTCGGGAATTGGAACTGGAATATTTTCAAGCCGGCGACTATTTCCAGGCGGTACAAAACAAGCATGAAAGCGAAATAATTTCCAAAGTATTGTATCCGGCAGACCACAATCAATCTGGAAAAGAGCTTCGATTCAAGCAGGAATACTTTTTTGTCTCGGCCTCGATGAGCGACATTGTAAGGCGCTACAAAAAGAAGCATAAAACCTTTGATGAGTTCAGTAACAAGGTTGCTATCCAGTTGAATGACACGCATCCAGCATTATCCATCGCCGAGCTCATGCGCATTTTATTAGATATTGAAAAACTGCCTTGGGCTAAAGCCTGGGAAATCACGGTAAATACTTTCGCATTCACCAACCACACCATTCTTCCTGAAGCGATGGAAAAATGGTCATTAGAATTATTCAGCAGAGTTTTACCCCGACATTTGGATATCATTTTCCAAATCAATCAGGACTTTATGGACCAGGTGCAGGAGCGTTTTCCGGGTGACATGGAGAAGATGAACAGAATGTCTCTCATTGAAGAGAACCATACAAAGTATATTCGCATGGCAAACCTGTCCATTATTGGAAGTCATTCAACTAATGGAGTCGCGAAACTGCATTCCAGCATACTCAGGGAGAAAGTGTTTTCCGATTTTCATGAAATGTTTCCCGACCGCTTTAACAACAAAACTAATGGCATTACTCCACGGCGTTGGTTGAAAGGCTGTAATCCTGAACTATCCAAACTAATCACTGAGCACATTGGAGATTCATGGGTTCGGGATTTATCGCAGTTGAAAAATCTCCAGGAACATATCGATGATCCACAACTCATCTCCCGCTGGAAAGAAATAAAAACCAACAACAAAAAACAACTGGCAAAATATATTCAAGAAACTTTAAGCGTTGAAATTGATTCGAGCTCTTTATTTGAAGCGCAGGTAAAACGAATTCATGAATATAAAAGGCAGGTTTTAAGCGTTCTGCATGCCATCGCACTTTATAATCGCATACGCAAAAACCCGGAAAGCATTAAAACCCCCAGAACAATCATGTTTTCCGGGAAAGCCGCTCCGGGCTATGCTATGGCAAAGCTAATCATCAAGTTCATCAATAGTGTTGCCGACACCATCAACACTGATAGCAGTTTGCATGGAAAACTGAAGGTTGTGTTTTTACCCAACTACTCAGTAACCCTTGCAGAAAAGATTATTCCGGCCGCGGACCTTTCCGTACAAATTTCCACTGCTGGTATGGAAGCATCTGGCACCGGCAACATGAAACTCTCTCTCAATGGTGCATTAACAGTGGGAACACTGGACGGAGCAAACATTGAAATTATGGAAGAAGTGGGGAAGGAAAATATCTACATCTTCGGCTTGAATGCAGATGAAGTTGTTGAGAAAAAACAATCCGGTTATCAGCCTCGGGAAATTTATAAGCAGAACCTAGAGTTGCGCGAAGTTCTAGATATGATTCAAAAAGGATATTTTTTCGGGCAACAGCCTACCCTTTTCCAGCCCATTCTGGAAAACTTGTTGGACCATGGTGACCCCTATATGGTTTTGGCGGATTTTCAACCGTTCTGCGACATTCAGGAAAAAATAGGTCAAGCCTATTTAGATGTCGATGCATGGACACGAAAGGCAATCATCAATGTATCGCGAATGGGGAAATTTTCCAGCGACCGCTCCATCAAGGAATATGCAGAAGATATTTGGAACATCCCTGTTAACCCGTAAGACTGATCACTCAACACCTACCGTGGGCTTTGGTCAAAGCTGCGAGTTTCTCCGCATCATCGTTTGACCATTGTCCGGGAAGCAACCTCCACTCCCAATTATTCTCAGCAATTCCGGGACAGTTCATGCGAGCATCCGAACCCAGCCCCAACACATCCTGCATCGGTAAAATAACCGTGTCGGCAATTGATCGCATCGCCAAAATTATCATTTCTTCAGCCGCTGTACTTGCCTCAACTTTTTTCCCCAGTATGTTCTCTAGTTTCACTTTCGCCTCATCACCCAACTCTTCTTCAAACCATCCACGCACAGTATTGCAGTCATGCGTTCCGGTATACAAAATACAGTTCTTTACATGATTGTCCGGCGAATAAGGATTTTGCGAAATATCTCCGTCGAAAGCGAAGATCAAAAGCTTCATTCCCGAAAATCCAAACTGCAACATAGCGTCTTTGACATCTTGAGTGATCACACCCAGGTCTTCAGCAACTACAGGAATGGATTCAAATTCCTTTAACAACCGGGAAAAGAACTCAACTCCGGGGCATTCCTGCCAGCGCCCATTTTCTGCCGTCGAGTCACTAGCAGGTATCTCCCAAGCCGCCAGAAAGCCGCGAAAATGATCTATTCTTACTAGATCAAACAGGTTCAGACTATGCTTCAGTCTCTTCAACCACCAGAGATAATCATTCTCACGGAGAACATTCCAGTCGAAGACCGGGTTCCCCCATCGTTGCCCTGTCGCACTGAAGTAGTCAGGAGGCACACCGGCAACAACAACTGGGTTCATTTCCTGATCCAGTTTAAAAAACTCGGGATGAGCCCAGACATCAGCACTATCGTGATTCACATAAAGAGCCACATCACCAAAAATACGAATTTCATTGTCTCGGCAATACTTCTGCAACTCGGACCACTGCCGAAATAAAACAAATTGAAAGTATTTTTCCTGATCGACGAGTTCACCCATCCTTTCAAGATATCTTTCGACCGTATTTCTTTTCTTTACACCTTCTGGCCATTCACTCCAGGAATGCCCACCAAAATGGTTTTTGAGTACTGTAAAGAGACAAAAATCTTCCAACCAGTAGGAGTTAGCAATACAAAATTTTTCGTACTCATTTTTATCGACACGCCTACTAAAGCGAGTGTAGCTTTTTGTCAGGAGACTTATCTTAAAATTCAAAACGGGCGAATACTGAACATGGTGTGGGGAACATTCGACATCAACCTCCAACTCACCCTCTTCCAGAAAACCGTCACGAATCATAAACTCTGGACTTACAAACAAAGGGCTGATCGCAAATGCCGAGGTACAACTATAAGGTGAGTTGCCAAATGAAGTAGGGTTGATCGGAAGAATTTGCCAATGGGTCTGACCTGCTTGTTTTAATAAATCGACAAACTCAAACGCAGAAGGACCGAAATCCCCCACTCCAAACTTTGAAGGCAAAGAAGTAATATGAAGAAGAATTCCACTGCTACGAGTCTCTTGGTTTTGCGACATATATAATATTATGAACTTTGTGTTTTAATAAAAAAGTTTATGTTTAATATGGGGTAAAGATTCAAGCCGGTTCTTCCATAGTGGCTATTTTGATCGCACTTTGATAAATCTGCGCACCGTTCCCTTTTCCAGAAATATTGCTCTTTGCCAACTCAAGTAACCTTAGAAAATGAGGCTCTAACGAATCCCCGGAAATATCTTCAGCAAGTTGAAGTGCCCTTCCCGCGTACAGCAAAATCTGTTCTGTTTCAATTCCTGATATATCGTTAAAAAACCACCCGCAGCTGGTATACATGAGCATGGAGTGTCGTTGCAACTCCAGAAGGTTAATAGCAGCAACCTTTTCAGGTTTCTCTAATACGCGTCGAGATTGTTCGGCCAAAAAAGAATCCCTATCACACTGGTTCAATCGAATATTAATATAAAGATTCCTCGCCTGCCAGAGGTCCTTAAATAAATCCGTGCCTAAACCTGTATAAATGGAATCCACTCGACATTGCAACCAATCAAGCGCGTGCCTCAGAGGAGCCCTCCAATGTTGATTCCAGTTTGGATGTCCACCAGTATGACACCCGCAATGGATACTCCAGCGGGCTACTCCATGCGTGCAACTCCATGAAGTTCTTTCACCAATTTCAATCTCCTGTTCTGGCGGAAATTTCTCTAAATATTCTGCGTAATTTGTCAACTGAGCATCAACGTGATCATCAATATACTGTAGAGCAAAAGCCAGGGCCATATCGCCAAACTTATGGTGATGCCCGTAGGTTTCACCATCAGTGGCTATACTGAGTAAATGAGGAGTATTTTTTAAATCAGTCTGTATTAATTTTTCCGCAAAATATTTTCCGTCCTGCAAAAGATTTTCAAACGCCAGGGATTGAGATAAAGATCCATTGTAAAAGAAAACATCAATACTTTTTCCTGCTTGCAGTCTTATTCGGTAAGGACGATAAATATCTAGCTCCTCTTTTTTTCCCAGCTTCTCTGCATTAGCTAACAATTTTCCTGCCTGATGAGGAGCTAAAATCGTAAACCGAATACCCTGATCAGCCATTATCTGAAGAGTTTCTAAATCCACCGCCGTTTCCGGGAGCCACATCCCCTCCGGCAAACGTTTAAAACGAAATTCAAAATCCCTGATTCCCCAATAGACCTGAGTATACTTATCCTGCGAATTAGCCAGAGGCATGATCATATGCGAATAGCATTGCGCCATCGCGGAACCATGACCTGAAAAGTTTTTCAAGCTGACTGCATCGGCATCGAGAATCGCTTGGTATGTATCTGGAGCCTTAGACTCCATCCAGCTCAATAAAGTAGGACCAAAGTCAAAACTCATTCTGGAATAATTATTTACCGTTTTGATGGCACTATCTTTTTCGCCAAGAATTTGAGCCTGGGTGTTGGGGGCATAACATTCGGCATTAATCCGTTCGTTCCAGTCATGAAAAGGATGTGCCGACTCCTGAAGGGTAATGGACTCCAGCCATGGGTTTTCTCTCGGCGGCTGATAAAAATGTCCGTGTATACAAACAAACCTGTTCATAAATTTAGAATTTATTTTTGAAGTTGCACAGAAAGGCAAAGATTTATCATTGGCATTTTAAAAAAATAGCCGCAAGAGGAGGCAAAACAAGGTTGATAGAGTGGGGTTGCCCGTGCCAGCTCATGGAATCACTTTGTATAGGAATGGGATTGCCAACCCCTCCGCCCCCAAACTCTTCGGCGTCACCATTGAGAAGCTCCTTCCACGCTCCTTCACAAGGAACTCCAACGCGGTAATCAAATCTTGGAACCGGTGTGAAGTTCAAAGCCACGATAATTTTCTCAGCAGAATCAATCCCCTTCCGCATCAGAACAAGAGCGCATTGTTGGGAGTCACTACAGTCTATCCATTCAAATCCTTCAGGAGAAAACTCATTCTCAAAAAGAGCAGGCTCATTCACATAAAGATGATTGAGGCTTTTGAGCCAACGTTGCAGTCCCTTATGGTTTGGATATTCCAGAAGGTGCCAGTCAAGACTTTTGTCATGGTTCCATTCTGCCCACTGGCCAAACTCTCCGCCCATGAAAAGAAGTTTTTTCCCTGGCTGTGAAAACATATGACCGAACAACAATCTTAAGTTGGCAAATTTTTGCCAGTCATCCCCCGGCATGCGACCAATTAGAGAACCCTTGCCATGAACCACTTCATCATGAGACAGAGGTAAAATAAAATTCTCATGATAGGCGTACAACATGCGGAAGGTAAGGTGATCGTGATGAAATTTTCTATGGACAGGATCTTTTTGCATGTACTCCAGCGTGTCGTGCATCCATCCCATATCCCACTTTGTTCCAAACCCTAAACCCCCCACATAAGTGGGTTTCGAAACCATGGGCCAATCTGTCGACTCCTCTGCCATGGTCTGAGCCTGCGGATGCTTTTCATACACCTGCTCATTAAATTTCCGCAAAAACCCAATCGCCTCCAGGTTTTCCCGGCCGCCATGAACATTGGGAATCCACTCGCCAGCTTTCCTCGAAT
Source organism: Nitrospinaceae bacterium (assembly GCA_029261455.1). GTDB lineage: Bacteria > Nitrospinota > Nitrospinia > Nitrospinales > VA-1 > LS-NOB. The sequence continues at coordinate 17,738 of JAJDBH010000072.1, forward strand.
AATCCAGATAGAGCATGGATGCAACCGCATCCACCCGCAAGCCATCAATATGAAACACATCCAACCAATAAAGCGCGTTGCTGATAAGAAAACTGGCTATTTCATTTCGACCATAGTTGAAAATATGCGATCCCCAGTCTGGATGAAATCCCTGGCGCTTATCGGCATGCTCGTAAACATGAGTTCCATCGAACAATCCCAAAGCAAACTCATCGACAGCGAAGTGGGAAGGTACCCAGTCCAGAATCACTCCGATATTATTTTGGTGAAGATGATCAACAAGATGCATAAAATCCTGCGGTGTTCCATAACGACTTGTCGGAGCAAAATATCCCGTACACTGATACCCCCATGAGCCGTAGAAGGGATGTTCCATAATGGGAAGCAATTCGACATGAGTAAATTCCATTTCGTTGAGATACTTCGATAGAAGTGGAGCTAACTCAAGATAGCTCAGTGATGAGCCATCCTCTTTACGCATCCAAGATCCAAGATGCATTTCATAAATGGAAACAGGACTGTTATGGAAATCATGTCTCTTGCGTCCTTGATCCATCCAGTTTTGATCTTTCCAAGAGTAATCCCTATCCCAAACAACGCTTCCAGTTTTGGGAGGTGTTTCGCAATACAGCGCAAAAGGATCGGCCTTCTCAACCTGGTACCCATTGTGACGGGATTGAATATAGTATTTATAAATATCACCCTTCTCAACTCCGGGGAAAAAGCCCTCCCAGATCCCAGATTTCTGTTTTGAGTGAAGGGAGTGTTGACCCTTTTCCCATCCATTAAAGTCGCCCACCACATCGACATGTTCCGCATTGGGAGCCCAGACTGAAAAGTAAGTGCCAGACACCCCACCTACTTCAACTCTATGGGAACCCATCTTTTCATAAAGACAAAAATGATTACCTTCATTAAAAAGGTGAAGATCATCGTTAGTCAAAAGGGAAAAAGATGTGGCCTTTTCACCCTGGCTTTTTAGAGGAATTTTTGACACGCTTCGAGTCATATTTTCGGTTAATATGGATATTGAAGGTTTTGCACCTATCAGTACAAGTGCGTAATCATAATAACATCTGGATGGGTATTCTAAAAAAACTTTAAGAGGATCTGAGGGTCAATTTCCGAACAGATTGATCAAAATAATCCTAACGATAGCACCATGAACGATAAAAATGATCCTCAAAAATCCCTGGATTTTGCTCGCCGCAAGTTAAATGGAAACGCCAATGACCTGGATGCCGACACTCGCGAAAAACTGATGCAAATACGGCATCGGGCGATGGAATCCTCTCTGGAAGGAGAAAGTAATTTCCCTGACTGGGCCACCCTACCCATAATAGCAGTTGTGACTGCTGTGATTTTTGTTTTACTGATCTATATCAAGCCTGGTTCTGCACCTCAAGTTAGCGATGCTCCTGACGATCTGGAGCTCCTGCTATCCAATAATCCGATTGAATTTTACGAGAACCTGGAGTTTCTCCAGATCTGGGAGAATGAAAGAAGTGCGAGTGAAAAAGAAATTAATTAATACTGTTTTCTTTCTGACCCTGCTGGCAACTGCAGTAACTCCATGCATGAGTCAGGAAAACCCTATAAAATGGGATGCCTTGAGTTCCGGCGAAAAACAAATCCTGGCCCCCCTTCAAGACAAATGGCCCCAACTTTCACCGGCGAAACAAAAGCGTTTAATCCAAGGGGCAAAATCTTGGAACCTATTAACTATAGAACAAAAAAAATCTTTCAAACAAAAACTTCAGGCTTGGAAACAAAAGACGTCGGACGAAAAAAAACAGATTCGCAAACAGTTTGGGATATTTCAAAACTTACCCGACACCAAAAAACAATCACTCCGCAATACTTTTGAAGAGTTCAAACGCCTTCCAGAACTAAAACAGAGCTCCCTATTAGCAAAATATCACTAGCCCAACCCTATTCATATCTGAATCCCACATAATGAAAAGGGTTAAGGATATTAATGAATAATGATAACCTAAAAATAAGATGATCTAGCGCGGAAGGCTTCTTCTATCTATCGGAGCCTTGAGTTCTTTCCCACAATTTGGGCATTCCACAGGTCGCATTTTTTGTTTTTGCAGTTCTTCGATGAACCCGTAGGCAATGATCCCAACAGGCAGGCCAAATGTACCCAAACCCAATATGGAAATAAAACCTCCAAAAATTCTTCCTAACGTGGTGACAGGATAAACATCGCCATAACCTACAGTCGTCATGGTGGAAACAGCCCACCACATAGACGCCGGGATACTTGAAAAAGCCTCAGGCTGGGCTTTATTTTCTATAAAATAAATAACTCCCGAAGCAAAAACCAGCATTCCCATCGTTGCAGCGAGGACAATGAACAGCTCTTGTCGAGTATCTTTCAATACAGATTTAAACAAATGCAAGGATTTGGAATACCTCGCCATTTTGAATAAGGTAAAAAGGCGGAACAGACGAAGTATCCGGAGAAAACGCAAATCCAGATTAAAAAAGAAGGGGAGATAAAAAGGGATCACCACCATCAAGTCGATGATTGCGGCAGGTGTGAACATATAGCGAACACGGCCACTAACAGGATTATTATATTCTGGCTTTAGCGTACAAGTCCAAACACGCAAAACGTATTCAAGAGTAAAAACCACCATTGAAAACCACTCAAAAACTTTGAGCGGTCCTGAATGTATGTCAGAAACATCCTCCATCGTTTCCACGGAAACCGCAAAGATATTAAGAACTATCAGCGAAATAATAAATATATTAAAACCACGACTGAGGAAATCGCTTTTAGACTCCGGCTCAAGAATTTCACCGATCCTTTGCTTCATGGGCAATTCCTTTTCACTAGTTAGTGATTCCAGTTCATCACGTTAATGATTAAGCATGCCGCCTTATCTATTAAAAATAAATAGACAGTTTATTGACACATGATGAATAAACACTCTTATTCGTCAGACAAGCATCAGGCAATACAAACAAACTTGAACCCTAACCCCTTACATATAAGCCACTTACAGGATCAGGGCCGGAAATTAAAGTTTGGCATGGAACTTGCCGTAAAGAAGATTAATAAAGAATATTTTTTACTTCTATTACAGGAAGGTAAACGACCATGGAAAAGGTTAAAGTTGCATATCCCATCACTGACAATACTTCAGACTCATTTGTACTTAAAAGTATTGTTGCCTCTTTAGCAGGTGCTTCTATTCCCGCAGTTATTTTTTATTTCTTAATGTAATAAGGAGCGGGTGAAGCCCACCCGTTGATCCAGTAAAAATCACTGTTCTTCTATCTTTATAAATACGCTCCTTCTATCTACCTGCTGGGACGTATTTCTACTGGTAATTCCTGTCCCCTGCTCACCTCTGTGTTGACTTAATCCGCCTAATTCAAGCCACTCTCCGACTTGCCCCCTTATTACAGTATTGAGACTCGATGTTTCGATACTCTCATTAATAATTCGGGATTGTTGTGGTGATATTCTTAGTATAACCTGATCCTCTTGTATTTGAGGTAGAACTCTGAATCCAGTCCGCACTTCCTTAAATTGAGTGGATTCAACTTGGGAAATTGTGTTTCCCCTTCTGAAGTTATCAGTTATTTTAAAAGGCACCTGCTGCCCAATATAAATTGTTGCCGGTTTTCCCTCCAGAGTGGTGACAACCTGCGTATTCATCTCATCCAGAAAAGATTCGCGTTCAGAAAGTCTCGCTCGAACGGACCCTTTACCCGATTTGTTTTCTACAACCACCCCGCCTTTTTTTCCTGGTGTTATGATTACCCTACTCGAATCACCGATTGGCACCTCACCTCTCACCCCTGTCTCCCGCACTTTCAGTTGGGACTTCAGCCCCTGCTTCACAGTTATTCGCAAATTTTTAAGCTGTCCATCAATTTTTTTGAGAAGGCTTTTAATCTCTCTTAGTTTTCTGGTTGATGCTCGAACAATGAGTTGCTGGCGCATCCCCGTAACGGTCTCATTTCGCCCCAATAGTGGACGAATAATAGGAACTATTTCCTCTACCATTCTATTTCGAAGAGGAATGACTTCCAGCTTCTGCTGGGCTATTACTTCTGGAGCAGTCAGGAGGGAAATCAAGAAAATGGATTTCAAAATTCGCATAATAAGGAATGGTTGAGAAGCTCAATATCTGCGGGTAGTCATTTTCGGAACTGATTTAATGAAATCCTGAAAACCACTCAAACCACCTTCAACGTAACCCCGAAACTCCGTCTCCTCCATATTGTCTTTGGAAACTACTTTAGGCCTGGGTTTTAACTTTTTACCATGCTTCAGAAACTTGGCAAAGTTTCCTCGGCATTCATCTACAAAGCGATTAAAATCGTGATCAACAGCCATTGTGGCTGAGTAGAAACGTTTATGAGTTTTCTGGCGTTGACATACAAGCTCAGAACTCTCAAAACGAATTTTAGCTTCTTCCTTGCGTCTTAAAAGATGCTCATAAGAAAGGCGCTTTTGGTCATCGCGTAAAAAATTATAGGCCGTAGTGGAAAGAACGAAATATTGGTTTTCTGTATCAGTAGAATTGGCTCTATCTGGATGATATTTGCGAGCAAGTTGCCAATATCGCTTTTTGATTTCTTCTCCGCTGGCGTAATTTTCCAAGCCTAAAAGGTGATAAAGGTTATAGGCTTTCAAAACTGAAGGATATTTCATTGTTAATATTATACAACTCCAGGGAGTAAAGAGAGGGTTAAAATATTGATGTCAGAAGTTGCTTCTAATTATTATTCAGGTTTTTAAAGTTAAAACTATTTATGATTCACCATAATCATATAAAATCAGTTCATGATCGAACTGACCTCAGTCCTTTTCATACTGCTTCTCTTCGTATTCCCCTTACCTGTATTAGCAGGTAGCTTAGGCTTATTCACTACATGGAATCTTTACAAGAAATACACATCCTTTAAGACCCAGCCCGCTGAAGGAAAAAAGAATCTGATTCTAAGTGCAGTATTTTTCCTGATAAATTTTTTCTGTAGTATTTTTTTGGGGATCACCCTGTCATTTGCAGTCCATTATTTTATTTTTGAAAGTATTTATCTTTTCATCTTTAATTTTTTATTCTGCTCGACGATTTCACTGAGATGGTTTGACTTCACCCATAATCTTTATCGGCTGTTTATTTTCAAACTCAAACCCCAAAACACCTTCACAACAGCTCATTTCGCTATTTGTCAGGGATTCCAAGCAAGGGATGGTTTTGGGCTAACCCATGTCTATACCGATGCGGGAACTTTGAGGCTGGAAGGCAACCAATTGGTCTTCAAGGGAGTGTTTCGTGAAGAAACTTTCACTTCTGCAAATATCAGTCATGCAGAGAAGAAAAGTTCCGAGAAAATAAGAATATTCAAAAAACCGAACAGCCTTAATAATTCAGAAGTATTTCTAATCACTCTGAAGGAAAGGTTTTATCCCTTCAAGAGTCGCCAGGACCGTGACCATATTTTTGAAAAACTTTCAGCCTATATATAAAACCCATACCTTAAAATAAATATGAGATATCCTCTTTTCTTTAACATTTTCCTTTTGGAAACTTAAAATGCTAATAACAATTGCAGACAAAAAAGATATCCCTGCTCTGGCAAGATTGTTTGATCAGTACAGGGCTTTCTATGAACAGAAACCTGATATTAATAAATCCGTGGAATTTCTAAGTTCGCGGTTAGAAAAAAACGACTCTATAATATTTGTTGCTCGTGAGAATGCCGAGATATTGGGATTCACCAACTCTACCCTAGCTTTTCATCGGTGGGGATGAAGCATATTTGGATCTTAAATGATCTTTTTGTAAGCCCAAAATTCAGGCGTCAAAGTATTGCCAGAAACCTGATGCAAGAAGCGTTAAATCACGCAAAAAAAACTGGGGCTCTTAGAATTGAACTAGCCACTCAGACCTCGAATACCCTGGCACAAAATCTTTATGAGTCAATGGGCTATACCAAAAACGAGTCTTTTTATCACTACAGCCTGCTCGTAAGAAATGACCAGAAGACTCAAGTTGATTGAACTGGCCTGTTCAAATTGCTAAACTAATCTTTCTTAACTCTTCTAATATTTCAACTGCATAAAGTTCATCCATAATGGCCCAGCCCACCACCCGAAATTATTACAAGATTCTCGGTATTACTCAAAAGACCTCTAAAGCGGATGTCAAAAAACGCTATCGAGAACTTGCCAGGAAATACCATCCTGACACGAACTCTGGGAGTAAGACTGCCGAAGACAAATTCAAGATCGTCTCTGAAGCGTATGAGGTACTCAGCGACGCAAAAAAAAGAAAAGAGTATGATCGCCAGCAATCCTATCAAAAGAGAGCACCACGTCGACCCAAGAGCCAGCCCAATTGGAACTCGCCCCCCGGTGGTTTTGGAAAGGGCGCACGAGAAAACCAACAGGGATATGAAGAGCCTTTCGCTCAGGAACCAGAACCGGTTGATCCAGATATGCCAACCAGCGGGTTTGACCTACAGTTCATGGTCGATGTCCCTCTCCCTGTTGCCGCATTGGGAGGAACCATTCCCTACTCATATGAAAAGTACGTTCGCTGTGACGAGTGTGAAGGAACCGGTGTCCAGGGAAGTGAAGAGTGCTCAGAGTGCCAGGGAAAGCAACTGGTCATTCGTCCCGTCACTCTGGATGTGAAAATTCCTCCAGGCGTGGCCGATAATTACACTCTGGCTTTTATCAAGGAAGGTGGGGAAGGCAGAAATGGAGGCCCCCCTGGAGATCTCTTTTTAAGAGTATGCATACAGCCTCACCCAAAATTCAAACGAATCAAAAACGATATCATCCATGAAGTCACCATTTCATCCAAGCTCGCAGAAGAAGGCGGCCCCCTTGAAGTTGAAACCCTGAATGCCACCATAATCATTCAAGTGGAAGAAGAAACTCTAATTGGAGAAGAATTGCGTGTACCCGGAGAAGGCTCGGCCATAAGCTGGGGGAAAAAACGAGGCGACCTCATCATCAAATTTAACATTGAGGAAGATTGATCATGGCATTTATTTTGTTCATGATCGGCTTCGCCCTGGTTCTAGTGTTAATACTCTGGATGATTTTTCGTCCGAAAAAACCCCAGCCCACAAAAAAAACCAAACGACAACCAAAAAAAATACCAGCAAAAACAAAAACACCTGCCACAGAGAAAGCCGCATTAAACTCTGAACCAGAAGTTCCAAGCGATGAATATATGAAAGTAATTGCTACGGAGTTAATGAAAAAGAATCCGGAAATAGTCAGCCATGTGGTGAAGCAGTGGCTGCGTAAACGCTGAGGCTTAACCCTTGCGGGCTCTTACTTCCGCCGCATGGGCTTTTGCCCTTTTAAGCATTGCAGATCTTTCCTCTGAGGAAAAGTCTGTTCGGGGGACAGGTTTTGGGGCTCCTCCGGAAGTCTTAGGTGCTGCCTTGGCAGCAGGTGCGGCTTCCGTAGGTGCTTCTGCTGGTTGCGCCGATTCTTCCTTGGGTGCAGACGCCTTAGTTCCAGGCTTAACAGACGACGCCTCTCCTTCTATTCGAATTAATCGCATTGAAGACCAGACATCCGTAGTGGGATAGTCCGTATCCACACCAATCTTCAAATCCATTCGGATAATTTTTTCATCGGAACACTCGGTGATCCAAGTATTGGATGCGCCGAAAGGTGCAAATATAGAGTCAATGGGATAAGTCGTTCCATTTTTATCTACCAAGGATTTCACACCGGTCTTATCGAAAAGAGACAACGCTTCTTTCTTGTTCGGGATTCGCCAATTATCGTAACCACCAAACTTGTCTTTATTTTCGTTGACCCAGTCCACATATTGACTGTGGTCGAACCAAGTATAAAATTTTCTCATATCCAACCAGGCATCGGTCTTCTTCCACATATAACCGGTATTGGGGTCAGTGATGGTTCCATCACCATTATCGACAAGGGGTTCACCTACTGGCCCAGCCTTTTTGGCGGCCTCTGCCTTTTTGGCAGCTGCTAGTTTAGCCTTTTCAGCTGGCGATAAAGCTGTGGCTTCTGAAGAAGGGGGTGTGTCTGACATACTTAGCCTCTATGAACCGAAGAAGGTTCTATACCTTCTAAAATATCATTCAAATCTTTTCCTGTGTCGGTAAGATCTTTCAGTATCTCACCAAGTCTGGTCGCAGAGTATTCCTCTAACCGTAATTGGAAGTCCACTCTATAGTCTGCGGCATTTTTACGGATCCAATCCACAGCAACCTGCTCCTGAGTATCACAACTCATATTGGCGCATTTCTTATCCAACAGGTTAGTCTGGGATAACCTTATAATTTCGCAAATCAAATCTGCTTTGATCCTACTCATACTTAGATTTTAACACAAAATTTGACGGAAAATTAGCCCTTTAACCCTAAAAAGGGGCCACTCTATAACGGTTTTTCAGGCTTGTCAACGTGATATTTCCCGACCCCAATTACTTATTGATATTTAGATAGTTACCCCCAATTTTTGAGCCTCGGACTGGTAACATTTCCATACACGATTTAATCAACTGAATTTTCAAGTATGAAATCCATTTTCTGAAGTAACGGATGCCTATAAAGTACCTTTAGAAGATCTAGGGTCAAGAACCTCCCTCAATCCATCCCCTAAGAAATTGAAAGACAAGATAGTCAAAAATATTGCCAACGAGGGAAACAAAATGAGGTGCGGATAAAACTTTATCGCTGTCCAACCATCATTGGCCAGAGTCCCCCAACTGCTGAATGGTGGAGCTATTCCCAGTCCTATAAAGCTCAAAGTCGACTCAGCCAAAATCGCCATGGGTATGCGAAAACTCAAGGTCACTATCAGTATGCCAAGAATATTAGGCAGAATTTCCCGCACCAGTATCCTTGTAGGGCCTGCTCCCAAAGCACGAGCCGCCTGTATATATGGAAACTCCTTGATACGTAGAACTTCTCCGCGAACCAATCTGGCGACCGTGACCCAGCTCACCAGCGACAACGCGACAAAAACCCCTGCCACCCCTCTCCCCATCAAAACAGTAATAAGAATAATCATCAACAGGTCAGGCAAAGCGAAAACAACATCCACCAATCGCATCATCAGGTTGTCAGTTTTACCGCCAATATACGCCGAAATCGCCCCATAGATCGTTCCGATCAATAAAGCAAACAGGGTCGTAAAGACACCGATAAATAGCGACACTCGCGCGCCATAAATCATACGCGAAAGAAGATCGCGACCCAAACGGTCCGTGCCCATCCAATGTTCCAAACTGGGGAAAGCCAGAGTCTGCATCGTATCCTGCGTTTCGTAGGAATATGGCGCCACCCATGGGGCAAGTACCGCAACCGCTGAAACCATCAACAGGAAACCAGCACTCAATTTGGATGTCAGAGAATATTTATTCATGCTCTTATTTTAAAGTCACTCTCGGGTCAAGCCAGCCATAAATCATATCCACCACCGTATTCGCGATCACAATCAGCAAGGCATAAACCAGCGTCACCCCCATGATCAAGGGATAGTCCCTATTGGTCACAGCGGTGATGAAGAAACGGCCCATGCCAGGAATGGAAAAGATAAATTCGATCACAAAAGAACCGGTGACTAACCCAGCTGTCAGAGGGCCCATCACAGAAACAATCGGGTAGATGGAATTTATCAAAACATGTTTGAACATGATCACTGGCTCTGTCAGGCCCTTGGCTCGCGCGGTTCGAATATAGTCCGAGGACAAAACATCAAGAACCGTAGTTCGTGTGAGCCGGGCTACGTAACCCGAAAAACCTGCTCCCAGTGCGAATGCGGGTAAAATCATGTGGCGGGGTCCTTCCCATAAAGCAGGGGGAAGCCAGTGCCAGTGATGGGAGAAGATCCATACCGATATAGCCCCCAAAACAAAACTTGGAACCGAAATCCCCATCGCTGCGGCAAGTAGTACAGACCGATCCAGTAAAGAGTTCTTCCAATATGCCGACATCATCCCGGCAGGCACACCCAATCCCAAAACAACCACAACGGCGCACAGCCCTAAAACAAAAGAAACGGGAAATGTGTCACGGATGATATCTGAAACATCCCGCCCTAAATATTTATAAGACGGCCCCAGATCACCCTGAACCAATTGCTTCATATACAAAAGGTATTGCAGGTGAACAGGCTTATCCAAGTGGTATTTAGCTTCTATATTGGCGATGATCTCTGGCGGAAGAATTTTTTCCGTATCAAACGGTCCACCGGGAACCCAGTGCATGATGAGAAAGGTAAGAGTCGCAACCGTGACCAGAACGGGTATCCCTAACAAAATTCGCCTGACAATAAAACGCAACATAAAGATGATTTTACCATATCCCACAACAATGCAAGAGAAACAGGTCGATCACTTACCTTGCATCAAGTAGGATAAATAATTCCCTCCCTACCCCAGCCAGTAGGATATAATACCAAGTCGTTTATTTAATTGGATGCTCCATGAACTACCCATCTCTAAGAGAATTCATAGACCGGTTGGAACGTGAGGGGGAACTGCTACGGATTAAAGAATCCGTTTCTCCCATTCTCGAAATCACGGAAATCACCGACCGAGTCTCCAAGCAACCCGGTGGCGGCAAAGCTCTGCTGTTTGAAAACGTTGAAGGCAGTTCGATGCCGGTGCTAATTAACGCTTTTGGCAGTACCAAACGCATGAACATGGCTCTTGGGGTCCATAACATTGAAGATATTCCCAAAAGAATCGAACGCTATATAAAAATTCCACCACCCGCAACTCTATTGGACAAGGCAAAACTTTTGCCCATGCTTTTGCAGGCGGCACAGTTTCCACCCAAACTCGTCAAAACAGCTCATCCGCCCTGCCAGGAAGTCGTCCACCTGGATAATGATATCGATTTGGGAGCGATACCAATTTTGCAATGCTGGCCTGAAGATGCAGGACGGTTCATCACCTTCCCCATCGTCATCAACCGCAGTGCTGACAAGAAAATTAGAAATGTTGGACTCTATCGCATGCAGGTGTATGACCGCAAAACTACCGCCATGCACTGGCATATTCATAAAGATGGAGCCCATTTTTTTCATGAATTCAAAAAACAGAACAAGATGATGGAAGTAGCAATCGCGTTAGGTGCTGACCCGGCATCTTGCTATTCCGCTTCTGCCCCCCTGCCCTACGGCATTGATGAGTTTCTTCTGGCAGGTTTTATCCGCAAACAAAGCGTGCCTCTGGTGAAATGTAAAACGGTTGATCTCGAAGTCCCGGCCAATGCAGAAATTGTTTTAGAGGGATATATTGATCCTTCCGAGTTGCGACTGGAAGGCCCCTTCGGTGACCACACCGGCTATTACTCACAGGATGGGGATTATCCGGTTGTACACCTCACCGCCATCACTCATCGCAAAGATCCCGTTTACTTGACCACTATCGTGGGCAAACCCCCTCAGGAAGATTTTTATCTGGGACGAGCCACCGAACGCATCTTTCTACCTCTGCTCAAAACCCAGCTACCTGAAATTGTCGACATGGATATGCCGGTCGAAGGCGTCTTCCACAATTGCGTCATTGTTTCTATCGACAAACGTTACCCCATGCAGTCCAGACGGGTGATGAGTGCCTTGTGGGGACTAGGACAAATGAGTTTCGTCAAGACCATCGTCACCGTTGATGCTGAAGTCAATGTTCACGACTATGAAGCGATTGCAAAACGATTGCTCAGCACGGTGGACTTTGAAACCGACCTGTTTTTTTCAGAAGGAATTCTCGATGTTCTCAACCATGCCTCGGACCAGATGCTGTACGGTTCGAAACTTGGCATAGACCTAACCGCTAAAATAGAAGGTGAACCGGGGTATGGAAAAGCGGATCCTCCTCATGCTCATCCAACCACCTTCCCAACACAAGAAGAAGTCATTGAGGCATTTCCTGAGGTCAAGGCGATTGCAGAAGTTCAAAACTCTATTCTGCTCGTAGCGCTGGATAAAACCGAACCCAATCAAGGCGAGCAGTTTATCGACTCGTTTTTTGATCACCCCAATTTTTCTACAATAGAAATTGTCATCGTGCTGGAAGGCCATGTCGACCTCACAAATATCTCGATAGTGATGTGGAAGTTTTTCAACAACCTCGAACCAAAACGCGACTTTCATTTTGAAGATGAGCGCCTGGGAATTGATGTGACGCAAAAATTCCCCGAAGAAGGTTATCAGCAAAACTGGCCGGAGGAAATTGAAATGACTTCCGAGATTAAAAACAAGGTCGATATAAAGTGGGATAACCTTTTCAAAGGATAATTGCCACATCATGGCACTGGATCACATCACAATAAAAGGCGCAAGAGAACACAATCTTAAAAACCTAAACCTCAAACTGCCACGGGAAAAACTAGTGGTGATAACAGGTTTGAGCGGTTCGGGAAAATCGTCCCTGGCTTTTGATACTATTTATGCCGAGGGACAGCGGCGATACGTTGAATCCCTTTCAGCCTATGCACGGCAATTTCTCCAATTGATGGAAAAGCCTGATGTCGACTCCATTGACGGGCTCTCTCCAGCCATCTCCATCGAGCAGAAGACATCCAGCAAAAACCCTCGTTCCACCGTTGGGACAGTCACAGAAATTTATGATTACCTGCGCCTGCTTTACGCCAGAGTAGGAAAAGTTTCCTGCTATGGTTGCGGGCGGCAAATAACTTCACAAACCGTACAGCACATCGTTGATCAGGTTCAATCTATCCCTGTCGGGAAAAAGGTGATGATTCTTTCACCTATAGCCAGGAACAAAAAGGGAGAGTTCAAAAAAGAAATTCAGAATATGAAGCGGAACGGGTTTGTGCGCGCACGTATCAACGGTGACGTTCGCTCCCTGGAAGAAGAAATTATTCTCGACAAAAAATTCAAGCACACACTTGAAACAGTAGTAGACAGACTGGTCATCAAAGAGAGTATGGGGAAACGGTTAGCCGACTCAGTGGAAACGGCACTCAAACATGGTGAAGGTTCACTGGTCGTAGCAATTCTTGATGATAAAAAAGAGGAATTATTATTCAGCGAAAAATTTGCTTGCAGCTATTGCAATATCAGCTACCCGGAACTTGAACCACGTCTGTTCTCCTTTAATAACCCACAAGGAGCCTGTGCTCTGTGTGATGGATTGGGGATCAAAATGGTGATCGACCCTGATCTGGTCATTCCCGACCCCAAGCTTTCGGTTCGCGATGGCACGTTGAAGCCTTGGGAAAAGCGAAGCTCCATCTATTTCCACCAGATGCTGGATACGGTCGCCAGTCATTTCAAATTCAAACTCAACACCCCGTTTGAGAAGCTCCCAAAAAAAATTCAAGACATTCTATTATTCGGTTCCGGTGATGAGCCTGTTAAATATTATTTTGAAAAAGACGGCAAAAAACAATTTTACACAGATACCTTCGATGGCGTTATCCCCGATCTTGAGAGACGTTACCGAGAAACTGACTCTGCATCAACACGCGAAGAAATTACACGCTACATGCGTCCTCTTTCCTGTCAAAGCTGTGATGGCAACCGATTACGCAAAGAAGCTGTCGCGGTAAAAGTCGCCGATTTAAATATTGTCGAGCTCACAAGATTCTCCATTGCTAAGGCCCATCAATTTTTTGATGAATTGAAACTGAGCAAACAAGAACATAATATCGCCCGCAGAATCGTCAAGGAAATTAAAGAGCGCTTAGGATTCCTTATCAATGTCGGATTGAATTATCTTTCGCTAGATCGCTCCTCGGGCACCCTGTCGGGCGGGGAAAGTCAACGCATCCGCCTTGCTACTCAGATAGGCTCCAGCCTGATGGGAGTCCTTTATGTTCTTGATGAACCCAGTATTGGATTACACCAAAGGGATAATGATCGCCTGCTCAACACCCTGCTCCGCCTGCGTGACCTGGGTAACACTGTCATCGTTGTTGAGCATGATGAAGCAACCATCCGAGCCGCCGATTATGTAGTGGATATAGGCCCTGGTGCAGGAGTGCATGGTGGCGAAGCTATTTTTGCAGGTACCCCAAAAGCCCTGCTCAAATCAAAAGATTCCCTGACGGGTCAATATCTAACAGGAAAAAGAAAGATCCCCATCCCTAAAACCAGACGCAAAGGCAATGGTAATACACTTGAGATTGTGGGTGCAAAAGAAAACAACCTGAAAGAAGTATCTGTGAAAATTCCTCTAGGCTGTTTCGTGTGCGTGACCGGTGTCTCAGGTTCAGGAAAGAGCACACTCACCATTGACATATTATACAAAGCTCTGGCCCGGCACTTCTGGCACTCCCTTGATAAGCCAGGAGAATTCAAAACAATTCAAGGCATTCACTGGCTCGACAAAGTTATCGACATTGATCAGTCACCAATAGGAAGGACACCCCGATCCAACCCTGCCACCTATACCGGCGTATTCACTCTTGTCCGGGAGTTATTTAGTCAGGTTCCCGAATCTCGAGCCCGTGGTTACAAGCCGGGGCGGTTCAGCTTTAATGTTAAAGGAGGGCGGTGTGAAACCTGTCAAGGTGATGGAGTGATCAAAGTGGAAATGCATTTTCTCCCCGACGTATTCGTCACCTGCGAAGTTTGTCAGGGTAAACGCTTCAATCGTGAAACCCTTGAAATTCTTTATAAAGGAAAAAATATCGCCGATATATTAAATATGACTGCTGAGGAGGGCAAAGAGTTTTTCACCAACATCCCATCCATAAGAATCAAACTACAAACTATCACTGATGTTGGACTCGACTACATACGACTTGGACAACAAGCCACCACACTGTCAGGAGGAGAAGCTCAAAGAGTCAAACTATCAAAAGAATTGAGCAAGCGCAGCACCGGTAGAACACTCTATATTCTGGACGAACCAACAACAGGGCTGCATTTTGCAGACATTGAACACCTGCTAAAAGTTCTCGACAAACTGGTGGAATCCGGAAATACGGTAGTCATCATTGAACACAATATGGAAGTGATTAAAACAGCCGATCATATCATTGATCTCGGGCCGGAAGGTGGAGAGGGAGGAGGCAAAGTGCTTGCAGAAGGTACACCTGAACAGGTCGCGAAAGTTAAAGCCTCTTACACTGGGAAATATTTAAAAGAGTACCTCTAGTTTCCCTTTCCTTTCCCTCATCTTTAGTTACTCATTAAAATTTATCATTGACAAAATCTTCACTTCACATAATACTTAGCCAAATGGCTAAGTTAATTGACAATCAATTGGATAATGTTTTCTTTGCTTTATCGCATCCTACGCGGCGACAAATGCTCGATAGACTTATTGATTCTGATCTTTCGGTGACAGAAATATCCAAGGGCTACAATAGCTCCGGGCCAACAATCAGTAAGCATCTACGGGTAATGGAAAGTGCGGGGTTGATACAGCGAACAAAACGAGGAAGGGTCAATTGGGTCAAATTAAAACCCGAACCTTTAAAGGGTGTAGGTGATTGGATGACCCAATATAAAAAGTTTTGGGATGTCAGTTTAAGCTCACTAGACACCTATTTGAATAAAATTTCAAAAAAGAAGTGACATGAAAGAATATGAACAGTTAATTATTAGGAAAACTTTTAATCATCCCAGAGTGTTGGTTTTTCAGGCTTGGAGCCAACCTAACCATGTTTCAAACTGGCTATTCCCGGATTTAAATTGCCCTGTAACGATTGAAGAGTTTGATTTTACCGTTGGCGGAAACTATAGATTCGCATTTCATGGACCGGAACAAATGGATTTCGTTAAAGGTAAATACCAGATCATCGATCCACCCAGAAAGCTGGAATTTACCTGGGTCTGGGAAAAACCAACTCAAGATGCGGGAATCCACACGATTGTAACGATTGAGTTATCAGAAAATAATAATAGCACCGAACTACTCCTTACCCAGAAAGCTTTTAGAAGCATAGAAATGTGTAACAGACATAAACTCGGTTGGGAGGGTGCCATCCATTTCCTTGAGTCCCATTTGGCCAAAAACTCATAAAACAGGAAACAGGGAATCACTTTAATAAAGGAGGAAAAAAATGAAAGATGCTTTGGAAATTGTAGACAGTTATTACCGTGCTTTTGAAGAGAAAGATTTTGATAAAGCCCGCACGCTTTTGAACGATAATTACAAGTTTAAAGGTCCTATGATGCAATTCAACAGTGCAGATGAATGCATCGCCCAAATGAAAGAATGCGGTTTTGAAGCAAGTCACCAAACAATTCGGACCGTTCGCGATGCAAGTCAGGTAGTAGTAATATTTGACTGGATGGTCCGTAAACCTTTTGAGGGAACTTTCCGAATGTGCGAATGCTTCCAGATAAAAAATGGAAAAATAGATTCTGCGGAATTATTTTTTGATACCGCCAATTTTCCGAAAATGGATAAAGATGCGGCTTAAATTATATTTAAACCCTCTATCATGAATTAGAAGAACACTCATGGCTAATAATGGAAAATTAAATCAGCGAATTAGAGATATTTTTAAGGGAAAGAGAGGGGTCACCGAGCAAAACATGTTCGGTGGCCTTTGCTTTATGCATCATGGAAATATGATATGCGGAGCTGACATTAAAAACGGTTTAATGGTCCGAATAAGACCAGAGAAGTACCAGCAAACACTCAAGTTAAAACATGTACAGGAAATGAACCTAACTGGAATATCATTAACGGGGTTGGTTTTTATCAACCCAGATGGTTATAAAAAACAAAAGTTCTCTAAAAAAATGGATCGATAAAGGCCTAGACTTCACAACATCGTTACCGAAAAAATAAGCAGAACGACCCAAAAATCGGATCATCACTAAAAATTTTCCTGTATCTCAAAATCATCCTGCGTCAACAACCAGTTGCCATCGTCTTGCAGGAACCATTTCTCCATCGTAATAATTCCTCGCCCAACATTCATCGACCAATTCGCGGACAATAAAACTGTTGACGCATCGACCACTTGCAAATTCACATCTTCATACTTTAATTCGCTCGCCCCTGATGCAATGAAAGGTCGCCAAAATGCATCGATTTCAGCAATGCCTTTAAATGTCCCCAACGGCTTGGCGTTGATGACAGCATCTGAATGGTAACCTGCCAAACAGCTATCCACATCTCCTTTATTAAAGCTCTCGATCCATTTTTGGCTGCATTTCAAAACGGATTGCTTTATTGCCGTTTCGTTTACCATAAGGACACTAGGGTTTTATATAAGGAGGCTGATTGAGCTATACTAATTATTGTTTAGATTCTCAAGGCGGGCGACAGCGCGGAAAAGTTTTTTCTGTGTTTCGATGAACTCTTCTTCGGAAAGATCTGTCAGCAATAGTTTTTCTGCATCAGCATGGGCACGCTCAGCTCGTTCGCGGTCAATCTCATGCAAGAATTCACCCGTCTCAGCCAATACCGTAACACGATTATCCGTCACTTCCAGATAACCTCCACTGACTACCAAGGCAACGGTCTCGCCATCCTTTTCATAGGATAACTGACCTGAACGCAAGTTGGTTAGAATCGGGGCGTGATCGTAAAGAATCCCCAAGTCACCTTCGGTGCCAGGGGCGTTGACCTGATCGACCTCTTCAGCTACTAGTTGCTTTTCCGGAGTTACAATGCTGAGTATTAGTTTCTGGCTCATGCTGATTTCTTATCCAATTCTTTCTGCTTCACGTGTGCATCTTCCAGCGTTCCTACCATGTAGAATGCCTGCTCAGACATATCATCCCCACGCCCTTCGAGAATGTGTTTGAATCCTTCAATGGTATCCTGCACTTTGACATATTTCCCCGGTGATCCGGTGAAGACTTCTGCCACGAAAAACGGTTGCGAGAGATATTTCTGAATTTTACGGGCACGAGAAACAGCCTGTTTATCCTCTTCTGAAAGCTCGTCCATACCCAGAATAGCAATGATATCCTGCAAATCTTTATAACGCTGTAAGACTTGTTGAACTCCGCGAGCCGTGTTGTAATGTTCATCCCCCAATACTTCAGGATCAAGAATCCGTGAAGTAGAATCGAGTGGATCCACAGCAGGGTAAATACCCAACTCAGAAATACGACGATTCAATACCGTAGTCGCGTCAAGATGCGAGAAGGTAGTCGCTGGAGCAGGGTCAGTCAAGTCATCAGCAGGAACATAGATCGCCTGAACTGAAGTGATAGAACCTTTTTTGGTTGAGGTGATGCGCTCCTGCATATTACCCATTTCAGTTGCCAGCGTTGGCTGATAACCTACCGCAGAAGGAATACGTCCCAGAAGTGCGGACACCTCGGAACCCGCTTGTGAAAAACGGAAAACATTATCAATAAACAGTAATACGTCTTTACCACCCTCATCGCGGAAATATTCAGCACAAGTGAGGCCGGTCAGACCAACACGCATACGCGCACCCGGAGGCTCTGTCATCTGTCCGTATATCAAGGCAGTCTTGTCGATAACATTGGACTCCACCATTTCATGATAGAGGTCATTTCCTTCACGGGTTCGCTCACCAACTCCTGCGAACACTGAGTAACCACCGTGCTCCGCACCAATATTACGAATCAATTCCATGATCAAAACGGTCTTGCCCACACCAGCGCCGCCGAACAGGCCAGTCTTTCCACCTTTGAGGTAAGGTTCAAGTAGATCGATAACCTTAATGCCGGTTTCGAGCATTTCCATTTTGGTGTCCTGCTCTTTAAACTCAGGAGCGTCGCGGTGAATACTCCATCTAGCTTTAGATTCAACCGGAGGCTTCTTGTCAACAGGGTCACCAACAACATTAAGAATTCGACCAAGAACTTCTTCTCCGACAGGAACAGTAATAGGAGCACCTGTATCAAGAGCTTCCATTCCACGAACCAGACCATCGGTTGAATGCATGGCCACGGAACGGACTGCATTGTCACCAAGGTGCAGTGCTACTTCGCAAACCAGGGTTTCCATTTTCCCGCCTTCTCCGGCTCGCTCAATATTGATCGCATTATACAAAGCCGGCAGAACACCGTCTTCAAAGCGAACATCGACGACAGGCCCCATGACTTGGATGATCTTTCCCTTATTCATTCCTTGCCTCCACAAATTTCAGTATCTTCACGCCATCAACCTTTCAGGGCTTCAGCGCCATTTACGATTTCTATCAATTCTTTGGTGATATAAGCTTGTCGGGCTTTATTATAAGTCAGCGTCAAGCCTTCAATCATCTCACCGGCATTACGACTGGCACTATCCATCGCTGTCATCCGCGCTCCATGCTCACTGGCGCTGGATTCCAGAAACGCACGGTAAACTTCTACCGTCATATAACGTTTCAACAATTCATCTAGAATAGACTCTTCATCCGGCTCGTAGATATAATCCACAGCAAAAGTGTCGTCTTTATGTGCCAAGTTCTCAGGAACAACAGGGAGTAGTTGTTCAACCACAACCTCTTGTTGCATCACCGACTTAAACTCGTTGTAAACCATGAAAACCTTGTCCACTTTTTTTTCTGAAAACAGGGTCGTCAAGTTCTCACCTATGGACTGAGCCTTGAGGTAGTCAAAGTCCTTTGTCCACCCAATAATTTCTTCCGTAATCGTCACAGGACGGTTGCGAAAAATATCATTGCCCTTTTTACCGGCAACGATCAAAGAGTTTTCATTCTGCGCATTGTCTTTCAGGTGCTTCGCCATTTTACGAATGAGGCTCCCGTTAAACCCGCCACACAAGCCTTTATCCGAAGTAATGAGGAGGAATAAATGCCGATTTCCTTCCCGTTCATCCAGCAAAGGATGCAAATCACTATTACACCGAGCCGCCAAATGATTGAGAACATCCATCATCTTGATCGCATAAGGCCGGGCCTCCAAAATTGCGAGTTGTGCCTTGCGCAATTTTGAAGCAGCTACCAACTTCATAGCCTTAGTGATCTGCTGTGTATTTTTTACGCTCTGAATGCGTCTTTTTATTTCTTTTAAATTAGGCATATTTTAACTTTTAAAAAGGCCTTTGAATTCTTCGATAGCAGCCTTCAACAGGCCTTCAGTTTCATCATCAAGTTTTTTGGCTTCGGCAATCTTATCCATTACAGCCTTATGCTTGTCTGCCATAAAATTTATAAGTCCACTTTCAAACTTCTGAACATCTTTCACAGGGATGTCATCCACCAAACCACGAACACCCGCGAAGATAGAAACGATCTGCTCAACCACGCTCAAAGGTTTGTACTGGCCCTGTTTGAGCAATTCAACAAGTCGTTCGCCACGGTGAAGCTGTGCTTGCGTCGCCGCATCCAGATCACTACCAAACTGTGCGAAAGCTGCCATTTCACGATACTGAGCAAGGTCTAAACGCAACTTACCCGCAACCTGTTTCATACCTTTGATTTGAGCAGCACCACCCACACGAGAAACTGAGAGACCAACGTTAATCGCAGGACGCACACCAGAATAAAACAAGTCAGTTTCTAGAAAGATCTGTCCATCTGTAATAGAAATCACGTTGGTTGGAATGTATGCAGAAACGTCACCCGCCTGAGTTTCAATGATAGGTAGAGCCGTCATGGAACCTGCCCCCAATTCGTCACTGACTTTTGCGGATCGCTCCAGCAATCGGGAATGCAGGAAGAAAACGTCACCCGGATACGCTTCACGTCCCGGAGGTCGTCTCAATAGTAATGATAACTGTCTGTAGGCCGCCGCCTGCTTACTGAGATCATCATAAACAATCAGGCAATGTTGTCCGTTATCACGGAAATATTCACCCATGGCGCATCCGGCATAGGGTGCGATAAACTGCATCGGTGCAGGGTCACTGGCCGAAGCTGAAACCACGATGGTGTATTCCATAGCACCATGCTGTTCCAACGTTTTAACCACCCGGGCAACGGTAGACCGTTTTTGACCCACCGCTACGTATATGCAGAACATGTTCTGCCCTTTTTGATTGATGATCGCATCAATAGCAACAGCAGTTTTTCCCGTTTGTCGATCACCAATGATCAATTCTCTTTGTCCGCGACCAATAGGAATCATTCCGTCAATAGACTTGATGCCCGTCTGCATCGGCTCATGAACCGATTTCCGATCAATAACACCCGGTGCAACTCTTTCAATCGGCCCGAATTTTTCTGTCTTAATGGGTCCCTTGCCATCAATCGGCTGACCCAGGCCATCTACCACTCGGCCGACCAACTCAGGTCCAATAGGAACTTCCATGATGCGACCAGTCCGTTTGACTTCATCGCCTTCTTTAATATTATCGTCACGCCCGAGCAAAACTGCCCCGACATTATCTTCTTCAAGGTTCAAGACCATCCCTGCAAGGCCACCTGGGAATTCCAGAAGTTCACCCGACATGGCTTTTCCAAGTCCATAAATCCGCGCGATTCCGTCGCCCACAGAAATCACCCGTCCGGTTTCCTTGAGCTCGATCCCCTCTTCAAAGCCTTCAATCTGCTTTTGAATTAAGGAACTGATTTCATCGGCTCGTAAATTCACTTAGGCTACCTCC
>JAJDBH010000073.1 GCA_029261455.1 Nitrospinaceae bacterium
ACCGTGAGCATCATGCTGAAGGAGTAGACAGTGCTGGCGATGCTGAACACCAATAGCCGAGTCCATAGCACTTCATAGGCTAAAGCTGTGAACCCACAGATAAAGCTGATGCCCATCCAGAATTTTTGATCTGCATTCAAGTCGATGCGTGGCATCCGTAAAGGAGGTAATCGAAATTTCCAGTCGGCCCCGGGATTGATTTCAAGATAAATGCTCAATGCACTGATTCCGATCAACAGGTTAGCCCCTGCCGCAATTAAAACAGTTTGCAGAACGCCGAATGTTCCCATTAGGAGGAACCCGGTCAACAGGCAGCCTGATGCAGCACCCAGGGTATTGAGCGCATAGAGGAGGCTCACCTGAGTTCCCATCCGGCTGTCATCCGTGACGCAGTATTTACTGATAATAGGCAGGGTGGCTCCCATGAAGGTAGTGGGAATAAGCATCATCCCAAAAGCAAACAACATTTTTATCGCATTCTGCAAGGGCACCGATTCGGGGATGAAACTGTGCAGGGAGGAGTAGATACCTGAAAAATTGGCGAATAAGAGAGAGAGCAGGGCACCACTGGCGAAAATCAGGATCTCTATCCAGCCATAGATGAGAAGAGCGGCTGGGGCTTTACTTCCTGCAGGAGAGCCGTTTATCTCTGGTAATCGATCAACGGCATAGCCGAATAGATAACTGCCCAGACCCAAACCTGCCATGAATGCCGCTAGGACGACCGATACTGAAAACACGGTATGCCCGAACACCAAGGTCAGCATCCGGGTCCAAACTATTTCATAGGTCAGGGCAGTGATGCCGGAAATAAAAAATAAAAAATAAACTATGGGGGATTGTCGCATATAGGATTCGTCGTTTCTTATCTGGACGGGTTTTGGAAAATCTTCAAATTAATTGACATTGTCATGAGGTTCAAGTAATTTTTAAGAAGGCCTCTGAAAATCAGGTGTTTTACGTGTTGTCACCCTTTTGTAAATAAGGGATGGTGCAAACGTTCATTTTTTAGAAATGCCTTTATAATACAATTATTTCATATAATAAATGTAAAAGTTTCATCCTTATAGGTGGTGTTTATGGAAACTGGAGAAATTAAAATCGCCGATGTTGACCATCCTTATGCCAAGGAAAATGGCGTTGAATGGTCGGAAGATGCCTGGGAGAGGGTGAAGCATGCTCCAGAATTTGTGCGTCCAGGTATCCGCAAGCTGATGGTTCAGCGATGCGTCAAGAGAGGATTCAAAATAGTGACCTCTGATTACCTGACCGAAATTCGTAATGAGTCCATGATGCTGGTTTCAAAACGGGTCAAGGGATTCGGCTTCGAAGAACTGACGATGGATGCTTTTGATGTGGCGAAGGATAAAATGCGGCAAAGTCCTCGCAAGGTGGAAGTGATCGAGGAAATCGAAGATTTTCTTTCCATGCGTACTGAGAAAAAAGACGATATTGTTGAAAAATTTAAAGATTATATGGAGGTCGCAACTCCACAGGGTATGCCTTGGAGTAAAGAAGCCTTGGAGAAAATGGAGAAGGTTCCTCCCTTTGTTCTGGGTATGGCTAAACAGACCATTGAGGGCCGTGCCCGTCAGCGTGGAGATAAGATGATCACCCCTTCTATCATCGATGAGGTGTTCACCAATATCATGCCTGCATCAGCGAAGGAAGCTATGGGGATGGAAGTGACTGAAGAGGATCTAAAACGTGACGAGCAGGTTGATCAGGAAAAGGAAGAGGCTGTTGAAGTTTCTCTAAAATGGGAAGACGATGCTTTGGATAAAGTTTCCCGGATTCCTATCCCTTTTATTCGCAACATGGCAGTCAAGCGTATTGAACAAGAAGTTGCTAAAGAAGGGAAAGAAGTTGTTACACTAGAATTATTTGAAAAATATCGGTTCACTTTTTAACCGCGAGGGTACTATGGTTGCTGAAATGAATTGGGTTTATCCGGTAGGAATGGTGGTTTTGGGTTCGTTGTTTTTTTTGTTTCTGAGCAGCCGGGTGCCCGTACGACAAAAATATCGAAGGAGCGCACGCAAATAAGGACACAGTGTTTAACTTATTGAGTGCCTCCAGGTTTATGCCGAACAGATCAACCACAGGCTAAATTTTTTATAATGTCTTCCTGAAACAAGGGAAGGCATTTTTTTTTGAGTGGTAAATTGTAAATTTTTTGGAATAGCACTTTTATGGGAATAAAATCGTTGGAACGCAAAAGCTGGTTGCAGGAATATCAATGGTTCTTGCTGTTTGAAGGGTTGCTCGCCTCTGGTATTTTCTTCGTTGATTTATCCTTAGAACTGGGGGTGGCTGGGGGAGTCTTGTACATA
Source organism: Nitrospinaceae bacterium (assembly GCA_029261455.1). GTDB lineage: Bacteria > Nitrospinota > Nitrospinia > Nitrospinales > VA-1 > LS-NOB. The sequence continues at coordinate 2,334 of JAJDBH010000073.1, forward strand.
GTCCTGGTTCTGGTGGCTTTGCGGGCCAGGCAAAAACGTTATGTTTGGGCTGCAGCAGTATTGGGGACGACTTTAACTGCCGTGGGATACTGGTTATCTCCTCCGGGAGGTGAATTCTGGAAGGTGGCTATTAATAGAATCATTTCCCTTCTACTTATTTGGGGCACGGCATTTTTTTGCTATTTATTAAAATTAAATGAAGAGAACTTGGAAGAGGCGCATGGTCAGCTGGGAGAGCAGTTTAAAGATCTGGCCAAAAAGGATGCTGAACTTGAGTTTGTTAACAGGCAATTAGAGAAAAAAGTTGAGGAGCGTACCCAAAAGCTTCAAGCCATGAACCTGTTTTTGGAGCAGGAAGTAAATAAAAACATATTGGCCTCAAAAGAACTGGAAAATACCCATCAACGCCTGACAGCCATTGTGAATGCCTCTGGAGTCGGAATTTACGGTCTCGGTCTGGATGGAAGAGCTACTTTTTGCAATTTCGCCGGTGCGGCGATGATAGGTTATGACATTGATGAGATAGTGGGGGAAAAACAGCACGAACTGATTCACCATAGCAGGCCGGACGGGAGTCCCTACCCTAAAGAGGAATGTTTTATTTATTCTGGGCTTACCTCAGGGGCGTGTTATCGGGTGGGAGATGAGGTGTTCTGGCGCAAAGACGGTACTTGTTTTCAGGTGGAATACATCAGTTCACCTCTTTTTGAGGGTGGAGACTTGGTGGGAGCAGTGGTCACATTCAAGGATATCAGTGCTCAAAAAAAAATTGAGAGAGAGCGGGAAACTCTTCTTTCTGACCTGGAGTACATGAACGTGGAATTGAAAAGTTTTGCGCATGCGGTCTCTCATGACCTGAAGGAACCTCTTCGAGGTATTACTTTTAATTCAACATGGCTGATTCAGGATTTTGGGGAAATTCTGGGAGAAGAAGGTGAAAAATATCTGGAACGAATCAGCCATAATACAGAACGGATGTATCACTTGATCAATGGGCTTTTACAGTTCGCTGAGGTGGGAAATGTTCAGGAATTGTCTATTCCTGTGCAATCGGGAGCTCTGGTCGAGTCGGTGATCAGGTCTTTGCCGACTGAAGGAGACATTGCGATAGAAATCCAAGAGCCTATGCCAGAAGTTGTTTTTCCTCCTATTCGGCTGGAGCAGGTTTTCCAAAACCTGATTGTAAACGGGGTCAGGCATTTTGGAAAACAGAAAGGGAAAGTTGTGGTATCCTGCAAGGATATTGATGAGTTCTGGCAGTTTCAGGTCTGGGATAATGGTCAAGGGATTCACCCAAAGCATTTTGATAGAATTTTTGAAATGTTTCAAAGCCTGGATCGTAACAAGTCGCCTGATTCTACGGGTATCGGCCTCGCTTTGGTCAAAAAGATCGTTGAGCAAAATGGAGGAAAGGTGCAGGTGGAGTCTGAAATTGGTGAGTTTACTTGCTTTAGCTTTACAGTTCGAAAAACAGTATAGATGGAGTTTGAGATGATGCGAAATGGAAGCCCGTTAATGATTGTCGAAGACAATGAAACTGATGTTATGTGCTTGAAGAAAGCATTTGAGAAAAGTGGTGTTGGGAAAGCCATTATAACCGCTTCCAATGGGGAAGAGGCTTTGGCTTATCTTAAAGGTGATCAGCCAAAACAGGATCTGCGCATTCCAAACCTCATTCTGCTTGATTTAAATATGCCAATTATGAATGGATTTGAGTTTCTTGATGCGGTTAAATCCGATGCCCGGTTGAAAGCGATACCGGTAGTTGTTCTCACAAGTTCTACATCCAGTATGGATATGAATGACAGCTATAATAATAGTGTGGCAGGCTATATTGAAAAACCTATGGATCCTGAAGCATACCTCGATATTGTCCGTGTCCTCGACCAGTACTGGTCATTGAGTTATTTGCCAACTATCAATTAAAGGTGTCTGCTATGGCTAAAACCATGCATATCCTTCTCGTAGAAAATAATTCTACCGACCAAATAGCCATCCAGCGACTTTTCCAATCCCAAAACCTGGGATATATATTGGAAATAGCAGAATCTCATGCCCAGGCCTTGAAATGTATGAAGGTCTTTTCCTACAATCTGATATTACTTGATCATAAACTGGATGATGGAACTGGTCTGGAGTTACTGGAACATATTAGCGATACCCCGGTTATTTTTATTGCCGGTAGAAGTTCTGAAGACGTAATTGTTCAAGCGATGAAAGCCGGGGCTTACGACTTTCTTGTCAAAGATCCACACATGGACTATCTGTTGCTTCTTCCCTCTACCATTAATCAGGTGATGTCACGCAAGCGTATGGAAGACAGGCGTTCTTGCTATATTGCAGAACTGGAACGGAGCAATGCGGAATTGAAAAACTTCGCGTTTATGGCTTCTCATGATATGAAAGAGCCGCTTAGGAAAATCGTGGGTTTTGGAGATCGTTTGCTGGAAAAATCTAAAGACCTGAGTCAGGAGTCAAAAGGTTATGCCGGAAAAATGCAAAACTCTGCAAAAAGAATGCAGGCTATGATCGAAGACCTGCTGCAATTTTCCACGGTAGCCACTAAGGGTGAGTCTTTTAGGTCCATTGATCTGAATGTAGTGGTGCAGGAAGTTATCGAAGACCTCGAAGATTCTATCAGCGAAACAAATGGAATCGTTTGCGCGGAGGGCCTTCCAACTCTCGAAGCGGATCCTATACAGATGCACCAACTATTCCAGAACCTGATCAGCAATGCCCTTAAGTTTCATAAAAAAGAACAGACACCCAAGATCGAACTGGTTGCCAAACCGGTTAAGGAGGATTCATGGGATATTAATGTCAGTGATAACGGAATTGGTTTGGATGCAGAACAGAAGGAAAAGATTTTTCAGCCCTTTGTCAGACTACATGGTCGTTCTGCCTTTGCTGGTAGTGGGATCGGCTTGGCAATTTGCGAGAGAATTGTTGCCCGTCATAACGGTAAAATAAAAGTATGTAGTTCGGGTGAAATGGGGAGTACTTTTCAGGTGACTTTGCCCATGAAACAGAACTCCTGAACAATACATTATTAAAGCCCCTTAAAAAACTAGTCCCAGGAATGGTTTGATCTCCTCCGAAATAAAAGATGTCCCAGATTTTCTCCCTGCCGGTCAGTTATTTTGCTTTGGTCTGGGTTTTTCTTCGCAAGCCTTGGCTAAAAGGCTCTTGCCTAATGGGTGGGAGGTTTCAGGAACCGTGCGGGGCGAGCAAGATGAAAGCATAGCGAAAAATATTTCAGTCTGTCCTTTTGATGGTTCCTGCTCCTCGACGGAAATTTCTGAAGCCATTTCCCGGGCAACGCATCTTTTGATCACGATTCCTCCACAACCTTCTGGCGATGTGGTGCTGCAAAACTTCGCTGAAGAAATTTCCAGAGCCCGGAATTTGCAATGGATCGGATACATTTCTTCAACCGGGGTCTATGGTGACACTCAGGGGAAATGGGTGGATGAGTCTTCTCCTTTGCTGGCTTCTACGGACCGAAATCGTCAACGCATCGAAGTGGAATCTGCATGGCTCAAGATAGGCAAGGACCATGGTCTGCCAGTGATGATTTTTCGTTGTGTCGGGATTTACGGTCCAGGTAGGAACTTATTGATTTCTGTAAGACAGGGGCGTGCCCGGCGCATTGATAAACCTGGTTTGGTTTTTTCCCGCATTCATTCGGAGGATCTTGCGCAAATACTGGAGGCTTCGATTAAAAAAACTCAACCCGGCGAGGTTTATAATGTCAGTGATGACTGTCCTTCTCCCCCAGCCGAGGCCGTCGAGTATGCGTGCAATTTGTTAGGTGTGGAACCACCGCCGTTGATACCTTATGAGAAAGCCGATCTTTCTCCTACAGCTAGGGGTTTTTACATCACCAATAAAAGGGTATCAAACAAAAAAATCAAACAAGAATTGGGAGTGACCCTGCGCTACCCCGATTACAGGTCAGGCTTGAACGAATTATTGAAGAATTTTTAAGTTCTGGTTTTAGAGGCCTGTTGGATAGTCGAGGAATTCGGTGGCGATTTGAAACTTCTGTTCCAAATGTTTGCCCACTGATTTTACGCCTCCGGTTTCGGTGGCGTAATGGCCAGCAAAAATTAATACACAGTCGCCCTCAATGGCTTCATGGTAATGGTGATTGGCCCCTTCTCCTGTGATGTAGGCATCAAGCCCTTCATTGCTGGCTTGTCGAATGATATCTGCCGCCCCGCCAGTCACCAGCCCGAGGGATTCAATCTCGCCCGCACCGATCACTTTGACAGATGAATCTAGTTTTTCGGTTAATTCCTGCGCCAGAGTGTCAGCAGGTTTTTTGTCGATCGTGCCTTTGAAACCTATTTTGATGCCGCCATATTCACCAAATGGTTCCAGATCTTTTAGTCCGATTAAATCAGCCAAGGCCCGATTGTTGCCCAATACCGGGTGCAAGTCGAGGGGGATATGTGCTGAGTACAATCCGAGATTGGCGCTCATCATGGAGGCGATTTTTTCATAAAAGGGACCACGAATTGGTTGCAGTCCTCCCCAGAAAATTCCATGATGCACGAACAGCATCTGGCAATTTTTTTGAACGGCCAAGTCAATAGTGGCCTGACACAAATCTACGGCCAGTCCTATTTTTTTTATTTCGCCTGTGTTTTGCACTTGCAGCCCGTTCAGGGCGCTGGGTGCATCGCTAATGGAGGAAATATCCAAAAGGTTGTCGAGATAGTTGCTGAGCTGTAGAATGTCCATGACCGAAAGTATAACTTCCTATTGGCTGTAGAGGCAACATTGATCAACTTTATTTTTCGAAACATATGGCAGAGAATTGTCCTGCTGATTTTTATTTCCATCATTTCTCACGCCATTGTGCATCTGGCTCCGGGAGAACCGGCATTGGTGGACCCATCCAATCCGAGAATGAAACCGGAAGACATTCAACGCATTCGTACTGCATTTCATCTGGATGAACCGTTGCACATTCAATATGTTTACTGGGTGAACGATCTTTTTACGGGAGAGTTGAAATCCTTCAAAGATAACCAGCCGGTTCTGGGGAAAATTTGGCAGAGGTTTCTCAACTCGTTGCCGTTGTTTTTGATTGGGACGTTGATCACCTGGTTTCTGGCTTTTCCTGTAGGTATTCGTGCGGCTTTAAGTCGGGATTCGATGTTTGACAGAACCAGCACATTTTTTTCCTATGCCATGATTTCCATTCCCGGATTTTTTCTATCCTATTTAGTCATTATTTTTATGGTGAAAACTTTTGATGTACCGGTGATTGGAATGCAAACTTTTGGATTGGAAGAAGCCCCATTGCTATTTCGGTCGATGGATAGAGTCTGGCACCTTACTGTTCCGGCGATGATGTCAGCTATTGCCGGGACCGCGATACTTTCGCGCTATGTCCGTTCGCAAATGCTGGAAGTGATTCATCAGGACTATATGCGAACCGCTCGCGCCAAAGGGCTGCCAGAAGATCAGGTCATCTACCGTCACGGGTTGCGTAATGCCCTGTTACCATTCATCACCATGTTTGGCCTGACTATTCCTGGATTGATCGGCGGGTCGGTAATTTTTGAAACCATTTTTGCGTGGCCGGGAATGGGGCGGCTGGGTTATGAAGCCATACTAGCGCGGGATTTTCCTGTTATCTTGACGTTGAATTTTATTTCTGCTGTTCTGGTTTTGCTGGGGACATTGGTGTCCGATATCCTTTATGCAGTCGCGGACCCACGTATTAAGTTTTAGAGAAATCTTATGAACGAACCAAACCCATATCTTGAAGCGGATGCCCTGCCGCCTTCTAAAGGCTTATTTCAGGAGCGTTGGGATATTCTCAAACGCAATCGAATGGCCTATGCTAGTTTCTGGTTCCTGATGTTCTTGTTAGGCTTGGCGGTGCTGGGGAAAATTTTCACACAGACAGTGGTGGTTTTCGATCCTAAAGTAGTGCGGTTGTCAGAAAAATTTCTCCCGCCATTCACGGCTTTCGCCAGCACTCTGACACCTAAGGAAGATGCGCCGGTGTTGGGCATTTATCTATTGGGCACTGACGAATTGGGACGAGATGTGTTTGCTCGTATGTTGGAAGGCACCTCAGTTTCACTCACCGTGGGTTTTGTGGCGGTGGGGATATCGCTCACAGTTGGAGTGTTTTTTGGCGGCGTGGCGGGTTTTTATGGCCGAGTGAAGCTGGGATTCATCACTGTGGATACGATTATCATGCGTTTTGTCGATATCATGCTTTGCTTTCCCACATTCTTTTTAATTTTGACGGTGGTTGCGTTATTGCCGCCGAGCATTTACAACATAATGATTGTCATTGGCCTGACCAGTTGGATGGGGACAGCGCGGTTTGTTCGGGCAGAGTTTTTATCTCTTCGCGATCAGGATTTTGTAGTCGCTGCAAAGAGCCAGGCGATTCCTGAATGGCGTATCATTTTTATTCATATGGTGCCAAACGCAATTGCCCCGGTTCTGGTTTCGGCCACTATTGGTGTGGCAACAGCTATCTTGACTGAATCGAGTTTAAGTTTTCTGGGTTTTGGTGTGCAACCTCCTGATGCGACTTGGGGAAATATTCTCGCTGATGGTAAAACTTTTTTGTTCGATGCGCCCTGGCTGACTTTTATTCCCGGATTCACCATCCTGTTTGTGGTGCTGGCCTTCAACCTTTGCGGTGAAGGTTTGCGCGAAGCCTTCAACCCGAAACTCAGATCAACTTCTTAAAGACAGAGATACCTAGTGATATTTGTTGAGCAAGTGAGTAAACAGTTTGGTTCCAAGGCACTCTTTGAAGATGTCAGCTTCCATCTACGCCCCGGAGAAAAGGTGGGGCTGGTTGGCGAGAACGGAACTGGCAAGACCACGTTCTTTAAAGTCATGACCGGGAAAGCTATGCCAGATAAGGGCAGGGTGACCCTTCGCAAAGGTTTGCGTCTGGGTCTTCTTGAGCAGGAAATGGAAGGTGGGAGCGAAACGGTTCTCGAAAGGGTGGTGCTGGGTGACCCGCATTTCCTCAAGGTAAAAACCGAAATGGAAAAATTGGAATCAGACCAGACTTTTCATGAACGATATGGAGACCTGCAACACGAGTTTGAACGGTTGGGAGGTTATGATCGGGAAGCTCGGGCAAAAATCATTCTTCAGGGATTAGGATTCAAACCCGGAGGATGGGAAAAGTCGCTCGACCAATTATCAGGTGGTTGGAGAATGCGGTGCGAGCTTTCACGTTTGTTGTTACAGAGCCCTGATATCCTTTTACTGGATGAGCCGTCCAACCATCTTGATTTGCGATCGGTGGTCTGGCTGGAGTCATTCCTGAAAGCTCATGAAGGCAGTGTCCTGATTATTTCGCATGATCGCAGGTTTTTAAATTCCCTGGTAAGTCGAATTGTTGAATTAGAACGTGGATCGCTCTCGATATATACCGGAAATTATGATGACTATGAGAGACAGAAACAGGAGAAAGCGGAGTTACTGGAGTCTCAAGCTGCTAACCAAAGCCGAAAAATTGCCGAGGTGGAACGGTTTATAGAAAGGTTCCGTGCCAAAAACACCAAGGCCACACAGGTGCAAAGCCGAATCAAGATGCTGGATAAAATGGAGCGGGTGCAAACGACCCAGAGTACAAAAGCGATTCATTTCCGTTTTCCCCAGCCGGTGCGTACAGGACGGAATGTTTTGGAGATAGAAGGCATTAGCAAAACTTATGGAACTCTCAAGGTGTACGAAAATTTTTCCATCAACCTTGAAAGAGGCTGGAAAGTGGCATTGGTGGGTGAGAACGGCGCTGGGAAATCCACCCTACTTAAACTGATGGCGGGTGCGCTTCAGCCGGATACTGGAGAAGTGAAACTTGGGGCGAATGTTACCCGATCTTATTTTGCCCAGCATCAGGGCGAGACGTTGAATTTTAACCATACTGTTTTTCAATCTCTGGAAGAGTCTGCTCCGGGACTCCTGCTCACTGAGAAGCGAAATATTCTGGGAGCATTCTTGTTTGCCGGGGATGATGTGGAGAAGAAAGTTTCCGTTCTTTCAGGAGGCGAACGCTCCCGGCTGGCTCTGGCGCGGATGTTGTGTGGGGGTGGTTCATCGAAAAGTGGGAATGCCAGCGCAAGCTCTTCTCGTCCCCCTTCCTTGATTTTGTTTGATGAGCCGACAAATCATTTGGATATGAGGTCACGGGAACATTTAGCGGCGGTATTGTCGGATTATGACGGCAGTCTGGTTGTGATTTCTCATGACCGGTTTTTTCTGGATGGATTTATCAACCGGGTGTGGGAAGTGGACGCGGGGGGGATTAAAGAGTATCCAGGCCATTACAGTAATTTTGAATGGGCAAAATCAAAAGAAGTCCAAGATGTTGAGGTTTCTTCGGGGCCGGCAAAGGAGCCTTCTTCATCGCAGTTGAACAAGGATAGAAAAAAGAAGGAAGCGGAAGAAAGGAACCAGCGTTATAAAAACCTGAAACCTCTTCAAACAAGGTTATCTAAAGTGGAGTCTCGATTGGAAGTTTTAATGCAGAAGAATGAAACTTTGCAGGCGAGGCTAGCTGATGCCGGTATTTATGAGGAGGGTGAGAAACCCCGGTTATTGAAAACTTTGGAAGAGCAGACAACACTGAAGGCTGAAGAGAAAATTCATATGCAGGAATGGGACGAACTGACAATAGCTATCGAAGAAATTGAGAGTTCGGAGCAAAAAGATTTTTCAGAGACTTAAATGCCCTTTTTTGAGGAGGTGTTCAAACTCATCATCATTTTTGCAGGTTGCCAGAAATCTCAGGTTATCTTCGCTGATTTCGCGGCTACCGCTCATCCATTCTTTGATATAACCCTCCTTAATCTTGACCGATGATCCCGGTTTAGTAGTTTTAGAAACTTTTTCTGAGTTTTCTCTTTTTGCTTCCATAATATTTCTTCCGCGAATGAGGTTAAGAGACTTACCTGAATTAAGATAAAGCAAGGCATATATCATAAGTAGCGGCATAAAGAGTTCTAAAGATGAGACCGATGCAAAACATAAGTTTTTAAAGTGAAAAATACTTTCTATGAGGCTTGGTGATAAGTTGAAGTTTAGTTTCGATCAGGATAAATCGATGAATTTAGTTTGATTTTTTACAAATTTGATAAACTTTTCTATACATGCTTGAACTTCCTACGATACTTTTGATTTGTGGATTACTGATCCTGGCAGGGATGGTGATTTTACCAATTTTTTTCGGGGCTCCCTGGCATCCGCTCATGCCTGGAACGATCCGACGAATTTTGCGATTTGCTGAGGTAGGGCCGGGAGAAACCGTTTGCGACTTGGGGTGTGGTGAGGGGCGAGTTCTAATTACTGCAGCAAAAGAGTTTTCTGCCAGAGCCATCGGTGTGGAGATTGATCCTTTAAAAGTTGTGTTGGCTCGCCTGCTAACTAGAATTAATGGAGTCGATGACAGGGTGAATATTGTGCGGGGTAACTTGTTTGATTTTGATCCCGGTTCCGCTGATGTGCTTTATCTTTACCTGACTCATCAGGCGATGGACAAATTGTTCCCGGAGATTTTAAAAAAATTAAAACCATCAGTAAGAATCGTATCCTATCGATTTTGCCTACGCGGCATGACACCGGAAAAAGTCAGCGAAGACAAAACCTTGTTTCTTTACCAGTTGGATAAGGGGTCCAAAATTAACAGCTACTACTAGGCGTAGGGCCAATGTGCAATGGCTTTCTCTGGCGAGTAAATAGTTTTCTCGGCGGAGGCTGATAGTCTGAATGGGTTTGTTATAAGTATCCCCTCCTTTATAGTGAAGGGTAGGGTTGGCTGGTTTAGAGCTTTCGCGATTCATGTGTGACCCCGGCATTTCAATGTGTCCACTAAAACGAGGGAATATCAAACCTTGACGGATTGAGTAAACCCCCTCTGTCTACCTTATCGGGGGGAAGTTTTTCAGGTTGCTTCTCACGCTAGTGAGGCCGAGATAATCTTTGCTGGCAGAAAAAAGCTGCTACTCGTCAGCCCCGCGCTCAGCGGCCCATTGGACGACACCTTCCCAGATATAACCAGATCGGTTTTTGTGTTTCACCACCAGCCAGTTTTTGTTATTGAGTTCGATATTGGTTCTTCTCACGAAATTTACCTCTTCGCCTTTGCGGAGTTTGGCGATGTTGGGAAAAACGGTTCCGGGTCCCTTTTTTAATTCCACTCCATCGGTCATGACCCGTAAACGCTTTCCTGGGGTCAACTCAACCACGGGCAGTTTTTGCGGGGCAGGTTCTTTTACGGCCGTTTTGACTGGAGGTGGTTCGCTCATTACGGGTTTAGGAACGGGAACGGTGGCTCGGGTTTTTTGAGGAGGTGAGGGTGTTGGCACTGAGAGAGTCGGTGGTGCAGGCGATGATGCGCCCGAAAGCATTGCGACTCTGGGAGCCTTTGGTTTTGCAGCCGGAGCGGCTGGGGCCACGACAGTTTTTTTCATGACAGGGGCGGGACGTGCCGGGGCAGGCTTGGGTGCTGGAGCCGATGCGACATCCACCCCAATATTGTCGACAAACTTCACAAAAATAGGATTGGAAACCAAATGGTCCGTGGGCGAGACAATTGCTTTGACTCGATAATAAACGGGTTTAACTCGGTCTATACCAACATCTCTCCAGGTTAAATCATAAGGCAGTGAAACGGTTTCTTCTTTGACGAGTGCCCCGTTACGGATGATCTGAATTTGAGCCGTTTTGGTTCCTCCTTGCACGGAGCGGAGTTTCATGTTGACGGTGGGAAAATCTGTTGCAACCAGTTCTTCTCCCATAGTGACTTGGTTGCCGGCCTTTTGGTCTTGGACCACAAACTCATCGAGTGAAAGTCGGTTCGTGTCAGTTTGTCGAACGGCGTACATCCTGCCCTTTCGCATCGCATCGAGCACGGAGTCATTACTACTTTCTCGTACAAGAAAAACGGTGCGTACAGAGCCGAGGCTATCCCCATTTTGGTTTTCGCAAAGATAATCATTGCTTCCAAAACCCCAAACCGGACGTTCCCGATTTCCATCCAGATATTCCATGAGTACCTGATCCCATTGTTGGCCTGGATTGGTTTGAACGATGGGTTGATCGCCCACGGCTTGGAACCCGGTATAGTTTTGTGTTTTTAACAGGTCATCCGGATAAGGCAGAGTTTCCAGCGAGAGGGTGTCTTTCTGGCTGATGCCAGTAGTGGCTTCCATATGGTTCCAAAAAACCAGTGCGCCTTTGGATGTGGTGAAATCTATTAAATTTTGATAAGGCTCCATACCTTGATCCCCGTCGTAAGCATTGTAAGGGGAGCTTTGAAACGGGTGATTATTTACAGCCAATAAGGCGAAGAGCAACATGAGGGGCACGGTGATTTTGCGTAAATAACCTTTGTAAACTGCACCGACTGTCAGCATAAATAAAACGCTGGTGACTATGAAATTATTGAGAAGCTCTTGGGTATATTTTTTTGATAAATTACTATTGGGCAAAGGTAATTGTTCATAATCCTGCGCGGAGGGCATTCCGAAAACCAGCAAATGCTTATCCCAATTGTGGGCTGTGAGATTTTTATCGTAGTTACTTCCGGTCCAGAAATAAAAGGGGATGGTTTCCACTCCGGGAATCAACAATGTGTGCTCAAACTTGCGGTCGTTATCTTTAATCTCTGATAAATACCCTCCTGCTCCCCGGTCGAGTACTGAAGGTCCTTGATGAATATCTTTAAAAATTCTTTCAAGCGGTTTGACTCCAAATTCAATGGAGTTGCGGGCAAAGTCTCCAAACAAAACCACATCTATTTTCTGGCGCTCCGCCTGGCTGGCAATATCTGTGATGGACGAACAGCCTTCGCTGAAACTGGATTTAATATCAGCGACCCCATCAATTTGAATATAAAGGGCTGACGCGCTGGAAGGGAAGAAGACCAACAGGGCGCATAGCAAAAACATTGCGCCACTACATCGTGGTATAAGTTTTTTTATAGGATAAGTGAACGACGGCAAACGAATCAAGGCCTGAAAACCTCCAACTATTTGATCCTTAGAATGTTAATTGTATTAAAACATAGAGTTTGAGCACACTCTATCTAAAACGTATCAATGATTTTATGGTCTAAATGAGGATTTGCGGCTAAATTTTTTTGTGGTCTGACAATTTATGGTATACTTAACTGGTTGAGTTTGAATGGTTTCCCCCCACCGGCGAGCCGCTGGTGGCAATGTGCAGAAACTTAATCGGGATAATAAAGAGTTACCCGGTGGTATGAGTTCCTGCTATCTACCTCCCCTGCTAAGGGGCGGGAATGGGGTGTCGGTCCTGTCTGAAGTTCTCAAAATAATCCCAAAGGGTTGAGTTTAATGGCATCCAGACTTCTAGTTGCTGACGATAGCACCACTATCCAAAAAATTGTTTCCATGGCTTTTGAAAATGAAGACGTGGAGGTTGAAGGTGTCGGAGATGGTCAAGAAGCTTTTGACCGAATTGCAGAATTTAATCCTGATATCGTTTTGGCCGATGTCGATATGCCCGGTCTGGATGGTTTTGAGTTGAGCGCGAAAATTAAGGAATCCCCGGAAACGATTGGTATCAAGGTTCTGCTGTTGGCTAGTGACTTTGAGGACTTTGATGAACAGCGCTACCAAACATGTGGTGCGAATAACCATATCTCGAAACCGTTCAAGTCTGATGATATTGTGACCATGGTTAAAAGCCTGCTGGAAGGCAACGATGATGTTGCTGCGCTTTCTTACGCTGACTTGCCAGTGGAAAGCCCTGTTGAACCAGACAGCGCAGAAATTATCGAACAATCGGGGGACGATTCTGAAGTGGTCTCTGAAGTTTTAGAGAATTTAAAAGTGCCGGAACCTCAGGAGGAACCGAGCCTTGAGGAGTTATTGGACTCGGTCGAAAAACTTTCGTCGGTGGGAACAGAAACCCCAGACTTGGGAGATGAAGAAGCGCTGGAAAGTGAAACGCCGATGGATGAGGAGTTGGAACTACCCGAGCCTGTGGAGTTGTCGGCAGATGATGAGACTTTAGATTTGGCAGAAGCAGACTCTATGGAGCCGATGGACCTTTCTGAGCTTTCTGGGCTTCTGGAAGAACCTGTGGCTCCAGAGCCGGAAGAAGAGGCACCTGATGCGGCACTTGAAAACGATGATGACATTATGGATCAAATGATTCGTGGTGTTGAAGAGCTTAAGGAGTCCGTTCAACCCTCCAGTCCAGATTCAGAAGAGGAATTTTCTTTTGTAGAATCCGAATCGGATGAGCTGGAAAGCTATAATGCCGAGGAGCCGGAGATATTTGCCGAGGTTCGTCCGCGTAAAATGGACGATATGGATGATTTAGATTCTGCGTTCAAGGAGCTTTCCAAAGGAGGAAGGCCAGACCACACCAGTCATGAGGCGAAGCGTCCTGAATTGTCATCGTTGGGTGGAATTGTTCCCGAGCCAGAAGATCTTTTGGAGCATATTGCACCTGGTGCGTTTTCCGAGGTGGGCAAACGCCCTGCAACTCCAGAAGATATAAAAGAAAATCTGGATTACATTTCCGGGTTTTCTGACCAAGACGATTCCCCTGATATGGATCCACGTAATTTGCGTTCAAGGGATTGGAGTTATGAAGCTGGGGATGACCACTTTACTCAAGCAATTGCCGAAGAGGTTAAGCAGATATTAAAAAAATCGTTGGGCACTTCTCTGGAAAAAGAAGTTTACGGGTTGTCCGATGCGATTTTAAAAACCATCCGTGAGGTGGTGAGAGAGGTCACTCCAGAAATTGCCCGAAAGGTGATTCGAGAAGAGATTGAAAAAATTAAAAAGCAGGACATGTATTAGCCTGCTTTATGACCCGCTCCATGTATTAAAGAAATTCATTCCTCATTCAGAGGCACCCTGAAATATAAAGTTCGTCATTACTTAAAACTCTTTTTGCGTGTTTCAGGCAAAGCGGAGAGTGTTTATTATTTTTGCCTGCAAGGAAGTTTTTTTATCGAATGATTCAATTGGACAAACATTACGAGCCAGAAGAAGTAGAAAAACGCTGGGGACAATTTTGGCAGGAAAAGAATTTTTATCATGCTGATGAGACGCTTGATAGTCCGCCTTTCTCCATAGTTATACCGCCTCCCAATATTACCGGGCGTTTGCATATCGGCCATGCCTTCAATAATACTCTGCAGGACATTCTGACGCGCTGGAAGCGCATGCAAGGGTTTAACGCTCTGTGGCAGCCGGGCACCGACCATGCCGGAATTGCTACCCAGAACGTAGTTGAACGTCAATTGCATGCAGAAGGAACTAATCGGCAGGCACTGGGTCGCGATGCGTTTGTGGAACGGGTGTGGAAATGGCGCAACGAATCTGGAGGGGCTATTAATGAACAGTTGAAGAAGCTGGGTAGTTCGCTGGATTGGGAGCGGGACCGTTTTACTATGGACGAGGGATTGTCCAAAGCGGTGCGCGAAGTATTTGTCACGCTCTATGAAGAGGGACTGATTTACAAAGGCGATTACATCATCAACTGGTGCCCTCGTTGTCACACGGCACTGTCTGAGTTGGAAGTGGAACACGAGGACGCACAGGGCCACCTGTATCATTTGAAATATCCTTTTAAAGACGGTGAAGGTTCTCTTATCATTGCCACCACCCGACCAGAAACCATGCTGGGGGATACTGCTGTGGCGGTCAACCCGGAAGATGAGCGTTACACAAAATTCAAAGGCAAGACGTTAATCCTGCCCTTGGTCGGTAGAGAAATTCCACTCATCGAAGACAGTTATGTAGACACATCTTTTGGCACCGGGGCTCTTAAGGTGACTCCCGCCCATGACCCTAATGATTTTGAAATAGGACGGCGGCATGATCTTGCTTCCGTCAATGTGATGGACCCCAGTGGTGCTATGAATGCTGAGGCTGGCCCGGCTTATGAAGGGCTGGACCGTTTTGAATGCCGAAAAAAACTGGTGGAAGATTTAAAAGATGCAGGGGTCCTGCTGAAAATAGAAGACCTGAATCACTCTGTCGGTCATTGCTACCGATGCAGAACTGTGGTCGAACCATATTTGTCCAAGCAATGGTTTGTTAGAGCCAAGCCTTTGGCAGAACCGGCGATAAAGGCGGTGAGAGACGGCACCATAAAAATTGTCCCGAAATTCTGGGAAAATACTTATTTTGAGTGGATGGAAAATATCCGTGACTGGTGCATTTCCCGGCAAATCTGGTGGGGACACCAGATTCCCGCATGGACGTGTAAGGATTGTGGTGAAGTTCAGGTAGCTCGGGAGACGCCACAAAGTTGTTCGGCTTGTTCTTCAACGGATCTGGAACAGGAAACCGATGTGTTGGACACTTGGTTTAGTTCTGCTCTCTGGCCGTTTTCCACATTAGGCTGGCCGGAAAAAACGGAAACGCTTAAAAAGTTTTATCCCACCTCGGTCCTTTGTACCGGGTTCGACATTCTGTTTTTCTGGGTGGCGCGCATGATCATGATGGGAATCAAGTTCATGGACGAAGTGCCATTTCATCATGTTTATATTCATGCTCTGATTCGCGATGCAGAAGGACAGAAAATGAGCAAGACCAAGGGGAACGTGATAGATCCTTTGGCCGTGATGAAAGAATACGGGACAGATGCATTGCGGTTTACGCTGGCGGCTTTTGCTGCTCAAGGTCGGGATATCAAGCTGGCTGAGGACCGCATTGAAGGTTATCGAAATTTCTGCAACAAACTCTGGAACGCCTCCCGGTTTGTGTTTATGAACCTGGAAGGTTATCAAGGAACCTGTAAACTGGATGAACAAACAGAAAAGTCTATTGCAGATCAGTGGATTTTGAGCCGACTGAACAACACCACGCAGGAAGTTAACTTAGCTCTGGAAAATTTTAAATTCAACGATGCTTCTCTGGCAGTTTACAAGTTCATCTGGAATGAATATTGCGACTGGTATATTGAGTTTGCCAAATCCCGTTTGCAGGAGGAGGGCCCTGAAAAAATAGCGGCACAAAATGTTCTTGTGCATGTTTTGGAAGCGGCCTTGAAACTTCTGCACCCGTTTATGCCGTTTATCACAGAAGAAATATGGCAGAAATTACCCAAAAGTGGAGACAGTATTATGGTCAGCGCTTTTCCCGAATTCGATGTTGCAAATAGCAATGCGGAAGTGGAAGAGGCTATGGGAAAGGTGATGGAAGTCATTACGGGCGTACGAAATATACGTGGCGAGATGAACCTGAACCCAGGGTTGAAATTAAACGCCTTAATCAAAACTCGCCATGCTGGTTTGGAGGCTACTTTGAAAAAACACTCCGGTTTTATCTGTGAATTAGCCCGAGTGGATCAAATAACCATAGGCCCTGATATCGAAAAACCCGAGGTCTCGGCATCTTCGGTATTGGGAGAAATGGACCTGATTATTCCTCTTGAAGGCATGATGGATTTCGAGGAAGAAAGAAGTCGTATAGAAAAAGAGTTGAAAAAAATTGAAAAAGACCTCATATTTTTAGATAAGAAACTCTCCAACCCGAATTTTGTGAAAAAAGCGCCTGCAGAAGTCATCGAAAAAGATGAGAAAAGGAAAACCACCCTTTCTGAAAAACAGGCCAAACTTAAAATTCATTTAAAAACGATAGAATAGGCAACACGGTAAAGAATGTTAATCATCTTTGGGGGACTTATGTTTCCCGCCCTATCTTAAATTATGGATGCTAAAGCAGGAACTGTGGCACGTGATGAAGTGAGTGTGGAGTCCCAATGGGATTTGACAGGTTTGTACTCATTTGATGAGGTCTGGAATGCTGACTTGACCGAATTGGAAGCGGAGCTTGAAAAGTACGATTCCTTTGCCGGTACTTTGGGGGAGTCTGCCCTTAAGCTTAAGGCATGCCTAGAGTTTGATATGAACTTTTCCCGTAAGTTGGAAAAGCTTTATACGTTTTCTCATCTTAAAAATGATGAGGATAAAACGAACAGTCTTTATCAGGGGAATTTTGAAAAGGTCATGATGCTGGTCAATGAGGCGAGCAGAGCTTCGAGTTTTATCCGATCAGAAATCATGTCTATCCCTGAAGACACGATGCAGAAGTTTCTGGACGACAAGGAACTTGAGTTTTATCGGTTTCATCTGGAGCAGATTTTGCGTTACCGGGCTCACACCCTCTCGGAAAAAGAGGAAGCACTCTTAGCGGCTTCAGGAGAAATGGGGCGAGGCATGCGGGATGCGTTTGACATGCTCGATAATGCTGACCTGAAGCTTGGAGAGATTGAGGATGAAAACGGCGCAACGGTTGTCCTCACTCACGGCAACTTTCAGAGCCTTCTACAGAGTTATGATCGCAGGGTCAGGCAGGATGCGTTTAATACCTATTATAAGGCCTACGAATCCCATCAATATACTTATTCCACGTTACTTGCTGGTAGCATAAAAAAAGATTTATTTTACTCGCGGGCTAAAAAGTTTTCCAGTTACCGGGCCAAGGCGTTGTTTTCTGAAAATATTCCGGTGGAGGTTCATGACAACCTGCTCGAATCGGTGCGCCAGAACCTCGACCCGCTTTATAAATACTTTGAATTAAGAAAACGTTTGTTAGGCCTGGGTGAATTGCATATGTATGATTGCAATGTTCCGCTGGTGAAGGACATGAAATGGCATATGCCTTTCGAGCAAGCGGTGGAAGAAATTAAGTTTGCCCTGAAACCTTTGGGCGAGGAATATGTTGAACAATTGGCACGTGGGTTGTCGGTAGACCGTTGGACAGACCGGTATGAAAACAAGGGCAAGCGGAGCGGGGCTTACTCATCCGGCTGTTACGATTCGAATCCCTTCATTCTCATGAATTACCGTGAAGACAATATCAACAGTGCTTACACGTTGGCCCACGAAGCGGGGCATTCGATGCACTCGTTTTATGCGAGAAAAAATCAGCCTTACTTGTATTCCGATTACACGATTTTTGTGGCTGAGGTGGCTTCTACCTTTAACGAAGCCCTTTTGACTCGCCATTTTCTAAGCCAGGATATTGCGCCAGACATGCGAATTTATCTCGTTTGCAGAGAGATTGATAATTTTCGCGGCACGCTATACCGACAAACGATGTTTGCCGAATTCGAACATCAGGTGTATAAGGCGATGGAAAGCAATGAACCTTTGACACTGGAACCCTTCAAGAAAATTTATAGGGATCTTCTGGAATGTTATTTTGGTCCTGAAGTTGTTCTGGATGATTGTTTGTCTCTGGAATGTTTTCGCATCCCGCATTTTTATTTCAGTTTCTATGTTTATAAATATGCCACAGGTATTTCCGCCGCCTATGCTTTGGCCGACCGGGTTACTTCCGGCGGAGAGACGGAGCTGAACGATTACTTGGGCTTTTTGAAATCAGGCGGATCAAAATATCCGATAGATCTGTTGAAATCTGCCGGGGTGGATATGCTTTCACCTGAACCGGTCAATACCGCTTTGGCAAAATTTTCTGCGTTGGTGGATGAGCTTGAGCATTTAACTCAATAATAAATTTGAAATATAAAGAGGATGATAACAATCATGAGACTACACCTCATAATTAAAGGAATAGCGTTTTGAAAAAAACAGGTACATTCAGAAAAAATGGGAACAATCCGCGGAAACCTCAAAACCGCCAGGGAAATGCGCCCGGGAAAAATCAAAGCCAAGGTCAAGGTCAAAACTCTGGGCAGAGAAAAGGTGGAATTCATCCATGGGTTTCCTCTGGTCCTTCTTCTTCTCAGGCGTTGACTTCCCATATCAGCATGGCCAGTAAGAATAGTTCAGGTTCAAGTAATACCCGCAAACCTCAAAACTCAAAGAACCCGTATCGTCAAAAACGCAACAATGCTGGTAACCCGAATGGTCCGAGTGGAGAAAAACCATCCTATCAGGATAGAGGAGGAAGAGGGAATGGTAGGACGATACAGCCTTCTCAGCGGCCGGCTGCTGCCACTTCTGCTGCGAAAAGCCCGTCTGTTTCAGACAAGCCGTTAACAGGAGGGATGGATGCTTTCACCTTGTTCTGCGCTTATCATTTAGGCATTGGCCCGAAAAAAGAATATAGGCCTGCGAACCTCAATGAGGTAGCAAGACGTTTTAATAGTGAACCTGGGGCTGTCCGCCAGGCATTGAAAGAATGTGGTATGGATTCTGCCGCCTTGCTGGATGTGGATTTTGATATGGCTTTGGCTCAGTTAGATATTCAGGTTGCGCCGGAAGGTATTGATCGTTTGGAACTGGCGAAATCTATTTATGAGGATTTTCTAGCAGCTCCTCATGTGAAAAGAGATTGGAAGAAAATTATAGAAGAAGACCGCAAGGAAAACCGCAAGGTTTTTGGCGGATAAATCAGAGGTGTTTTAAGGGGCCGAACCCGAAGAAGCCTTTCTTTGTTTCTCGGGTATGAAACTACCTGTAGGAATGCGTCGAAAACGTAGTCCTTCACGGATAATCTGGTCCTGAAGTTTTTTGACCTTGCCGTTAGAGCATTTTAAGCTATTCATTAAAATTGAGAACGCAAAAGTTTCACCGTCGCGGGATTGAAAATAGCCGGAAAGCGAACTGACAAAATTCAGAGTTCCAGTTTTTACTCGCGCCCGTTCTGGACTTTTTACGCCACGCATTCTGTTTTTCACATTTCCATCCACCCCCATTACACCCAGTGCAGAAACAAATTCCGGGTAGACTCCTAAATCGTTTTTAACGTAACGGAGTACATCAATAAATATCTGCGGTGACAATTTGTTCTGTCGAGATAACCCGGATCCATCAAGAACCTTATATTGGTCCTGTTGATATCCCAACA
The DNA here is from genome assembly GCA_029261455.1 of Nitrospinaceae bacterium. Lineage (GTDB taxonomy): Bacteria > Nitrospinota > Nitrospinia > Nitrospinales > VA-1 > LS-NOB. The sequence goes on from JAJDBH010000073.1 coordinate 22,139, forward strand.
TCGTCAAATACTCTTCAAAAGCTTTAAGGCCCTTCAGGGTGGTGCCCGGTGGGCCATATTTCTCGGCCCCTATAGTTTTTAGAATTTGCTCCGCTACAAAATTATTGCTGAACTTGTTGAGGCCCTGTAATGCCAATGTCAGGGGTTCTGACTCATGAGTCAATAACTTCATCGCTGTTTCAGGAACTCTTCCCTGTTCAGTTTTGCCGTTGAACTGGATGCCTACATGGCCTAGATATTTTTTCAGTGTGCTCAGAGTGTATTGGGTGGGATCAGTAATGTTTAAAAAATACTGGGCACGAGGTTGATTCAGACGGATACCCCCTGAAACTGTGATTTCATCAAATCCATTCCGATCCAACCTGTTGACAATGAGCCGACTACGCTTACCCGGCTTAAGAGTTCTGGCTTGATTATCGAGAGTGATGTAATCAGTATCAGGCTCGATAATAATTTCTGGTTTGCTCCCCGCTTTGGTGCCAGGGGTCACATAAGCCTGGACTGTGTTAAAATTGAAAGACAAAGCTCCCAGAGGAGCCTCATAGGCTTGCGCGCCGGGATTTTTGATCCAGGTCCTCACTCTTTTCCTGTCATCGAAGAAAGAATCGTCACCAATAATATTTCCAGTGATTTTGCGCACAGGAAGATTTTTTAACTCATTGACCAGAAGCCACATCTGTTCGGTGACTAATTTAGGGTCTCCGTTACCCTTGATATAAAGGTTTCCATTTAATACTCCATCTTTTAATGTTCCATCCGTATAGAGTTGTGTTGGGAAGCGGTAATTGGGCCCCAGGGTTTGGAGTGCAACGGCAGTGGTGAGAATTTTTAAGTTTGAGGCGGGAACAAATAACTTATCCGCCCGCAACTCGAAAAGGGATTCTCCACGATCCAGCGAATAAATTTTAATGCCAAAATTATTTTTTCGCAGACAAGAACTGGAGAGAATTTTTTTCACCTTCTTCTGGAAAAGCGAGATACCTTCTTCGTGAGTCTCAGCAAATGCTGGCAGGGAAACCACTAAAAAGAAACAGAGTGTATGAAGAACAATAATTGTTATAGCTTTAGCATTGAATTTTTTCATTAGGAAAATTCTACTCTGTTGAAAATAATTTTACAATTGACAAATCTCGAGTCATTAGCGAACCTGTTTTTAGCGGGTATTGCTAACCATAACTTCAGGTAGGGCTACGATGGATTTTTCGCATGTTAAATACGGTGTTTTGGTCGCCATGATGGCGATCCTGTTTGGGGGATTGATGGGCCTGTCCTTTGGTTGTTGCGAAGACACTATCAAAGATACCTTGAAGGCGGGTGCCACAGAAGCATTATCCGGCGTTTACAAGGGCGATCAAGCCAAAGCGGATAAAGTGGTCAAAAAATCCTGGGTCTATATGAAGCGCGCCCACCTGCACTCGCAGACAATGGGTGTCATCAGCATTGCATTTTCATTGCTTGTAGCCTGGTTGAATTTTCCTGCACGTGCGCAAATGGGAGTCTCTTTACTCAGTGGGCTGGGCAGTCTGGGTTATGGATTCTTCTGGATGGTGTCCGGGTATCTGGCTCCGGGGATGGGATCAACCGGGGCGGCGAAAGAGTCGGTTGCTTTGATCGCTCAGTTTTCAGGAGGCGCATTTTTTGTGGCTGGGGTCACGCTTTTTGGTCTTGTTGCTTATAAAATGTTTATCAAGCCTGCGGCGGAATAACTTTTCGTTGTTGTTAAATAATCCATTAACTATTTTAATCACTAAAAATAATATTATATGAATTACGATCTGGTAGGGATAGGAAACGCACTGGTTGATATTGAAGTTCAGGTTGATGATGCTTTTATAGACGAAGTATCAGTAACTAAAGGTGGCATGACTCTTTCTTCTGCCGCCGAGCAAGAGAAAGTTTTAAATGCCTTGAAGTCAAGACCACACAAGCTTTCATCGGGGGGGTCTGCCGCTAATACCATTCATGGAGCCAGTGTTCTGGGGGCCAAGTCTTATTATCTGGGTCGTGTGGCAAATGATGAGAATGGAAAGCATTACACGGAAGACATGCGGTCCTGCGAGGTTGGGTTCAGTGGGCCCGGTGCTGATGATGAGGGTACCGGCACTTGTGTGATTCTCATCACTCCTGATGCCGAACGCACGATGCTGACGAATCTGGGTGTCTCTTCGAAGCTTCACCCTGATAATGTGGATGAAACTATTGTCAAGAATGCCAAGGCCGTTTATGTGGAAGGCTATTTGTGGACCGGGGATGAAACTCGCGAGGCTGGATTGCATATGGCAAAGATCGCTAAAAAGGAGAAAATCCCGGTTGCCTTCACGTTGAGTGACGCATTTGTGGTCAATACTTTCAAAGACAGTCTGGCGGACTTCATTCAATGGAACGTTGACATTTTATTTTGTAATGAAGTGGAAGCCCTGGCCATGACAGGAGAAACTGATTCACGTAAGGCGTTTGATAAACTATTGGCGTGTGTGGATACCCTGTTTTTGACATTGGGTTCCAAAGGTTCACTTGCTGGGAAAAGTGGTCATGAGCCTGTACAGGTAGGTACTTTTCCTGTCGATGCGGTGGATACTACAGGAGCGGGAGACCTTTATGCCGCGGGGGCTCTTTATGGCTTGATCAATGGCCGATCATTGAGCGATTCGGCTATCATGGGTTCTTATTGTGCGGCACAGGTGGTTTCCCATATTGGCGGACGATTGCCGACCCAGTCCCACAAACAGGTTGAAAGTATTCTCACAGAATACCGCAAGCATCACCCTTATAACCCTGTTTGATTTTTATTGTCCAAATTATACATTCTGTTGAAGGTTTGTTACACTCCTCAAATCAGACCTAAGGTTTAAACAGAGTGAAGGAGAGACCTATGAGATTGCTACGCGTTTTCCTTTTGGCCCTTTGTATGTTTGTGGTCGGTTGTGGTACGGTCGGGAAAGATTTTGACAGCTCCAATGTCAAAAAAATTCAAAATAATGTGACGACACAGCTTGAAATTCTTGACTGGTTTGGTGTGCCCTATAAAGAAGGAACCGAAAACAAGCACACCATGTGGACTTATCAAATTGATACCTGGCAGGCGGTTGGTGAAGGGCAATCAAAGGGACTGGTTATCTTGTTTGACGATAAAAATATTGTCAAAGCTTATCGTTATGAGTCGAATTAGCAGGCGCAAATCCCCTAGTGAAACGAAAAATCTCTCTCATTGTCTACGACTTTGACGGCACCTTGGTCGATACTCTTTTCGACATTGCTGATGCTGTCAACCTTTCCTTAGGTGAACTGGGACTAAGAACCCTGAGCCGTGAAACCATTTGCAATTATGTCGGCAAGGGAGTTGAAAGATTGATGGACCAGTCTATAAAAGGTACAGGTTGTACAGACTTGCCTCTGGCTGTGGAGTTGTTCCGCAAGCATTACTCTGAAAACTTGATGAACCACACCCGGTTTTATCCTTTTGGTCGTGAAATACTCAATCATTTCCGCGATAAAAAACAGGCCATCTGTTCCAATAAACCTGAAGAATTTGTACGACGTATACTGGTTTCTCTTGAGAGCCTGAATCTCTTCGATGCTATTCTTGGCGGTGACAGCTTAACGTCTAAAAAACCTGACCCGGAAGGGCTGCTACATTTGCTGGACCGCTTCCAATGTTCGCCGGAACAGGCGGTGTTGATCGGCGATAGTCCTGTGGATGTTGAAACTGGAAAACGTGCAGGAGTTTACACTTGTGTCGTTAGCTTTGGGTTTGGCAATCCAAAAGAAATTGCTTTGGCTGAGCCCGATTGTTCCATCGACCACCTTTCAGAACTCAAGAATCTATTTCATTGACCCGCTGGACTGAGAAATCGCCATGTAATGAGTTGCAATAGGCCGATTTATGACCGCGCTCCCATTCGGTTGACTTTGTCCAAGGTTGTTTCTACAATGCCTCCTTTCTATGGAATCCAAAGACATTAAAAACATTTATCTTATAGCAATTTGCGGCACTGGCATGGCAGCCTTGGCAGGACTGCTGAAAGGCGCGGGATATCGGGTATCAGGGTCTGATGCCAATATCTATCCGCCTATGAGCACACTTCTGGAAAATGCAGGAATTCCTGTTCTGCCGGGTTACCGAAAGGAGAATATCACGGGAGATATTGATCTGGTAATTGTCGGTAACGCAGTATCCAAAACCAATGAAGAGGTGCAGGCCGTTTTGCAGGCCGGGTTGGATTACACATCTTTCCCTGCGGCTATTGCACGTTTTTTTCTGGACGGTCGAAAATCTCTGGTGGTGACCGGGACGCATGGAAAAACTACGACCACGTCACTTTTGAGTTGGGTGCTTCAGGCATCTGGAAGAAAACCGGGTTTCATGGTGGGTGGTTGGTTGAAAAATTTCGATAACAACCACCAGATGCCTGGGGGAAATTATTTTGTGACGGAAGGCGATGAGTATGACAGCGCTTTCTTCGATAAAGGACCCAAATTCCTGCATTATCGTCCTGATGCCTCGATTCTGACGGGTATTGAGTTTGATCACGCCGACATTTTTGACAATCTTGACCAGATTAAAGATGCTTTTCGCAAGTATGTGAGCTTGATTAGCCCCGAAGGGGTTATACTGGTTAAACACGACGACAAAAATATTAAGGATGTATTGGGAGAGGCCGTTTGCAAAGTCGAGACCTATGGTTATCTTGATGGGGCAGATTGGTTGATCGAGAATTATCGATTCGAGGCTGGATTCGGTTATTTTTCCCTGTCCTTTAAGGGTGGAAAAAAAGCAGACTTTCAGTTGGCCATGATTGGGCGGCATAATGTGGAAAATGCGGCAGCCGTAGCGGCTCTGTGTTTGCAGTTGGGCCTGACCGTCGATGAAATAAACTCTGCCTTTAAAACTTTTCAAGGTATCAAAAGACGGCAAGAGGTGGTTGGGGTTAAAAATGGCATAACTGTGTTGGACGATTTTGCTCATCACCCAACTGCGATTCGCTTAACTTTAGAAGCGGTGAAAGAGGCTTACCCTGGGCAACGGCTGTGGGCTGTGTTTGAACCTCGGTCGGCGACTTCAAGACGAAAGATTTTTGAACAGGATTTTCCCGACAGCTTCCTCGTTGCTGACAAGGTGATCATTGCCGGCTTGTTTGCGCCTGAAAAAATTAGCGAGGAAGAAAGGCTGGACCCGAATCAGGTTGTGACTCAATTGCGGCAAAAGGGGTGCGATGCCCATTTCATTGCGGAAGTGGATGACATTGTTGCCTTTATGGCAGAAAATGCTGAAAGTGGAGATGTGGTGCTGGTCATGTCATCGGGCGGGTTCGGTGGCATCCACCAGAAAATTCTGGATCGATAATGGCTATGGATAAAATTTATCACGGACAAATAAAGCTGGGGCTGATTCAGAGAGGGATCACGGTTCCGAGTATATTGCAGGGCCTTTCTGAAGTTGCGGGTGGACTTTGTTCCGGCGAACCGGGCGAAGAAATCACTCTGGCTCTGGCGGAAGACTTCATCGTCAAGGCCAACTTGAATGCATCAGGGCAGGATGGACCGAAGCTGGTTAGCCATGGAGATCGGTTGCGGCTTCATATGAGAGAAGGAGAGATTGACGTTGGCATAATAACGATCCCAGAATTTCTCAAACAGCAGTTGAAGCAACGTACTCCAGTCTCTGAAAATATCTGTCTCGATGGCTATTGCTTGAATATTTTTCTTCGCGCCATTGGTCGCGGTAAAAAACTAAGTATGCCTATCGAAGCTATTCTGTCTGTCATTCAGTCGGCATTCGAAGAAGGGGCGGCAGACTTGGTGCAATTGAATATGGATTTTTGTGAGGAGAATGACCGGGGATTCGATCGGCTGGCGCCTCTGGTGGAGGCGATCAAAAAGCGCTTCAATACCTTTGTTGCGTTGAAAGGCTTCCCCCCTTTGAACTCTGGCACTATTGACCTCATGTATGCATCAGGATTTGATATTATTGATTTTCCGCTGGGCGGTTTTTCCGGGACGGTCAAGTCGAAAAAAAAGATGACAGCAAAACAGGTTTATTCTGCTTTGGAATATGCTGCAGGGGTATTTCCGCCCGGCACAGTCTGGACGGATATTGTTCTGGGTTCGGACCCTATTTCGCAATGCAAGGAAGGTGTTGATCGACTGACGGACTCAGGAATCATTCCCTTAATCTATCTGCAACGTGACAGCAAAGAAAACCTGGACGGCTACCGTAACCTGGCTGAACTGGCGGAGCACATGGACAAGGCGATTCAACGCAACCGCCTGCCATTAAAATGGTTGTATCCGACATGCCGTTTTTTGAGTCCGTTGGACACCCGATTTTTTACTGAAGATCCTCTTCTGGCCCGACTTGCGGTGACACCGGTTTACAGGTCTGGTCTTGGAAGGAGAACTTCGGCGGGTTTCGCAGCACTTCGGCGCAAACTACGCATTCGCAATGTCAGTGACTCTTTTGAATCTGCAGGCCTCTGATCGCCAGGTATATAGTTTTTCTTGATGGACGAGAGCTGTGCCTACTTAAAAAACTCTTGCCCGGTTCTGATGAAAAAGAGTGATGTTATCGTTAATTGTCAGTAAGGATATCCTTGCTAAAACTACAAAATTATAGATCTGACTTTTGCTCTTTATTAGTTTTATGACATGAACACGCAATTAAAAACTCCCATTAAAAGAATTGTTCCCGAAGTGCCTTTGAAAAACCTTGAGACCTTATGGTTGCAGGTCGGAGGCACGCTTTGCAACCTGGAATGCACGCATTGCTTTATCAGTTGTGGGCCGAAGAACGATACTATTCCCATGATGACCCTGCTTCAGGTTGAAGAAAGGCTGGGAGAGTCTAAAACCCTGGGGGTGAAGGACTATTACATCACTGGCGGTGAAGTGTTTATCAACCCGGAGATTTTTAAAATTCTTGCCGCGATCCTGCGCTATGGCCCGCTCGATGTGCTGACCAATGGAACACAGATCACTGCTGAGAAGGCTCAACAGTTGAGGAAGATTCAGGATGCATCCGACCATCCTTTACGTTTCAGAGTGAGTATGGAGAACTTTGAGGAATCGGCCAACGATGCCATACGTGGAAAAGGTGCTTACGGAAAAGCTGTGACCGGAATCGGGAACCTTGCCAAGGCAGGTTTTTCGCCGATACTCACCATCACGCGTTCATGGGAAGAAGAAAAAGATGAGGAAATGAAATTACAGTTCATCGAATTTCTTCGCGCTCATCGGGTTCCCCACCCGCAGATCAAAATACTACCGGGTTTTATGCTGGGGCAACTGGCTGAAAATGAACGGGCTTACAATGACGACGAGCGGGTGACGCAAGCCTGTTTCGAAAATTTTGATATAACCCAGCTTCAGTGTGCGACTTCGCGCATGGCGACAGGACAAGGCGTTTACGTCTGCCCGATTCTTGTCGATAATCCGAAAGCTCGTATGGGAAATAATATTGAGGAAACCCTGCGTCCCTTTCCCTTGGCACACCCTGCCTGTTATACCTGCCGCGTTACGGGAATGACCTGTAAATCGTCTACTTGAGAAACCGGAGTTTTGTATTGAGCCGGTTCCAAAAGACTGATAGCATGAATTTATCAGCCTATTTCCCAATCCTTTTTAAAAGACGCTCTGAATGAGTAGTCGCAAATAACTTACAATGGCTTTATTGCATTCCACCATGGTTCCTTTGGGAACCCCGGCCGTGAGTTTCCAGCTTCTTGGAGTGGACTCGAAGACATATTCTCTTGATAGTTTTTTGGATAAGAATGTCCTGGTGATCATTTTTATGTGCAACCATTGCCCCTATGTTAAAGCGGTGTTGCAACGGTTGGTTGATTTGCAGGCAGAGACAAAGCAACAAGGCGTTCAGTTGGTCGGCATCAACTCCAATGATGTGAAACGCTATCCTGACGATTCTTTGGAAAACATGCAGAAGATCGCAAAGGAAAAGGGTATTAACTTCCCTTATTTGTTAGATGTTACTCAAGAGACTGCCAAGGCCTATGATGCGGTGTGTACCCCTGATATTTATGTTTATGGCTCGGAACGGAAGCTTTTGTACCGAGGTAGAATTGATGACAACTGGGATCATGAAGGAAAAGTGACTCAGCGAAATTTAAAAGAGGCTCTGGATTGTATTGTTGCCGGAAAAGAAGTTCCGGGCGAACAGATTCCCTCGATGGGTTGTTCCATAAAATGGAAGGAAAACTAAGGTAAAACGATGGAGACGATTAAAAAGTGGTTGTTCATTTTGGCGGCAGTTGTTTTTGCCGGTTCGATATTTGCCGATAAGATTCTTTCTTTTTACATAGACTGGCTGTGGTTTGAAAGTCATGGTTTCACCTCTGTTTTGTGGACGGTGTTGGTGTCGCAGGTTGGGTTTGGATTGCTGACTGGTGTTTTGTTTTTCCTGCTGACGTTTGGCTTTTTAAGTCAGGTTTACAAGAAAACTTCTCACCTGCCTATTCTGTTGTCGGATCAGGTTCGACGGGAAGTGCCATTGCTGAATATCATGGCAGGCAATTTAAAGGTTTTGATTCTAGTGGGACCTTTGGTTCTGGCCGCCATGACAGGGCTGGTGATGGCTCAGCAATGGGAAACCCTTCTACAATTCTTCAACTCTTCTCCTTATGGAGAGGTGGACCCCATATTTGGCAAAGACATCTCATTCTATTTTTTCACCCTGCCTTTGTGGTTGCTGGTGAAGTCTTTGTTGTGGGAAACGATGATTGTGCTTTCCCTTGGTGTGGGGCTGATCTATTTTTTCAAGCGTTTTATTTATGTTGGGCCGACCGGAGTGGTTCTTCTTCCTGATGCACGGCGAACTCTCTCTGGGCTTGCGGGTTTATTTTTTCTTTTGTTTGCCAGTGAGTTTTATCTTCAGCGTTATGAATTGCTGACTCAGGGAGGTAGTTTGATTGCCGGCATCGGATTCTCCGATTTCAATGGGAAAATTCCTGTTCTTTATCTATTGATCGGTACTTCTCTGGTGGCCTCGTTGGTTTCATTTATGGGGATTGTCCGACCTGGTATGAAGAAGGTCATACTTTCAGGGGTGGGGTTGGCAGCAGTATTTTTTGTTGCGAATTTTTATCCGAAAATTTTACAGAGATTTGTGGTGGTTCCCAATGAGCTGGTTAAGGAAGCTCCTTATATAGAGCACACGATTTCTGGCGCGTTAACGGCATATGGGTTGAGCCAGACCGAGACACATGAGCTTTCCGGTTCCGCGTCATTGACAGCCGAAAGTGTCCGGAAAAACGCGACCACCATAAAAAATATCCGACTCTGGGATCAGGCACCGCTTCTCGACACCCTGGGTCAGATTCAGGAGATCAGGACGTATTACCAGTTCCAGTCTGTAGATAACGACCGCTACCGCATCAACGGAGATTACCGTCAGACTTTGTTGTCTCCACGCGAACTGCTTTCTTCCAACTTGCCCAACCGAACTTGGATTAACGAGCATTTGACTTTCACGCATGGTTACGGAGTTGCCCTGAGTCCTGTCAACCAGGTTACCCCTGAAGGGTTGCCGGTGTTGCTCATTAAAGATATTCCTCCTCAATCGACTATCGACTTAGTGGTGACCCGACCCGAAATTTATTTTGGTGAGTTGGCAAATGATCATGTTTTTGTCAACACCGATACCAAGGAGTTTGATTACCCGGAAGGGGTAAAAAATGTATACAAAAACTATGAAGGCGATGGCGGGTTTAAGGTAGGATCTTTTTTCCGCAAACTTGTTCTTGCGGCTCGGTTCAAAGCGCTAAAAATTATTTTTTCCGATGATATCCATGAAGAAAGCCGGGTTTTGATGTATCGGAATATCACCGACCGGGTGCAAAAAGTAGCACCCTTTTTAAGGTTGGATAATGACCCCTATATGGTTATATCAGAAGGCCGTCTGATTTGGCTTTATGATGCCTATACGGTGAGTGACCATTTTCCGTACTCTCCCCAAATTCCTCGGTTTGGAAACTATGTGCGCAACTCTGTAAAAATTTCTATTGATGCCTACGACGGTTCGATGAATTTTTATATTGCTGATGAGTCCGACCCGGTCATTCGAACGTATCGAAATATTTTCCCTGACCTGTTTAAAGACCTGAGCCAGATGCCGGAAGATTTGCGTAGTCATATTCGTTATCCTTCCGACCTGTTTATGATCCAGACACATATTTTTGCCACTTATCATATGAAGCGGCCGCAGGTTTTTTATAACAAGGAAGACCAATGGGAGATCCCGGAAATTGATGGGGATATCATGAAGCCGTATTACACGATCATGAAATTGCCGGGTGAGGATCGAGAAGAGTATATCCTCATGCTTCCATACACGCCCAGGGGCAAGAGCAATCTGTCAGCCTGGATGGTGGCTCGAAGTGATGGGGAGCAGTATGGCAAGCTTGATGTTTATACTTTTCCCAAACAGAAGCTGGTGTTTGGTCCCAGCCAGATGGTGGCCCGGATTAATCAGGATGCTGAGATTTCCCGGCAGATTTCATTGTGGGATCAACGAGGGTCAAGCGTTATACAAGGAACCCTTCTGGTTATTCCCATTGAAGAGTCGTTGGTTTATGTGCGGCCTTTATACCTGAAAGCCGATGCCGGAAAAATTCCCGAGCTAAAACGCGTCATCGTTGGTTATGAAGACAATATTGCCATGGAACGCACTTTGGAAGAAGCGTTGGAGAAATTGTTCACCGGCTTTGCCCGTGAGCCTCGTCAAGACATGGGGCAACCGGTGGCCGAAGTAGATTCTTCTTCTCCGTCGAAATCTGTCAAAGGTCAGAAGCTGGTTCTAAGCAAGAGCGACTATGACAACATTCGTAATACTTATCGTCGTATTCTGGAGTCACAGCAAAAGCTGGACCAGTCGCTCGCTCAATATCGTAAAGAGCTTGAGGGGTTTGGAGAACTTCTAGAAGACACTCAGGTGTCGCCACAAGCCAAAGTGGCTCCTTAAAACAACCTGCTGGATTATTGTTGGGAGCTTTCGTTAGCAAATAAACCTAATTGATTGGTGACTAACTTTTTATCGGTGATCGGGACAGGATAATTGCCATCGAAGCAGGCGGAGCAGAATTTTTTCTTACCATTTTCCAGCACTTCCAACATTTTCCCCAGACTAAGGTAGGCCAGAGAATCGGCAGCCAGATACTCGCATGTTTCTTCGAGATTGTACTTATGGGCGACCAACTCTTGCTCATCGGGTGTGTCGATGCCGTAAAAACAGGAATGCAGAATTGGCGGCGCCGAAATGCGAAGGTGGACTTCTTTGGCACCTGCATCCCGGAGCATTTTTACGATCTTGCGACTGGTGGTGCCACGAACTATAGAGTCGTCAATGATTGCAATGCGTTTTCCGTTAATCATTGACTTTACTGGGTTCAGTTTGAGTCTTACGCCAAAATGTCGGATTTGTGATTGCGGTTCAATGAAAGTCCTGCCGACATAATGGTTTCGAATGAGTCCCATTTCAAAGGGAATGCCGCTTTCTTCAGCGAACCCCATTGCCGACACAACCCCTGAGTCGGGCACAGGCACGACGATGTCGACATCAGCGGGGCTTTCCTGAGCCATGGCTCGTCCCATATTCTTTCGAACACTGTACACATGCTCGCCAAAGATGAAGCTGTCGGGGCGCGCAAAATATATATGTTCAAACACGCAATGTTTGGGTTCGACTTTTTTAAACGGAAAAAATGATTGTATCCCTTGATCGTTGATCAAAATCACTTCTCCTGGCTCAACCTCGCGAATGAACTCGGCTTCGATGAGATCCATGACACAAGTTTCCGAAGCCACGATATATGCACCGTCAAGTTTTCCCAGACACAGAGGACGAAACCCATGTGGGTCGCGGGCGGCCACCAATTCAGTCTCGGTCATCAGAACCAGAGAATAGGCACCACTGACTTGGCTCAAGGCATCGGCAGCTCGGTCCACGAAAGTATCCGCTTTCGACTGGGCCATTAAATGCACGATGACTTCGCTGTCGTTGGTGGACTGAAATATTGCTCCCTGGGCACCTAACTCTTTACGAATGGTCTGGGCGTTAACGAGGTTGCCGTTATGAGCCAGAGCCAAAGATCCGGCTGAATAGTTGATCAAGCAAGGTTGAGCGTTAACCAGTTCGCTGTTTCCTGCAGTGGAATATCGGTTATGACCGATGGCCAATGAACCCGGTAGCTTCAGTATTCTGTCTGGATTAAAGATATCTGAGACCAGCCCCATACCCAGCTCAATATGCATCTTGGAGAGGTTGCTAGCGACAATGCCCGCGCTCTCCTGACCCCGGTGTTGTAGTGCATGAAGACCGAGATAAGTCAGGTTTGCCGCCTCGGGATGACCGTATACCCCGACTACTCCGCATTCTTCATGTAGTTTGTCCAGCATAGTTCCCCAGTGAAGTTTTCCAGATTTGTTTTAAGACGTCGATTTCCTGTTTAACAATTTCTTTTCCATTGACCATGATTGTGAAGTGAGAACCACCCACTTTACCAATTAGAGAAAAGTCGACGGGAAATGCCATGGCCAGGTCTTCGATCTCGTTAATTCGTTCTTCGGGAAAAGAAATAACAAACCGCGACTGAGTTTCCCCGAATAACAACGTGTCGTTTCTTAATGTGGATTCCAGTGTAAGTGTGGCACCTAAAGTTTGACAGCCAGGTGAAAAACAAGATTCTGCTACTGCGACAGCGAGCCCACCTTCAGAACAATCATGAGCCGAAGAAATGAGGCCTCTTTGAATCAGCTCCCTGCAAAAATCCTGAACCTGTTTCTCGTGTTTTCGATCCAGAACAGGAGGTTTCCCGGCACTGCGATCAAACATAGTTTTCAGGTATTCGGTTCCTCCCAGCTCCTCCATGGTAAAACCGATGAGAGCGATTTGATCCCCGGATTTTTTAAATCCTTGAGTCATGACCTTTGTCTGATCTTCGATCAGGCCGACCACTGCAACGGTGGGGGTTGGGTAAATGGCTTCTCCTTTGGTTTCATTATAGAGGCTGACATTACCACTGACTACCGGAATATCAAAAAACCTGCAGGCATCGCCCATGCCCTCCACAGCCTGTTGAAACTGCCACATAATTTCAGGTTTTTCTGGATTACCAAAGTTAAGGCAATTGGTCAGGCCTATGGGTTCAGCACCGGAACAAACCACGTTGCGGCAGGCTTCGGCAACAGCGATGGCAGCACCCTCATAGGGATCGAGATAGCAGTAGCGGCTGTTACAATCTACAGAAATTGCTATCGCTTTATCGGTATCCTTAATGCGAAGAACGGCTGCGTCTGAGCCGGGCAAAACCAGCGTATTCAAACGCACCATATGGTCGTATTGCTCGTAGACCCATTCCTTACTGGCAATATTGGGACAGGCCAGAAGTTTTTTCAATGCAGCATCCCCGCGTGAAAAGTCGGGGAACTCGGTCAGGCTGATATGCACTACTTCATCGAGATACTCCGGACGCTTTGTGGGTCTTTTCAAATCCAGTGCCCCATCGACAACTGGAATGATCGGCAAATTCACCACTTCCTGTCCTAAAAACTGAATGCGATCGTTGGGTTCTTCAACGACTTCGCCGATGATGGCTGCGTCGAGTCCCCATTTGTCGAGAATGACAAGAGCTTCTTTTTCATGGCCCGGTTTGATCACGAACAGCATGCGTTCCTGAGACTCGGAAAGCAAAATTTCGTAGGGGATCATGCCTTCCTCTCTCAAAGGAACTTTTGACAGATCCATAAACACCCCGGTTTCTGCCCGGTGTGCCATTTCAAATGAGGATGAGGTGAGCCCTGCGGCTCCCATATCCTGCACCCCGACTACCCAGTCACACTCGAATAGTTCGAGACAGGCTTCGATCAATAATTTTTCGGTGAACGGGTCGCCGACTTGGACAGTGGGTCGCTTGTCTTCAGTGTTTTCATCAAACACGGAAGAAGCCAGAAGACTTGCACCATGAATTCCATCGCGCCCGGTTTTAGAACCGACATAAAGAATCTGGTTACCCACTCCACCAGCACCAGCCAGAAAGATTCGATCAGATTTGACCAGTCCCAGGCAGAATGCGTTGACCAGGTTATTGCCGTTGTAGCAGGCATCAAAATAAATTTCTCCGCCGACAGTAGGAACTCCGGTGCAATTGCCATAACTGGAGATGCCATCGACAACCCCATTGAGCAAAAACCGAGTACGCGGTTCTTCCAGTTCGCCGAATCGTAATGAATTCATCAAAGCAATTGGGCGTGCGCCCATAGTGAAAACGTCTCGCATGATACCGCCTACACCAGTTGCCGCGCCTTGATGAGGTTCTATAAAAGAGGGATGGTTGTGGCTTTCAATTTTAAATGCGACAGCGAGGCCGTCACCAATGTCTATGACACCTGCGTTTTCTCCGGGACCTTGCAGAACCCTGGGGCTTTCGACCGGAAGTTTTCTCAAATAAGGCCGGGAGCTTTTGTAACTGCAATGTTCGCTCCACATGACAGAAAAAATACCCAACTCTGTCATGTTCGGGGTGCGGCCTATCAGGTCGAGAATACGTCGGAATTCTTCCACGGTTAAACCGTGTTCTCTGACAATCTCGGGGGTTATCTCTGGGCCGGGTCGGTTTTTTTTGGGCTTGTCCACAATATTAGGAGTTTGAAATAAGAGATTGGAAAATTATTTGGCCATCTATTCCCGTTAACTGCGGGTCGGCACAACGTTCAGGATGTGGCATCATTCCCATCACGTTTTTTTGTTCATTGGTCACACCAGCCACAGAACCTACAGAACCATTAGGGTTGGATTCTGCCGAAACTTTTCCCTTTGTATCGCAATACCGGAAAAGGATCTGCCCATTTTCTTCAAGTTGGTTCAAAGAAAAAGGGTCGATGTAGTAACTCCCTTGATGGTGAGCGACGGGGATTTCCAGGATTCGGTTTTCTCCGCAATTTTGCGTGAAGGGAGTGTCGGGATTTTCAATACGAACGGTCACATTTTTACAGATAAATTTCCGCGATTGGTTTTGGATCAATGTGCCAGGGAGTAACTCAGATTCCAAGAGAACTTGGAACCCGTTGCAGATGCCCAATACCTTGCCTCCTGCTTTGGCAAAAGTAATGACAGAGTTCATGATCGGAGAAAAACTGGCAATAGCTCCGGGCCGCAAATAATCCCCATAAGAGAAGCCACCAGGCAGAACCACTAAATCGAAAGATTCGAGATTGGCTTCCTCTTTATGCCACAGCCAATGGGTTTCCTGATTTAGGATATGTTTAAGGATATGATAACAATCGTGATCACAATTGGATCCCGGAAATACGACAATGCCACACTTCATTTTATGCCGATTCGATTCGTTTTGGAGTGTTATTCAGTGGGAACAATGTTGAAACGGAAGGATTCAATAACCGTATTTGCCAGGAGACGTTCGCACATTTCCCGAACTCTTATCTCGGCTTCCTCCTCCGATGCAGAATCAAGTTTGATTTCCAGATATTTGCCGATATTGACATCCAGCACTTCGTCATATCCCAAATCGTTTAAGGCATTGTGGACGGTTTTTCCCTGTGGATCAAGAACACCATCCTTAAATGTCACATGTATTTGGGCAAGCATTTGTTTAACCTTAACACAGAAGTTTATTCAATTCAGAAGGCTTTGTAACAGGAAAATGCCAAAAGCCAAAGACCAATTTTTGACCGGCCCAAAATATTATGATAAACAATGAGTTAGGGAGTTCCATTCTTAGCGTTTTTCTTGCCAGAGTTTCTTTTCCACGATGACGAAGCCCAAAACTCAATTATTGCTATTCCTTTTTTTTCTTTCCATCTATGTTCTGACTGGGCAGGGGTCGATCCAGTCCGTAGATGGGAAAATTATGTTTTTCCTGACCCAAGCCATGGTCGAAAACCAAAGTGTGAGCTTTTCTGAGGTGGTTTCCATTGAGAGTGCGTCTGGTCTGCAATTTTCCAAATATGGAATAGGCATGAGTGTTCTGGCCATCCCTTTTTATATTTTTGGTAAGGTTTTATCACTTCTGTTAGGCATTGAGGCCTCTTTGGCGACACAATTTTGCGTAAGTATGATCAATGCTCTGCTCACGGCTCTAAGTTGTCTGGTGATTTTTCGGATTGCAGCGAATCGCTTTGATTTTAGTCCGCGAACCGCTTTATGGCTGTCTTTCGGGTTTGGACTTTCTACCATTGCCTGGTATTACTCAGAAGACTTTATGAGCGAGCCTGCCACTACTTTGTTACTGTTGTCAGCAGTATATTTTGTGACGAACAAAGACTCTGCGACGCGGAAGCGGGATCTACTCTGGGCGGGGACGTTTCTGGCTTTAGCGGTTTCCTGCCGGTTAGCGGTGCTGGTGGTTATACCTGGGTTCATTATTTACCAATGGATGGTGTGGGCTGAACTGGAAGAGAAAAATGTGAGCGAGTTGGTCGAAGATCTGATTCGTCCAGCAGTTCCTGTTGTCGTAGTTCTTATCTGCATCATGATTTATAATTATATCCGGTTCGCAGACCCTCTGGAAACTGGATATGAAAAGTTTTCCGGTCAATTTGTGGTTGGTTTATTTGGCCTTCTTTTTTCACCGGGGAAATCCCTGTTTTTGTTCAATCCTTTGACCCTGCTTGGGTGCTTGTCATTTGCTCTTTTTTTCCGAGAACAACGAAAGACAGCGTTGCTTTTTGGTTGGCTCATTGTTTCGCACCTGATATTGTTTTCTTTCTGGGGGAGTTGGCAGGGAGGTATGGGTTGGGGCCCTCGATTGTTGTTGGTGATTGTGCCTTATTTGATCTTACCGATTGGGTTTCTTTTGCGGGAGTATAAACAAGTTGTTAAAATTCCATTTCTAGTGGTGCTGATAACTGGGGTTTTAATTCAATTGCCTTCCGTGACAGTCAATATTGCCCGCTACTACTATGAAATGAGCCGAGACTATGGAAGCCAGGGCCACAACCAAATTTTATTTACTCCAAAGTATTCTCAGTTGATCGGCCAATTTAGACAGGTTGGAAAGGTCTTCGAAAACCTGGATGATGATATTCAGATGGCGCAAATGGTTTCTCTGGCAAAAAAAGGCGAGCGATTCCTAGGGACGGATATCGACGTAGTGCTGGAAAACGGACTTGCAGTTAATGCGCCTAATTTCTGGTGGTATTATATGTATCTGTTTGGATACCCTTTCTACTTCTGGTTACTCCCTCCTGCTGCTCTGGTCGGAGTCATAACGGTCAGCGGTTACAAACTTTACAGGGACACTGGCAACTCTTAATTTTAATTAATTTATTGGAAGAGATATGGAAAATAAATGGAACGATTCAGACGCCAAAGCGGCTATTGAAAAATATAAAGACGTCTCAGAAGACATCGCACTGCGGGTTTACACGTCAAGGTTGATAGGTGCAGATCCCTCGCTGGTGCTTCACGGGGGAGGCAACACCTCGGTCAAGTCGCGCACCCATAACAAAGTGAACGAAGAGGTGGATGTGCTCTATGTGAAAGGCAGTGGATGGGATCTGGATACGTTGGCGCCCCCGGGTCTTCCAGGAGTCTTGCTTGACCATTTGCAGAAACTGAGAGACCTCGACCGGTTAAGTGATGAGGATATGGTCAATGAGCAGAGAACGCATCTGTTGGACGCGTCTTCTCCCAACCCTTCGGTGGAAACACTTTTGCATGCGTTCTTACCGCATAAGTTTATTGATCACTCGCACGCAGATGCCAGTTTGATCATCGCCAACCAGCCAGGTGCAGAGAAAATTTGCCGGGAAATTTTTGGAGACAAGATTGGTATCGTCTCATACATTATGCCTGGTTTTGCGCTCGCTAAAGCATCTGCCGAAGTATATGAAAAAAATACGCAGGTAGAAGGGCTGCTGCTGATCAATCATGGATTGTTCACCTTTGGCAATACGGCGAAAGAAAGTTATGACCGGCATATTCATGCGGTGACTCTTTTGGAAGAATATATCGATAAGCATACGCGAAAGCCCCTGGCATCTCTTACTGGCCCCGCCTTGCAAGCTGGTGAGGGTGCATTGATGAAAGCGCTGGCCCCGGTGCTTCGCGGACTTTATAAAGAGAAGTCCGGTAAGGATTGGGTTCTGCATCACCGTGCTGATGCTCAGGCAAAAGCATTTGCTTCCAGTAAAGAGTGTGAGATCTGGTCGCAGATTGGCACTGCCACTCCTGATCATGTGATTCGCACCAAACAAAAACCATTACTTTTGAACCTGCAACAATGGCAGGATTCGGATAAGCTGCGGGAGGAAGTCTTGCGGTCCCTGAACGCATATTGCGAAAGCTATCACCAGTATTTTGAGACCAACAAATCTGCCAAAGGAGTGGATAAGACTGAACTAGACCAATTGCCCAGGGTTCTGCTAGTGGCGGGGTTAGGCTTGGTGACGATTGGTAAGACGGTTAAAGAGACCGGGATCTCAGCAGATATTTATCAACACACCATTGATATCATCCACAAATCCTTTTCAGTCGAAAAGTATAAACCGCTTGATTCGAGTGATTTGTTCGATATGGAATATTGGTCTCTAGAGCAGGCCAAGCTGGGCAAAAGTAAAGCTCCGATCTTGCAGGGCAAGGTGGTCTATATCACAGGTGCCGCCTCTGGAATCGGTCTAGCCACTGCCAGGCTTTTTGCCGAGCAAGGTGCAAATCTTTTTCTCACCGATGTAACGGCAGACAAATTGAACGAAGCCGCTGAGGCAATACGCAAAAAGTCCAAGGCTGGCGTTGTTGCTCATGTTTTGGATGTAACCGATGAGTCAGCCGTGCAGCAATCGTTTGAGGAAATGGTGAAAATCTTTGGTGGCATCGATATTTTGATCTCCAATGCTGGTAACGCCGTACAAGGTGCGATTGGTGAGATGGATATGAAAGCATTACGGGCAAGTTTTGAATTGAACTTTTTCTCTCATCAGGTGCTGGCTTCCGAAGCTTTGAAACTGTTCCTGAGACAGAAGACTGGAGGAGTTTTGTTGTTCAATGCATCCAAGGCGGCGTTCAATCCGGGGAAAAACTTTGGGCCATACGCGCTTCCCAAGTCGGCAGTGGTGGCACTCACCAAACAGTATGCACTGGACTATGGGTCTGATGGTGTTCGATCTAACGCCATCAACGCTGACCGCATTCGTACGGCCCTATTTTCTGAAGAAGTGGTTAAAGAAAGAGCCGGTGCACGGGGGCTCTCTCCAGATGATTATTTTAGAAATAACCTCCTGCAAGAGGAAGTTTATGACACCGATGTAGCACTAGGTTTCCTCAATCTTGCTTTGGCAGAAAAAACAACGGGAAGTATTATTACTATTGATGGAGGAAATATTGCCGCCAGCCCCCGCTAACTTGCCAAACGACCGCCGTAGGCATGGGGGAATTCTCCTCTTACGGGAGTGGGTAGCAATGAAACTGCGGTCATGTGGAGCCATCCGGTTTCCGTTTCAAAGCGTCTTCAATCGCATTTAGAAAAATGGGGATATTGATCGGCTTGACAATGTAGTCCCTGAATCCCAAAGCAGTAGCATAATCAATATCTTTTTGCATGGCATTGGCGCTCACCGCGATGACTGGAATATCTTGTGTCTCCTCAATCGACTGAAGCCGCTTAAAGGCCTCAAGTCCAGACATGTCGGGGAGATTGATATCCATCAAAATTAGCTGTGGACGGTGAGCCAGTGCAAGCTCAATTCCCTTCTGGGCTCGCGAGGCAGAGATTAGCTTGATGTTTGTTTGTTGAGTGAGAATTTGTTCCACTAATGTCAGGTTGTCGAGGTTGTCCTCCACATATAAGACACTACACTCGCTTTCCTCAATGCTTTCAACAGAAGTAGTACTTGTTGCAGGAGGGTATTCAAATTCAGCCGATTTAGTCATTGGCAGTTCGATGGTAAAACAACTTCCTTTTCCCATTGTACTTTCCAAAGTAATTGAGCCATCCATTAGCTCGACCAGGTGCTTTGTGATGGTGAGGCCGATACCGGTTCCTTCTATTTCAGTGTCTTGTGCTCCCAGCCTATTAAAAGGCTGAAACAACTGATTCTGTTTTTCTGCCGGGATGCCTTGACCCGTGTCGCTCACACTGATACTGATTCTGTCAGTGGATATTGTTTGGCAGCTTAGTGTCACCTTTCCTCCCACCCGATTGTATTTCACGGCATTGGAAACAAGATTCAACAACACTTGTTTCAAGCGGGTTTGATCTGCGAGAACACATGGGTTTGAGTCTATGTTGTTTTCAATTTCAACGTTTACCTCAGTTGTCAGAGGCTCGATCAGTGGCAAGACAGACTCAATGAGGGGCTCTAACTCGACTGCTTCAATTGATAACGACATTCCGCCCGCTTCTATCCGGGACAGGTCCAGAACATCATCGATCAATTCCAGAAGATGGTTGCCGGCGTTTAAAATGCGGTCAACGGAGTTGGTTTGCAATTCAGATAATGAGTCTCTTTTGCTGAGTTTCAGAAGTTGCCCAAATCCCAAAATGGCGTTCATTGGGGTTCTCAATTCGTGGCTCATTCTCGCCAAAAACTCCGATTTGGTACGGTTTGCTTTTTCGGCTTCTTCTTTGGCTCCTATCAAGTCTTTTTCCTGCTGTTTACGATTCGTAATATCTTTGAAAGTTACCACTGCACCGGCCAGCTTCCCATTTTCCATGATTGGATTGGACACATACTCTACCGGAAAGCAACTACCGTCTTTTTTCCAGAAAACTTCATCTTGCACATGGTGTACTTTGCCATCATTAAATGTGGAGTAAATAGGGCATTCATCTTCGGGGTAGGGTGTCTTGTCAGCTCTGGAGTGATGCGTAAGTTGGTGCTGATGTTTGTTGAACAGTTCTCCAGGGCTATACCCGAGCATGACTTCGGCTGCAGGGTTGGCAAACATGGTTGTGCCCTCCAAATCAACTCCAAATACACCTTCTCCAGCGGCATTGAGGATCAATTCAAACTTTTCCTTGGCTCGCTCCTCCAAGCTATTTTTAGCCGTTTGGAGGGCCATATCTCTACTTTGAATTCGGTCCAGCATCTCGTTGAAATGATCGACCAAAATGCCAATTTCATCATGAGAATTTTGTTTAGAACGGATGGAATAATCTTGATTTGATGAAACCTCGCCCGCAGTTTGCGCAAGATCCAAAATAGGCTTCGATATGGCTTTCTGGAGCCTGGATGACAAGCAGAACGCAAGTAGTGAGGAAAACAAAAGTATCGCAAGAACGATGAATACATAACGAAGTAACGCCTTTCTAACTTCTTTTAAATCGTACTGGATGTAAATCGTTCCCACTCGTTTATTATTGGAAATAATGGGGTGAAATAAAGTGAGCTTCGTTTTATTTGTATACTCACCGTCTTCACGAGGGTTTTTGGGAGTATGGATGTTTTCGAAGCCCTGGGCTTTGTATTCAATAAACAACTCGTTGTTCGGGCTATAGATGGCGGCGGTCAAAATATGTTGCTCAAGTCTCAAAGCACTGAGTGTTTCGTGAGCTGACCCAGGATCCTGAAACTCCAGAGAAATAATACTATTTGTCCCAATAGTATCGGCCATAACGACGAGCTTGTTGCTGATGCTGTTTCTCAGAGTTGCGTAATCGTAAACCACGAATACAGCGCAGGCTAAAAGCAGTGACACTGTGCTTGTGATCATGGTGATCCCGATCAACTTATGCTTTATTGAAACTTTTGAAAGATTGAACATGGCTATTTGTTACCGACTAGTTTGCCGACGCGAAAGAGTTGGGCGCTGATTTTTAGCCCGGCATCTTCAGCTGTTTTCTTATTTATAAAGAAACGGATTTTGTCCTGAACTTTGTAGAAACCAATTATACCGCCGCTTTGCGCAAAACCCTGTGTCTCGCCAAAGGTTAGAGTTCTGGACTTTTTTAGAGCGGCCAAAACTTCCTGCTGAGGCAGATTGGAATAGGTGCTTATGAAAATGCTGTTGAAGGACCCCAAATTATCAAGGTCTGTAATTTGTTCTACAACAATTTTGCGGCCAATGAGTTCCTTGCCTTCAAGGGATTTGAATGCAGCTAATACCTCATCACCCCCAAAGACGCCGATTCTGAAGATGTTGTTGCTGGCAACAAATGCGGCATCCGACCATTGTATGTGGGACATGATTTTTAAAGCCAGAACCGCCTTGATTTTGTATTCGAGATTGTTTGCCAATACGGACTTCCCACAAAAAATGTGGATGGCAAATACGCTTAGGAAAATAAATTTTTTCACGGTGTGTTTTTTTGAAATCAGGGAGTTTCCAAGATGTGATGAAAAATTTATAAGGTGTTTGAAATAGGAAACACTGCTCACGTCAAAACTTTATGGTGGCTTTGGCAAATACCGAACGTTCCACCCGGGTTCCGGAGGTGAAGCTGACCGATTCGGATCCAAACTCATCGTGTTCTTGTTCCAGCAGGTTCTGGCCTGAGATGCTTATTTCGTATGACTTTGTAGGCTGCCAACCCAGGCGCAGGTCCAGCCTGGCGTAGGAGTCAACATTTATGTTGTCCAGGGCATCGACAAAATAGAGATCTGTATCGAATTCAAAACTATGAGGAAGGTTCAGATGGGAGCGAATATTCCATTGGAACTCGGGGTCGTTTCCTTCGGCGTTCTCAAAAACGAAGGTGGAAGTGGCAACCTGATCCAAATCGAGCTTGAAATAAGTAAAGCCAGCACTGAGTTGCCAGTTTTCCTGCACATCCCATTTGCCAAACAGTTCCACACCATAGGTTTTTCCTGACCCTTCATTAGTTTCATTAAACGGGCTGACATTATGTGCTGGTGATGGAGTGTTTTCGGCAAAAGCTGCTCCCTGCTCGCGGGTTTGCAAATTGTTGTAAAAGTTGTAAAACAATGCGACATCAAGAAATACGTTTTTCTTGGCTTGTGTCCGATAGCCCAACTCCAAAGCCAAAACTTCTTCGGATTTTACAAGATCGTTGCCAATCAGGGCGATAAGAGTTGTGCCGGAAAACTGTGAGTTGATTCGGATGCTATCTTCGGCTCGTGTCGGAGTTCGAACGGCACGGGAAACTGCGGCCCAAAAAGAATGTTTGGGGTCAGGTGTCCATAAGGCTCTGGCGCTGGGCTGCACTTCGATCCCGGTATAGTTGTTGAGTTCAATTTTTGATCCTATAGTAAATTTGAGCAAATTGGGAAGGATCTGGATGTCATCTTGAACAAAGGCGCTGGTGATATGATTTAGGCGGCTATTGGGGCTTAATCGTATGGCAACACTATCTTCGAAGGAATCGACGATGAATCGCTGACCTCCTCCCCAGATAATTTTTTGCTTTTCCCCTAATTGAAAGCTGTGTTGAAAGTCTATGTCGTAAGTGTCGATCAGGCTTCTTTTAGTCGTGGCTCCTCGACGGCTGACATGATCGAAATAAAATTGAGCTGTCATTTCTGAGTTCTTAGAATTTTTATGTTTCCACCGGCTGAGAAAGTTGACTCCATCGATTTTTACAGCCCTATTGAAACTCGCAGTGCTTGAACCAGATACGACATTGTCTTTCGCTCTTTCATTCGATTCTCCTTTGTAAATATCTCCTTGGAATGTGAAAGCGTTGGTTTCCGATTTTTTCCAATCCATGCGGAACCCACCGCGAGAGCCATCCCAGGAATCGGCCTCGGACTCCCCTGATTTTCCTGCAAAATCGTCCCGATTGAAATATTTTCCATAAACCCTGATGGTTTTGTCTTTTGCCAATTCTTCCCCATATCGGAAGGTTCCAACACCCCGCTCTTCACTTCCCACCCCAGCACTGACCATCCCTCCCAGAGTTTTTTCCGAGTGTTTTGTGATGATATTAATGACTCCATTGACGGCGTTTGCACCCCAAAGAGTTCCTCCTGGTCCACGAATGACCTCGATACGTTCAATGTCTTCCAAAACGAGATTATGTTCGTCCCAATTGACTCCGGAAAAATAAGTTGTGTATATAGAACGGCCGTCAATCAAAACAAGTAACTTGTTGGAAAATCGGGAATTTGATCCGCGAGAAGTGACGGCCCATTTGTTAGAGTCGATGCGGGCGACCTGCATTCCGGGTACCATACGGAAAAGTTCTGGAATGGCTGTTGCGTTTGAACGGCGAATGTCTTCTTGTGTAACCACGAAAACTGCCGCTGCCGCATTGGCCAGGGTTTCCTCCTTTTTAGAAACCGATTCGATTTTGATATTCATCAACGCGTCAAAATCCATGGCTTCCAGTTCTTCGAAGCTGAGGTCCGGGATTTTATCTGCAGGAGCTCCTATTGCCGGGGTGCTAAAATTGTGCAGACAATAAAATAAAATGCAGAGGTATGCGAAGGGTTTCATAGTCTAGGTTGTAGTAAAGTCACAGGGTGAATTATCTTCTTTAGTGTCCTAGCTTAATCATCCAGTTTCAGGTAAAACTCATAATAGGTCAACCCCTCCTCTTATTAGTGCCTGAATTTTCAGGGTAAAACCAGCTTCACGCCAGATTGGGGGCTAGTAGTCGATGATTTCCCCACCGGAAATTCTTCTGGCCTGTTTATCATATTCGAGAGGATGATCCCAGCCGGGCAGAATAGTGC
Organism: Nitrospinaceae bacterium; assembly: GCA_029261455.1. GTDB lineage: Bacteria > Nitrospinota > Nitrospinia > Nitrospinales > VA-1 > LS-NOB. The sequence goes on from JAJDBH010000073.1 coordinate 46,733, forward strand.
CGTCCGGTGAGTAAGGGCCGATCTTGCTCCAGGTTCCCGCTTGCTGTTCAGCAACATATTCCATTTCCAGAATCGTTTTGGGGTTTTTGTAACCGTACTTGGAGGGGGCGATCAACCGCAATGGGAATCCGTGGGCGTCAGAAAGAGATTCGCCGTTCATGCTATGGACCAGTAGAACCCGGTCTTGATTTAATGCATCGCATGACAAGTATTCCTTGTACTCATCACCGCAATGAAACACCACACCTTGAGCGGAAGCATGAGGAAGAATCACCTGTTCGAGTTCTTTTATTGAGAACCCGCGCCATTCGGCACGGGCTGACCAGCATTCCACACATTTGAGTCTGGAAGATTGTGACTGAGCTGGAAGGTTCTTCAGCTCAGCCAGCGTGAATGTTGTTGGGGATTCGCACAAACCACTTATCTTCAACGTCCAAGTTTTGGCGTTGATGCGACGCATCGGTTTCCAGAAATTAATGTAGAAGGAGCGGTGTTTCCCTTCTCGGGTTTTGCCAACAAAATCGGTTCCTGAAAACGAGTCTATTTCCTGTCCCCATACTTTTTCAGGGCCGCGAAACAGGTTCCAGAAAAATAGAGCCGCTGTCCAAAGCCCTCCTTTTATAAAAAGACGGCGTGTTAATTTTCCTATTTGACGCATCGAAATCCCAGAAAAATGAATCGCTCTGAAGGAGCGATCAGGTTACGGTCAAAAGTTTTACCGTATTCGTATTCCAAGTGATGGTTCCACAGTCCACCTCGGGTGACCTTTTTCCCATTTTCAGAACTCGCAGTCCATTCCCAGACCGAGCCTGACATGTCGCGGACTCCATACGGTGAGTTGTCCTTTTTGTTGAGCCCAACTCGGCGCTTAATGATTCCCGAGTAGAACGGGTGTGGTTTTTTGCGCAGAGGCTTGTTTCCCCAAGGATAGATTCGGGCATCGGTTCCTCGAGCAGACTTTTCCCACTCCTCTTCCGTGGGCAGGCGTTTGCCAGCTTGCTTGCAAAAAGTTTTAGCCTGATACCAGGTTATGTTGGTGACAGGGTGAGGCTCGAACCCTTTCCAGAAAGTATGACCTGAAAACTGTTGCTGGAATTCCTCATTGGTCACTTCAAACCTGTCGATGAAGAACGGCTCAAGTTGTGTGCTTCTTTTTGGAGAGGCATAATCATCGGCATTGTCACCCATGATAAATTCCCCTGCGGGCACTATCATCATCTCAGCTGCGTCAGCACTGATTAATCCTGATGCAAACATTAAGAAAGCAGAAAGGGCCAGTAATTTCATAAGACTATTGTAAATCGAAAAAAGAAAAACGGTTTAGAAAAGCACTACTCTTAAGTTGTCCAAATTATAGAGGGTTAAGAGGAGAGGGCGAACGAGTTTATTCCATTGGATTGTGCATTGTTACTATGTCTACGAAACTCAGGAGGCTAAATTAATATTGGAAATGCCAGGGAGCTGTTGTATTGTGTGTAAGTAGTCGTATTTTTGCAGGTTGCGCTATTTTTATCTTTGTTAGAAGGCAGTTAGTAATGATTTTATCAAACAAGTAAATCATTAAAGAAAGAATTCCAACGCATGTTCAGCTAGGGAGGCTGTTACCAAATAGGACATCTTCTATGCGGACTCATTCAGACTTGGTGCCCGCCGATTCCCTTTCATAGATTAACCAATACATTAAACAAGCTTATGACCGAGAAAGAAAGACAATTGACCCCCCAGCCTGATCACACTCAACAATCTAACTCTCAGCCAGAAGATGAAATTAACCTTTTGGATTTGCTGGAAGTTCTAGTCAGGAAGAAAGTGCTTTTGTTTTTTACTACATTTCTCTTTACTGCGCTTTCGATTTTTTATGCATTCTCAATCACACCCACTTATAGAACTACTATTGGCTTCCAGCCTTATGAAAAAAGCTTAGCCTCGCTTTTTCCTGACTTTATTGCTGAAGTTCTTCCTAGTGTTTCTAGGTCAGAAAATGAGTCTCTATTGAGAGAGGAAAACTACCTGTTAAATAAATTTTTAACTGTATTTCAGTCTTATTCTGTTCAAGAAAAAGTATTCAATGAGGGGAAATTTCTTCAGAGATTTGTTGACAGCAACCCTAATAGTGATACGGGAAAAAGGATTGTGCAAGAACTTAATAGGTCTATTCATGCAAGCGATAGAGGGAAAGGGTTATCTGCTCAAACTGTTACTTTTGAACTAGAGGGAACAAAACCTGAAGTGATGTCAGATTTCTTGAATGCCTTAGCGGACCGGGCAAAAAGTGTGGTTGTAATTGGTGTGAAAGAGTTAATACAAAAGGGTGTTAAAGCTCAGATGGATATGCTCTCTGCCAAACTGGAAATATTTCGTTCTCAAGAAAAAGAGGAGAAGGCTGATAAAATCAGGCATTTTTCGGATAACCTTGAGATCGCTAAAAACTTAGGTATCTTGGACAATAATTTTGGCGGACCCACAACAAATATATCCCTTTCGTTAGGGAGTTTTCCAATTTGGTATTTATATGGACAACGTGCTCTTGAACAAGAGTTGAAAGTGTTGCAGCGGCGAGGGGTCTCTCGCAAATATACTGAAAGAACTGCTGATTTGGATTTTAAATTAGCATATTTAACTAAAGTTGATTTGTCCAGAATAAATTTTGAGCCAGTCATTATCAGTCGGCTTAGTGTTCCTCCGGTTCATCCAATTAATTCCAGTAAAGTGAAAATTATTGCAATTGGAATTGCGGTGGGACTGTTTTTTGGCATCGCAATAGCTTTTTTAAGTAATTCGATGGCCCAACTGAAAGAAAGGTCAAAACTCCCCCCTCCTCATTAATTGTTTGTTCGTTGTGGTTGGTCTTGACGGCTTTGTGTAAATGCGAAGAAGTTTCAACAAGTCTACAGATAGGCTTTTGACCGATTCAAGGGGACGCGCAATAAAAATTATTCCCACTCGATGGTACCGGGGGGTTTGGAGCTGATATCATAGACCACCCGATTGACTCCATGCACTTCGTTGATGATACGGTTAGAGAGTTTGCCCAAGAGTTCGTATGGCAGGTGAGCCCAGTCGGCTGTCATGCCGTCGGTGCTGGTGACGGCTCGGATGGCCATCACGTTTTCGTAGGTGCGAGCATCTCCCATAACGCCTACAGTTTTTACTGGTAGCAGGACCGCAAACGATTGCCATAGGTCGTTATACAGGCCTGCTGCTTTCACTTCCTCAAGAATAATTTTATCTCCAGCGCAAAGAATCTTAAGGCGCTCGCGGGTCACATCACCCAGAATACGGATGGCCAAGCCTGGACCCGGGAATGGCTGTCGATTGATGATTTCATCTGGCATGCCCATTTCGCGTCCTAGAACACGAACTTCATCCTTGAACAATTCACGAAACGGTTCGAGAAGTTTTAAGTTCATTTTTTCCGGCAGGCCCCCAACATTGTGGTGCGACTTGATCACTACTGATGGGCCTCCCTTGAAGGAAACGGACTCAATGACGTCGGGATACAATGTTCCCTGGGCCAGAAAGGTGAAGTCTCCGCGCTTTTTGGCCTCTTCTTCAAAGACTTCAATGAAGGTATTGCCGATGGATTTTCTTTTTAGTTCAGGGTCAGTGATATCTTTAAGTTTATCAAGAAACTTATCTGCAGCATCGATGACATCAAGGTTGATGTTAAAGTTGTCGCGAAATGTGCTTTCTACTTTGTCTTTTTCGCCGGATCGTAAAAGTCCGTTGTCTATGAACATGCAGTGCAGGTTATCGCCTATAGCTTTATGAATCAGTATCGCCGCGACTGAAGAATCCACTCCACCGCTCAAGCCGCAAACAACCTTTGAGTCTCCCACCTTGTCTTGGATATCTTTGATCATATATTCGACCAGAGATTCCATTTTCCAGTTCTTCGAACACTGACAGATTTTGAACAGGAAGTTGTTGAGAATCCTTGTGCCTTCTACCGTGTGAACAACCTCCGGGTGAAATTGCAAGCCGTAGATATGGGCTACCGGGTCTTCAATGGCCGCCATGGGCGAGTTGTCTGTAAAGGCAATGCCCTTGAACCCGTTTGGCAACTTTGAGATGCGGTCTCCATGACTCATCCACACGGTGGAATTATTTTTCACCTCTTCAAACAGGTGGGAGAATTCTTTCAACATCAACTCGGCCCTACCGAACTCGCGATGTGGGGAGGGGGCTACCTTGCCGCCGAGCATATGGGTAATGAGTTGCATGCCGTAGCAGATGCCGAGAATGGGAGTTCCCAGTTCAAACAACTTTCGATCACAAATTGGTGAATCTTTTTCCTGAACGCTTGAAGGTCCTCCCGAGAGTATAATGCCTTTTGCATTAAAAGCTTTGATCTCGTCGAAAGGCAAGGTGCAAGGGTGAATCTCGCAATAGACTTGGGACTCACGCACTTTACGGGCGATGTTCTGGGTGTATTGCGATCCGAAATCAAGGATGAGAATTTTTTGTTCGTGCAGAATGTCTGTGGTCATGGCAATGAGGGAATCGGTTTAGCTAGTCCGGAGAAATTCCGGTGGTTCAATCGATATTATAATTCGGAGCTTCTTTGGTCACGATCACATCGTGAACGTGACTTTCACGTAGCCCGGACGGTGTGATCTTGATGAAAGAAGCATTCTTTCTCAATTCGTTAATGGTAGCGGCTCCGCAATATCCCATACCTGCACGTAGTCCCCCTAAAAGCTGGTGGACGGTGAATGATAATGCGCCGCGGAAAGGAATGCGTGCTTCCACTCCTTCTGGAACCAATTTGCTTTCAGAGAGTTCCCACTCTTGGAAGTATCGGTCGCTGGAGCCCTGAGACATGGCACCGATGGAACCCATGCCGCGGTATTCCTTATAGCTTCTGCCTTGATAAAGTATCTTTTCTCCGGGACTCTCTTCCGTTCCTGCAAATAGGGAGCCAATCATAACGGAGCTGGCTCCAGCGGCGATGGCTTTAGTGATGTCACCTGAAAGCTTGATGCCGCCATCGGAAATAATGGGGATATTTTTTTTCTCTGCCACTTTAACGCATTCTGCGATGGCGGAAATTTGCGGCACGCCAACTCCTGACACCACACGGGTGGTGCAGATGGAACCTGGGCCAATGCCAACCTTGACTGCGTCGACCCCGGCTTTGATCAATGCATCGGTGCCTTTAGCAGTGGCTACATTGCCGCCTATTAATTGAAGCTTAGGAAAAGTTTTTTTAATCTCCCGAATGGTTGCCAGGACTTTCTCCGAATGCCCGTGGGCACTGTCTATCACCAGAACGTCAAGCCCGACGCGGATTAAATCTTCAATATGTTCTACAGGGTTCTGGGCAACGCCCAAAGCGGCTCCTACCAGAAGTCTGCCCTTGGCATCTTTGGCGGCATTAGGGAATTTTCCGGATTTTTCGATATCTTTAGTGGTGATTAGTCCTTTGAGATGCCCTTTTTTGTCAACCACCAGCAACTTTTCGATGCGATTGTCATGCAGTAATTTTTTGGATTTTTCCAGCGGTGTGCCTTCTGGGATGGTGACCAGATCGTCTTTGGTCATCAGGGAACTGATTTTTTGGTTGAGATTATTTTCGAACCGGAGGTCTCGGTTCGTCAGAATCCCCACCAGTTTTTTCTTCTGCGTGATGGGGATGCCCGTGATGTTGTATTTCCGCATTACTTCCAAGGCTTCGCTGATTTTCTGGTCGGGCTCCATGGTGATCGGGTCAGGGATCATGGCACTCACCGAGCGTTTGACTTTGTCGACCATTTTACGTTGCTTTTCCGGTGCGAGACTGCGGTGGATGATGCCGATTCCACCTTCTTGGGCCAAAGCAATAGCCAAACTTGTTTCTGTCACAGTGTCCATGGGGGCACTGATTAAGGGACTGTTCAATTTGATTTTGCGGGTTAATCGAGTCGAGAGATTTACGTCTACAGGCAAAACTTTCGAATGGGCAGGCAAGAGCAATACATCATCGAAAGTGAGATAGGTTGGGACATTTTTAGGGTCAATCATGAGGTATTATAGCAGAATTTTTGTTAAAAATTTAAGATTGCAATACTAGCATGCCTGCTTATACGGTGGGAGGAAATTTTTCAAAGTCTCCCTGGTATTTGTTTTTCAGAGCTTTTTGGGAAAATGATCACCCCTCTATTTGAGTATGGTAATCTGACAAATATGAAATTGTTAGCACAAGTTATTTTGTTCCTATGGGTTTTTTGTGGACAGGTCTATGCTCAGCCCTTGTTTCAAGGTGTTGGTGAGCAAGAAGACTGGATGGGAACCTATTTTCAAGGCCGCAAAATGGGGTTTACCCGAGTGCAAACCCGCTGGACCCCGGAAGCCATTGAGGTGGACTCTACGGTTTTTTTTCAGATTCGTTCCGAGTCTGTGGATCAGTCTACCACCATCAAACAGAAGACACGGCTCAGTTCGGATTTCAAACTTCTGGATTTTTCCATCTTGCAGGAGATCACTGGGCACCGACAGCAGATCGAAGGCAGTATGGAAGGCAATCGGTTAACCTACAGGGTGAGGTCTCGGGGTTTTGATAAGGAAAAATCCATGGATCTGCCACCCGACGCTCTACCTTCTTCGACCTTTCTTTTAAATTTGATGGTGAACGGGTTGGAAGTTGGACAAAAAGGGACTTTGCCTTTGTTCCTGGAGTCATTTCAGATGCTGGTGGATCTGGAATATGAAGTTCTGCGTCGGGAAAACCTGGAGTATGAGGGCAAATCTGTTGAAACTTTTGCGATCAAACAAAGATTCGGCGGTATCGAAACCACCATGTGGGTGGCTGAGGATGGTTCAGTGATCAAAGAAACCACCAACCAGGGTTTTGAATCGTTCAAAGAATCTGCTGAAGTCGCGCAAAAACTCGATGAACCGCTTACAGTCAGTAGTTTGATCACTATGAGTCTGGTCAAACCGAGCAAGCCTATTGACCGGCCGGGTCGGGTGAGGGAGATCATCTTTCACCTTAAGCCCCTCCGATCTTCTGACCTCGTTCCACAAGACCACCGGCAAAAGATTCTCACAACAGAAACTTTGCCTAATGGTTTTTATCGCACCACGTTGGCGGTTAAAACTGAGCCAGAGATGATTGCTGGTTCTTCAAACTGGCCCAAAAAATCGTCACGGGACCCAAAATATCTGGAAGACTCGGCGGAGGTGCAGTCCAGGCACCCCATGATCCGGGCTTTAGCGCGGGAGCTTGCCGGGGAAACGGAAAATGCCTGGCAGGTGGCTCTAGACATCAATCGATGGGTGAACATTAACCTGGAAAAGGAACTGGTGGATACCGTTACGGCATTGGATGCTTTGCATGAAAGGCGAGGCGAATGCCAGTCGCATACTTATCTGTTTACGGCTTTGGCCCGTGCGGCAGGCATCCCCACTCGCATTGTGAACGGACTGGTGTACTCGAAAGAATACGCGGGGTTCCTGTATCATGCGTGGCCAGAAGTTTATGTGGGGGAGTGGCGGGCTCTTGACCCGACTTTTGGTCAGAGTGTGGTGGACGCCACTCACATCAAACTGACCGAAGGAACCAAAGAGGGGCCTTTCGGCTTGATGGAGTTTGTTGGCAAGGTGGAGATTGACTGGACCAACAGTGAGACCAATGAACAATAGTTCTACCTAGTTGGCAAAGAACTAACTCTATATAATTCAATAAACTGTTGTCACATTTCTCGCGGTAGTGATTCGATTCCCCCTTAAAAACAGAACACACTTTTCTTGCGAGCGCGCCTTGATTTTCGTTTTTCATTCGCTTATTATGGGGGTGGATGACAGGAGTAAAACCTTTATGTTTTGTGACCTTGAGGGAAAGTTATGTGGGGACCCAACATTTCGATTGACATACCACATCTTGTATAATATTTTGCTTGGCAACACAAAATATAGATATTTTGTGGTTTAAGGCAACTAAGACTTTTAAGGAAAAAGGGCAGTTAGAAATTGTTTTTGCCCTTCAAACCTTTGACTGATAACGAATTAAATTTTTTGAAATTATCTTTATTGCGAGGCGGAGCATTATATGCAAATTGACCGAGTATTTACCAAAGACCATCAAGACCCTTATGAAGGGATTGGCTTTGTAGAGCGAGTTTCTAAAATCACCAATGCCAATGGTTCTGTGGTTTCTGAAATCAAGAACGTTTTGGTGCCTGACACCTGGTCTCAGGTGGCGGTAGATATCATGGCGCAGAAATATTTTCGCAAAGCAGGGGTTCCGGCTCGTTTGAAAAAGAAGTTTGAGCCCGGATTGCCTGAATGGCTTTGCCCGTCGGTTCCTGATGAAGAGGCACTGAATCAGCTCCCTCAATCAGCGCAGTTTTCCCGCGAAACCACATCACAGGAAGTTTTCCACCGCTTGGCCGGATGCTGGACATACTGGGGTTGGAAAAATAATTGTTTCAGCAGTGAGAAAGACGCGCGCAGTTATTTCGATGAGATGCGTTATATGCTAGCCCGGCAGTTGGCGGCACCTAATTCTCCGCAGTGGTTCAACACCGGAATGAACTGGGCCTATGGTCTCGAAGGACCGGCGCAGGGGCATTATTATTTCGACGAGGAAGCAGGCCAACTGCAAAAATCTAAAAATTCTTATGAACGACCGCAACCGCATGCCTGCTTCATTCTTTCTGTTAATGATGATCTGGTGGGTGATGGCGGAATTATGGATTTGTGGCGGCAGGAAGCTCGGCTGTTTAAGTTCGGATCTGGAACCGGGAGTAACTTCTCCAATCTTCGCGGAAGTGGTGAGTCCCTTTCCGGTGGTGGCAAGTCTTCCGGGCTGATGAGTTTCTTAAAGATCGGTGACCGGGCGGCAGGAGCCATCAAATCTGGCGGAACAACCCGACGTGCGGCAAAGATGGTCACTCTCGATATGGACCATCCTGACATCGAAGAATTCGTTGAATGGAAGGTCAAAGAAGAACGTAAGGTTGCCGCTCTTGCGGCGGGAAGCAAGATGACCCGTCGGTGTCTGAAAGAAGTTGTCACGGCTTGCTGGGCGCAAGATGAGGGTGAGGAAACCCGGTTTGATGTGCAGAAAAATAAGGCTTTGAAAAAAGCCGTTCGTAGGGGATTGGATTGCTTTATCCCTGAAAACTATATTTATCGCGTTATCCAGTTAGCTCGACAAGGGGTTAAGGATATTGAGTTTGAAGAGTATGACACCAACTGGACTTCAGAAGGTTACCTGACCGTTTCAGGTCAGAATTCCAACAACTCGGTTCGTCTCACTAATGAGTTTTTGCGTGCGGTGGAATGCGACGGAGACTGGAACCTGATCCGCAGGACAGATGGGGAGATCGCCAGAACTCTGCCAGCCAAAGATTTATGGGATAAAGTCAATTACTCTGCCTGGTCAAGTGCCGACCCGGGGCTTCAGTTTCACTCGACGATCAACGAGTGGCACACTTGCCCGGAAGATGGGCCGATCCGCGCTTCTAATCCCTGCTCAGAATATATGTTCCTCGATGACACGGCCTGCAACTTGGCGTCCATCAACCTGATGCGTTTTTACGATGAAGAGAAAGGTTTGTTTGCAATAGAAGACTACCGTCATGCTTGTCGGTTGTGGACCCTCACTCTGGAAATTTCGGTGATGATGGCGCAGTTCCCCAATCAGGCTATTGCTAAAAAGAGTTTTGAGTTCCGTACCTTAGGTCTTGGTTATGCCAATTTGGGAGCCATGCTAATGGTGATGGGCATTCCTTATGATTCGGAAAGTGGTCGGGCTATTGCAGGCGCGATTTCCGCCATGACGACTGGAGCCGCCTATGCCATGTCTGCGGAAATGGCTGGAGAGCTTGGAACATTTGTGGGATATGAAAAGAACCGAAGTGCCATGCTCAGGGTTCTGAAAAACCACCAATCTGCGGCGCATAATAAGGAAGTTCATGAGTATGAAGGGCTCACCATTTACCCGCAAGGTATTCAGGCGGAACATTGCCCCAGCTATCTTCTGGATGCGGCTCAGAAG
>JAJDBH010000074.1 GCA_029261455.1 Nitrospinaceae bacterium
CTACACGAGCCGAATACGCTACACGCTTGTCGATTCCTTTCTTTAAAAGTTTTCAGCCTGATCTCGGGTTTGGTTATTTAATTTTTATTATTTTCATAATTGTGGGGACCTCCAATGCTGTCAACCTGACAGATGGTCTTGATGGATTAGCCATCGGCCCTATTATCGTCGCCACATTCACTTATACCGGCATCGTTTATATTTCCGGTCATTTTAATTTTTCTGAATACTTGCGTATTCAGCACATCAAGGATGCTGGGGAAATAGCAATCGCCAGCTCAGCCGTTCTAGGGGCCAGCCTGGGTTTTCTTTGGTACAACTCCTACCCCGCTCAAATATTTATGGGCGATGTTGGGTCCTTATCTTTAGGAGGAGTGCTGGGCACCATCGCGGTGATCGTCAAGCATGAACTTCTATTGATTCTTGTTGGTGGCATTTTTGTGATCGAAGCGCTCTCCGTTATCATTCAAGTCGCCTATTTTAAATACACCGGTGGAAAACGTTTTTTCAAAATGGCTCCGCTTCATCACCATTTTGAGCAACTGGGTTGGTCAGAGCCCAAGGTCATTGTGCGGTTTTGGATTGTCGCCGTTGTTTTAGCCATGATCAGTCTCAGTACTTTGAAACTAAGGTAATGATGGAACTTAAAAACAAAAATTTATCTGTGATCGGGCTTGGTCAAACAGGAGTCGCTGCGGCTAATTTTCTTTCCAGAAAAGGAGCTTTTGTCACGGTAGCAGACGGCAAGTCTCGTGAACAATTATTGGAGCCCTTGAAGCAATTGTGTGCGGATGTGAAAACTCGTTTTCAAAACCCTGAACCCCCTTCTGACACGGAAGGGGTGGTCTTGAGCCCTGGAGTGGATATCAACTCTCCATTCCTTGAAAGCACAAGTAAGAGAGGGATTGAAATCATCAGCGAAATTGAGCTGGCAAACAGGTTCAACACCGTTCCGATTATTGCCATCACAGGAACAAATGGAAAATCCACCTGCACAAGTTTGATCGCTGAGATTTTCACGCAGGGTGGAAAAACCGTGCACGCCGGAGGAAATCTTGGGACCCCCTTTATTTCTTTACTGGATCAGGGTGATGCTGATTACAGAGTGCTTGAGCTTTCCAGTTTCCAAATGGAAGCCACATCTGGACTGCACCCAGTCGCCTCCATCATTCTCAATATAAGCCCCGACCACATGGATCGGCATAAAGACTTTGAAAGCTATGTAGGGCTGAAGAAAAAAATCTTCATTCATCAAACCCAGAAAGATTTTTTGATACTGAATCAGGATGACCCCAATACTCGCGATCTGGGAAAAGGCTGTCCGGCAGAATGCATTTTGTTTAGCACTCAAGTCGAGCTAGAAAAAGGCGTCTTTCTACGTGGAAATAAGGTTATAGCCCGGTTGGAAAATAGCGAGATGGAAGTCTTATCCCTTGAGTCGCTGTCCAGAGGAATGCAATGGCAGGTTGAGAACATTCTCCCAGCTATCGCAACCGCTTTGCTTCTCGACATATCTCTGGATGCGATTAAGAGGGCTTTGCATAACTTTACAAGCCTTGAGCATCGCCTGGAATGGGTTCGCAATCTGAACGGTGTTGATTTTGTCAACGACTCAAAGGGAACCAATGTGGGGTCTGTTTGCAAATCACTGAACACCTTTGACCGCCCCATCATTCTCATCGTTGGCGGAAAAGATAAGGATACGGATTTCTCTCCACTGAAAATCCTGATGAAAGAAAAAGTTAAGCACCTGGTTTTGATTGGAGAGACGCGCAAAAAATTTAAAGGAATTCTCAACGGCTCCTTCGGTTACGAAGAAAGTGAAACTCTTGAAGAGGCTGTAAGTTTGGCTAGAGCAAAGGCAGAAGATGGCGATGTTGTCCTTCTCTCTCCTGCCTGTTCCAGCTTTGACATGTTTAAGGATTATATGGACCGTGGAACCCGTTTTAAAAACATCGTTAAAAACCTGGAAGGATAAAGGATTTTGACAACGTCTCAGGCAAAACATTCAGATTCTTTATTGGGTATCACTGTAGCCGTTCTGGTTCTAGTGGGTATCGTTATGGTTTTCAGTTCCAGCGCAGTGTATGCCCTGGAGAAATACAACGACTCCTATTACTTCCTCAAACGCCAGGCAGTCTGGTGTCTCTTGGGGACAGGAGCTTTGCTCGTCACCAAGAATCTGGATTACCACAAGTTGCACCAGCACACCTACCTCATCATGGTAGCGACTTTTCTGCTTTTGCTTGCAGTCATGTTTCCGGAAGTCAGCAAGGAGGTCGGTGGGGCGCGAAGGTGGCTGACCCTGGGAGGGCTTTCATTTCAACCTTCGGAACTGGCAAAATTTGCTCTTGTTCTTTTCATCGCCAAATCTCTGGTTAAACGAGCCGACAAGTTAAGAGACTTTGCTTACGGTTATCTCCCGAATCTAATAGTTCTCGGTTTCTTTTTCATTCCGATTCTGTTTCAGCCCGATTTTGGCACCGCCATGATCATATGCATGGTCACTTTCACAATGCTTTTTATTGCTGGTCTAAGAAAAAAGTTCCTCTTTTTTTCAGTGCTGGCATTAATTCCTTTCATCGTATCGGCAATCATGAGTGCGGAATACCGCACCCGACGAATCATCGCTTTTCTCGACCCTTGGCAGGACCCTTCGGATGCTGGGTTTCAAGCCATTCAATCTTTTTACGCTTTTGGTCGGGGAGGCTATTGGGGAGCCGGTTTAGGAGCCAGCCATCAAAAACTTTTTTATCTTCCCGAAGCTCACACTGATTTCATTTTTTCAGTTATTGGAGAAGAACTCGGGTTTATGGGAACTACAGCCATCATTCTTTTGTTTTCAATTTTAATCTGGCGGGGTTTCGTCACCGCTTATCGGGCCAAAGATCCATTTGGAACTCATTTGGCAACCGGCCTGACTCTTTTGATCGGATTTCAAGCTTTTATAAACTTGGGAGTTGCCGTAGGGCTTCTTCCAACCAAGGGATTAACACTTCCCTTCATTAGTATGGGCGGATCATCCATGTTGATCACCATGCTTTCAGTCG
>JAJDBH010000075.1 GCA_029261455.1 Nitrospinaceae bacterium
GACGCCCGGTGATTTAACCTCGTTCACCCGCGTCTTCCCGATCAAATTTCTTTCAATGAAAGAATCCTACAAAGTGCTTTGCGGAAAGGATGCCATCACATCGCTGGAAGTCGACAGCGCCAACCTGCAACTGCGTTGCCAGCAGGAAATGCAGAACCTGCTCATGCGGTTGCGCCGACATTTCCTCCATCGACAGGGACACAGCCTCACCCCCATGCTGCGCGAAACGTTCAATGGATTTATGGAAGCGCTCCGGCGCGTGGTCCAACTGGCCGAAGGTGAGGTACCGAAGCGCAGCGAACTGGTTGCGCGCGCCGCCAAAACGATAGGGTTCGATCAGAAAAAACTGGAAGACCTGATGGCACTCAAAAATCCTTCCGGCCAGCAGAACCTGGAAATATCCACTGAGCTTTATAACGACTTCATGCAACTCGTCGAACAAACCACACGCCTTACGGAGAAACTTAAGGCGAAATAGTATTTGTTGAAGGCAACTGATTTAAGCAGCCTATAACATAGTTTTAACTTTCAAAATTACATTCCCTAAGTTCTTCACAAACACCATCAATACTTGGAAACATAGAACCCGCTGATATACCCATAAACCTCAGATCCCTCATTGCGGTGTCTCTTTCCTTCGCTGGTATATCAATTGCTTCTAGAAATTTGATATCTGATCCCATTTCTCTTTCAAGCACGTACGTTTCAATATCGTCAATATTGGTAATCGTTGTTACTGATTGTTGAGGAACTAGTCTTGGATTATTAATTGCAATAAATTCTATTACAGATAAATGTGGAAAAGGTGGATCTAATAATTTATTTTGTGGATAAATCCGTTTCCAAGCATCAAAATTAAACTTATAAATTCTACAGTTTTCCTCTCCACTATAGCCAATTGGCCAATCTCGAAAAGCAAAAAATGCTGCAACATATGGAGAATAAGTCCAATCGAGCAATGGTGTCGGGTAACCATGATGTTGTATTAGGTTAAAAAATGCACCATTCTGGTCTGGATTTGATAAATCAAAATAGTGGGAAGTAATGGCGCTCAATCGCTGATGTAATTGTTTAACATCCTTATTAGTAAACTCATTTATTCGGTAACGGCCACGCCGATGAAATGAAGTTCTAAGTCTCCAAGGTTTCTTTTGCCCTCTAAACAAATTTTTAGATTTTGAGTTTTCAGAAATATTTGACTTAAAATTATTCCAAGACATTTTTTTTCCAAGTATTTTTGAACCATCATCTTCGCCTCTTTTTTGTAATGTGCTAACTAGCTGAGCCCCAATATCGGTATTTGCATTTAATAGCAACTTTCCATCCTTAGTTATTAGTGACACTTCAGCTTTTTTAGAATGTTTAAAATCTGCAGGATATAAATGTTTAATATCATCCCATTCGCATATTAACCAGGTTTTAGGATCAACAGGAAATACGTCCACATTAAAAGTTTTTTCTTTTATATTTTTAATTGCTCCAATAGCAACAGAATTAGGAAGATTTCTATCTGTTGGATTTATATATGCAACAGTTTCAATATGGTTTTCTTCTTCATCGATATTGACCATAATATTTCCATCTATGCTCCCACTGTATTTTCCAATCCACTGACCTTTCATTCAAATAACCTCAAAAATTGCTTTTATTAAAATTTTTAAATCGAATTTTCCCTTATAAAATAGATTGAGTTACTATACCTCAATGTTTCGGATGAAGGAAATGATGATTGGGTTTTACTCCCCCTTTTAAAGAGCTTGCCCTTAGCTTGTCGAAGGAGGGCTGAGGGGATTTTTTCTTAACATTTTTGTACTTACGAAGCATTACAATCTCCCTGCTTCGGACCTTGCGGTCTACTGGCGCAGGACAAACTCTGAAGAGGAAATACCGGGCACCCCTCAATGAGCAAAAATCAAAGGCGAGATTCTTCACTAGCGTTCAGAATGACAGTTTAGTATTGTTTGATTTTAAAAAGCGGTGTTTAACAAAAAAATATTCCTAAAATCAGGCGCACCATCGCATGTCATTCTGAGGAGCCATCAGGCGACGAAGAATCTCGCCTTTGCTTTTTCTCGATAACTTACCTTCCAACGGCTTTGACTATCTGGGCGACATGACGCAGGTCGGAGCCGCAGCAACCTCCAAAAATATTCCGCCGAGGCATGGGTGCCTTCGGGGGTTGCCAGTCCGGACCCGACAGAAAAAAAGCCCTAGTTGCCTGGGAAGCGACACAGTCCCAGAAAGACACCACCTGAACTCCTCCTAGAATATTTCCCCTCTTTTAATTTTAATGCTCATGCTTAAGAATTCGATATCTGAAAACCTAAAGTTTCCAATTCAATTTTTATTTGTTCTTTCCATTTTTCATCGTCATCCATGGCCACATAAACAACCCCGCTTATATCATTTGGTATTTCTACTTCCCCTTTTACAATAGCAGAAACACGTCGCCTACCTAATTTTCCTATAAGATAGCCATGTTCAAAAACTACATTTTGCCTAGCTCGGTGATTGTTTTTTAAATCTCCCACCTTCGATCCAATATCACAAGGCGTATATAAAATAATAGCAAAACCAACATTAGAATAATCCTCAATTTTTTCAATAATGGTTCTACCGGTACTAGCTTGCATATGTAAAATAATTGGTTCGATCCCTAAATCAGATACAAAATTAGCCACTTCCATTTTTGCTATTTCATCGTGGCCATGAACAATAAAAATTTGTGAATTATTGAATTCTCCAATCTCTGGACTTGCTGGCTCTGGGTATGGAAAAATCTTTCTCCTTAAATTCTGGGATGCATCTAATTGTTCTTGGGTAATAAACTTTCTTCTCAATAAAATATCAAAAAGCCTTTCGTCTTTTATTGCCCAATGAGTTCTTGATAATTCCCAACGACCAAGATCAATATCAACTTTCAGATCTCTGATTGTTCCAATGGGAAGTTCCGGGAATATTTGGTCAAACTCGAACTGAATTGCTAGAGTAGAAGATCTAATCTTTATTTCGGTAATGTATCCAATTCGCGAAGGGGTTATTTCATTTTCGGTCACAAAAAGAGTTGGAAATTCCTTCATTTCTTCTATAGTTTTTTTTGAAAAAAATTTATATCTTTCACTAATTTCATCGGCAGTATATTCAATTGCAACTCTGTTCTTTTCAATTTCATAAGAACCCGTTTGCCAAATTTCTGCACCACTAGAAATTAATAAGTTAAACAAAATTTATCCTTTAAAATTAATTTCCCCAAATACCTATTACAGTTGAAGTTTTCAGAAAATATTATTTTAGATTAATAATAACAATTGAACTTTTTTTAATTCGGGTGTTCCAATTCAAATTCTTTGGTATAGGAACTATAGCCCAAGATTTGGTTCTTGTTAAGGGAAAGCTGAGGACAGGTTAAGAAAAACAAGATCCTCAGAATGACATGCCTTGATCTCACTTATCACATTGAGGCTCTAGAAGTGAGGCCACCGCTATTGTTCAAATTATTTTGCTGCCGCTGCCGCCCTTCGACTAGGCTCAGGATGACAGCGGAAAGGCCGAAATCTACCTTCCAACCGCTTTTGCGATCTGGGCGACGTGGCGAAGGTCGGAGCCGCAGCAGCCTCCGAATACATTCAGCCAGGGCATGGTGGCAAACATCGTTTTATATTGGCTGGCGAGTTCTTCCGGATCGCCATCGTCCAGCACTTCGCATTCATCCAGTTCAGCATGACTCAACCGTGAGGCATTGCAGCGCAATCCGCGTACACGCCGGGTCCAACTTGAATCACCCATTTTTTCAAAAAAATGATCGGGGTGGGCGCAATTCACCATGAAGTACGCGGCGCCGTTCCCGGTGGCTTCATCAACAGCGGTAATGGCTTGGCCCAGTGGCTGACCGGTCGGTAAACTACCGTCGGTCTCAACGGTGAATGAAATCACA
>JAJDBH010000076.1 GCA_029261455.1 Nitrospinaceae bacterium
GATCTTTCATTTGCTTTGACGATTTTTTGCGTAAACAAGGATTCTTCCATTTCTATCTCCTTTAGAGGTGAAAATGACCTCCTGAGAGGCCGTGTGTTGTGAGGTTATGATGCGCCGAAGGGTGTAGCTATTGGGAAAAGGTGTACTCTTCGTCCGATTCTTCTTTTTCTTGTTTCTTAACAGATTCTTTTTTCTGTTTCTTAACAGATTCTTTTTTCTGTATTGAGTATGAGATCTTATTATTGACTTCAGTTTCAACAATCTCATGTTCCTGGACCGCTTCAAATCCTGCCGTTAAAATACCACCTATGATCAAAAGCTCTATAAAGCCAATTCTCATGTTTTTTCTCCTTTATAGTCTGCAGGGAATATATCACATTTTGGATTCTGTTTTCTATATTTATCCCAAGTAAAAAACCCAAATCCTCGAAGTGCTAAAAAAGCTGCACTGGTTTTCCAATGATGACCCATACAAATTCCATCTGCTATGTCAGCCAGAATGATATCAGCCTCTTTCTGGCTGTAAGGATGTGACTTGTAAATGGGTCCGACTACATCTCCTGCTACTGAATGCTCGAACAAGAACCCATATTTATACACGAAATCATGAATAAGTCCAGCTAAAAATAGATAACCCGTAGGCGACAACAAAGGCCAGAAAGGTTTTGGGATACTTGCACCATCGAAAATGAACCCTTTTGGAATTATGAACAGTTGATAATTCCCTAGTATTCTGCAGGTCCAATCTTTCGTTACAATCCATTTCCTACGCTCTCCAGGACTTTTTACCGGTAAAGGTTTTAAGTCAGGCATATCCGCTAAATTCATCATGGTGCATTCCTTTCATTGCACCGCGCCTATTAAATTAAAATCGGTCTTTTGCTCGATCCACTAGGGTAATAACTACATCATGTCCTTGAGTATGAACACGATAGAACTGTTCTGTTCGAACTACAATTCCTGCCATTTTTTCTCGGAGATTTTTTTGAATTTGATCTGAATATTTTTTCACCAATTCTTCTTTGATAAGTTCAATTTCTGCTTTAATACCTTCTTCTACAACTTTTTCAATATCTATTTTAGATGCCATTTGATTTTTCCTCTTTAAGTTTTTTATCGATTTCCTCTTTAGCCCATTCAAGAAATTGAACCTTTCCATCATGAGTTTTTTCTAAAGAGTATAGTGCTTGAATGATCGCACTATTGAACTCTTCTTGAGTACATTCAAGTGATGAATTATTACACTTGTCACAGATTTCATACTGTGTTTCTTTTGCAGGATTCAGGCAGCGACATTGCCTTATAACTGCATCACATTTTTCACATTTAACTCTGAAATGTCTCATTGCATGATACCTGAAGTCACATAATTTGCGGAACTGTATCGATAAAATACAATCTCAGTTCTACCATCATGACAGATTATTTTTGTGAATTTTCGACCAAGCTGTTCTTCTTCACAAACTTTTTCATTTTTATGAGAATGTGATAGTTGTCCACCATTTGCTTCACGTTTTTTATACGCAGTAAATTGAGGGATCGCAATCGCAGCCAGAATACCTATAATTGCAATCACAATAAGCAACTCAATAAAAGTAAAACCTTTAGAGTTTTTCATGTTCATTCTCCTTTATTTATTCGCTATTGCAAGCCAGTATCCTAAGAATACCAGATTGACAGCAATGAATATTAAACATTGTTTGATAAGTTCTATCACAACTCACAACCACCTGCATGACATGACAGCTCACCTTCAGGTGCAGTCGAGTCTTCAACTTCAAACTTAGAAAGGCCATCCCAATTAACATCTTTTGGCATTTCTGATAAAAGTTTTTTATACTGTTCTTCACTAATCTCTTCATAAGGTGCTTGCTTGTAAGTATGATCTGAGTGAGGTAAGAAAGAAACACCACTGATCTCATCGAAATTATCGTATACCCAAGAACCGACCTTCAACCATTCGTCTTCTTTAACACTGACTGTGATCGATGGCTTGTGTTCGCACTGACCCATAAGAATTCCATTAAAGACACCTTGTCCTAATTTTGATTCTGTAAAACAATAAGTTTCTTCTTTCGGCATCTCACATATATCAGCTATAAAAAGATTTCTATCTTTTGTATCTTGTTTAGAGCCTTTTATTTTAACTCTTTCACAAGTAAGACCTAAACGTATTAATTTTCTCGTATACATACCGGAAACGTTTAAATAGTAACAAGGTTTTATTCCAAAACTACTTTTTTCTTTTTTCTGAATTCTTGATTTACATCCAAGAGCTGTGAGCATTATTTTTATTTTAGAAATGAAAGTAAAATCAACACTCGAAAGTTGAAATCCTTTTCCTAAAATATTTCCATCACTATCAATTACTCCTGCCAACCAATTTAATTGATAATCTTGATCTCGATATAATGGGACATATGTTTTTTGCCATTGTACTGTTTCAGAATGTTTCCAATAACGTCCTCTATTAGATGTCTCATTTTTTGATACATGACCTTTTAGCCTATTTATAACAGCATATTTAGGTTTATATATTAAAGTCCAATCTCCATGAGTGTAGCCATCACCAGAATAAAAACCTTGACTGTACGCATCTGAATCTCTAAGAATTTTGTATATAGGTATAACTGGAAGCCTATAATCATTAGATATTTCATCACCTCTATTCAAAGATCGCAACATTTTTTTACCTTCTGGTGTTAGTAACTTATGATTATCTGTCATATTCACAATTGACCCATCTGAAAGAGTTACTTTATACACCTTTTGAACTCCTGTCTTAAAAGGCTCAACATCTGACCACTCTACCCCATTCCAAATAGAAATTTTCTTTCCAACCAAACCTTTAATTTTCCTATGACCTAATGAAGTCAGAATTAAAGTATCGCCAGTTACGCACCAATGATCCTGATAAATTTTCCACAATTCCAAATGCTCAACGGCAGTCAGATCTTTTCTGGTCATTGCGTCTTTGGCTGTTTTGATCGGAAAAGAAAAGACTACCGTATGATCTGGTTTGGTAACATCATCTTCATGA
>JAJDBH010000077.1 GCA_029261455.1 Nitrospinaceae bacterium
TCCCTGTATTCAAGGTGGGGGAAAAAGTTCCACTGGTCAGTTCCCCAACCGGAGCGCCATTTTTTAGCACCCGGTAATGTGGTCGCGGCACCCCCCGGTCCAGCAGGCGGACCCCTACCAGCTTACGTCTGTTTCCCTCATCTTTTTGTTTTTTAAGCTCTGCCTGTCCTATGAACTTATCCTTACCCAGTTTGATAACCCAGCCTAATCCGGCCTCCAGCGGCCTGGATTCCTCATTAATTTCGTTACCATAAAGAGCATATCCCATTTCCATTCTCAAGGTATCTCTGGCTCCCAAGCCAATGGGCTTAAGATCAAACTCTTTACCCGCATCGAGTATAGCTCTGAAAAGAGGTTCCGCGTTACCCGCATCAACATAAACCTCAAAACCATCTTCACCGGTGTATCCGGTGCGCGCAATGATACCTTCAAAATTATGGATTTTTTCTTTTTTAAAATGGTAGTATCTGATCTCACTCAAAGGGGTATCACATAGTTTTTGTAATAGAGCCTCAGAGTGTTTCCCTTGAATCGCCAGTTGCGCGGTATCATGGCTGGTATTTCGAACCGTAGCATCGAAAGACCCTGCATTTTTTAATATCCATTGAAAATCTTTTTCCGCATTCGACGCGTTCACACAAAGGAAGTAATGATCTTCAGAAAAACGGTGGACCAGCAAGTCATCCACCACACCGCCGCTATCAAGGCACATCAGGGTATAAAGGGCCTGATTGTCCTGCATTGAGTCGATATCATTGGTCATCAGTTTTTGAATCAGGCTCTTGGCAGAAGGTCCCTGTATCTCGATCTCGCCCATATGGCTGACATCGAATATGCCGACACCATCGCGGACACATTGATGCTCCGGAATGACCCCTTGAAATTGAATGGGCATCTGCCATCCCGCAAAAGGAACCAGCTTGCCCCCAAGTTCTTTATGGATATCGATTAGAGGGGTGGTTTTCAGACTTGAGGAAGTTTCTTGAGACATGTTTAGAAAATCTGTTATTTTGGGTGAAGTACGTAAACTCTTTGTATAACCAATTTCATTAGAGAGCGCAAGGTATTATAATAGTATCGAAATAGAGAGGATTCTTTTTGCATGAGTTCAACCAATGGTCATAAAAAATATGATGCAATTCTGGTAGCAGGAGAAGGAAAGTCCAGCTATAAGGTTCATCATCAGAACAAGGCTTTTTTGACCATAAATGGGAAGTGTCTCGTCCATTATATTGTCGAAACTCTGCAACAAGTGGAATCCATTCAGGATATTTATGTGGTAGGCCTCAAGGAAAAACTGCAACAGGTCTTTCTATCAGGACACGTCGATTTAAATTCTCCCAAACGTGTTCACATTGTTGAACAAAAATCCAATCTCTATGAAAACGTCTGGCACACTTTCCTGCAATCCTTGAAGGATGTAAATGAAGAAGTGCCGAATACCGAATCCCATCGCGACCGTGCAGTCCTGATCGTACCTTGTGACGCTCCGATGATGACCTCACGGGAAGTGGAATATTTTATTTCCAATGCAGACATGGAGAATAACGACCACGTTTTGGGATTAGTTTCCCGCGAAAAACTAAAACATTTTTATCCGCGAGATGGCAAACCGGGTATAAAAATGGCTTATCTTCACATTAAAGAAGACAGCTTCCGGATCAATAACCTGCACCTGGTTAAACCCTTGCGCATTGAAAACCGGGAATATATTCAGAAAATGTACCAGTACCGCTACCAGAGAAACTTCAAAAATCTTGTGCTTTTTGGCTTATCGGTTTTTGGAAAGGAAAAAGTCCGACATTATAAAAACTATATCGGCCTGCAGTTATGCCTGTTTTTTGCCAGCCTCAGGCTCGATTTTCTGGTAGATTATTTTCGTAATTTGAATCCCAAAAAAGAAGTGGAGCAAAGAATCTGTACCATCATGAAAACCCGTTTTATGGCCTTGGACGTTCCTTACCCTGGTGCGGCTCTGGATATTGATAACGCTAAAGACTATGAAGCCATGAAAACCCGGTTTGATGAATGGTGGAAATATTTACGGGAATACGAAGAACCCCGAAGCGTCACTGAAAACTACAACAAGGTTTCCCGCACTGCTCCCACTGAGAAAGTGGCGCGACCTTCTCCCACGCACTGACTACTAGCCACAAAGGCAACTGATAGAGGCTTGACTGAGCCGCTAGCATGGTTGCTAACGGTGCATTGCAAATTACTTGCGGAGGTTCTCCGCGCCGGCACACAATCCCCAGTGGATTGAAAATGCCTTTTGGATATTAAACAAATATATGACACAGGAACGATTAAGAAATTTTTCCATCATTGCCCATATTGATCATGGCAAATCCACTCTGGCCGACAAACTGATTCTGGCCACCTCGGCAATCCCTGAACGGGAAATGAAAGAGCAGGTTCTGGACAATATGGATTTAGAACGGGAACGTGGGATCACCATCAAAGCTCAAACGGTACGTCTGAAATACAAGGCCCAGGATAAGCAGGAATACGTTTTCAACATGATTGACACTCCAGGTCATGTGGACTTCACATATGAGGTGTCTCGCAGTCTTGCTGCCTGCGAAGGAGTACTGCTGGTCATAGACGCTACGCAAGGTATTCAGGCACAGACCATAGCGAACCTAACTCTCGCCATGCAACATAATCTGGCTGTCATACCGGTGATCAATAAAATCGATCTACCCAGCGCCAATCCGGAGTTCATAAAAGAACAACTGGAGGATGTCCTGCAGATAGAAGCCACCGATGCTGTTCTAGTCAGCGCCAAGGAAGGAATCGGGATCAATGAATTGATGGAAGCCGTTGTTAGGCAGATTCCTCCACCCACCGGAGATGCTTCTATAAAGTTACAGGCCCTGCTTTTCGATGCCTGGTACGACGCCTATAGGGGAGTGATCATTCTGGTTAAAATCCAACACGGAAGCCTGAAGACGGGCGATGAAATCATAATGATGGCCACGGGAAACAAGTTCGTGGTCGAAGAGCTCGGCACGTTCAACCCAACGCAAGAAAAAGGTGCTGAACTCACAGCGGGTGAGGTGGGCTATCTGATCGTCAACATCAAAGAACTGGATCAAACCAAAGTGGGAGACACCATCACCCTAGCGAAAGACCCTTCCAATGAGCCTTTGCCCGGCTACAAAGAAGTCAAGCCCATGGTTTTCAGTGGACTCTATCCGATCAGTGGAGACGACTATGAAGATTTGCGCGACGCGCTGAAAAAACTCACGTTGAACGATGCCTCATTTTCTTATGAAGCCGAAACCTCCACAGCTCTGGGGTTTGGGTTCCGTTGTGGGTTTCTGGGGTTATTGCACATGGAAATTATAAGAGAGCGTATTGAGCGCGAATACAAAGTTGACCTTCTCACCACCGCGCCCACAGTCATTTACAAAGTCGTCACCACCGATGGAAAAACACTGATGATCGACAACCCTTCCAAGCTGGAAGAACAAAAAAATATCGACCACCTTGAGGAACCTTATGTCTTAGGTACCATCATCGTCCCAGAAGAATATATCGGAGTGGTGATGGCATTAGTTCGCGACCGCAGGGGAATCCAGAAAAAAATGGAGTACATGAACCCAGAAACAGTTTTGCTGGAATATGAACTACCATTTAACGAAATCGTTCTTAATTTTTATGACCGCCTCAAGTCTGGCACTAAAGGTTATGCTTCCTTCGACTATGAATTTATAGATTTCAGGACATCCAGTCTGGTAAAGTTGGACGTGCTTTTGAATGGCGAACTGGTCGATGCACTGTCCTTAATCGCTCATAAAGATAAAGTGCAATATCAGGGCCGTGATCTGGCTAAAAAACTTAAGGAACAAATACCGCGTCAAATGTTCGAGGTGGCCATTCAGGCTGCGATAGGTAGTAAGGTTGTCGCGCGTGAAACAGTTAAAGCACTCAGGAAAAATGTTCTGGCAAAATGTTACGGGGGTGACATCACCCGCAAACGCAAACTGCTGGAAAAGCAAAAAGAAGGTAAGAAAAAAATGAAACGAGTGGGTAGTGTGGAAATTCCCCAGGAAGCCTTTCTCGCAGTATTGAGGACCGATGACAAATAAAACTGACGACCCGACCGAAGAGACCAAAGTCCAAAAAAAGAGTCTTACCCGCGAGTACACCGAAGCTATTTTAATCGCCCTGCTTCTAGCTTTGTTGATTCGCACATTTATCGTTCAAGCGTTTAAAATTCCCTCTGGCTCTATGGAGAACACGCTTCTTATCGGCGATCACATTCTGGTTTCCAAGTTCAGTTATGGCACACATATTCCTAATGAAATACCTTTCATCAACGTCAGACTGTTTGACGATATTGTTTTGTTTTCCTCAGCACCAGAAAGAGGAGACATCATCGTTTTCAAGTTTCCCAAGGATGAGACTCGGGATTTCATAAAACGTGTGATTGGCTTACCAGGTGATTTGTTGGAAGTACGACGGCAAAAAGTTTACATCAATAACGAACCCTATGACGATGCTCGCGCCCGCCATACAGAGTCGCCTTCAGACAGTCCGCTAGTGCCGAGAGATGACTTCGGCCCTATTCTTATTCCTGATGGCCACGTCTTTGTCATGGGCGACAACCGTGAAAATAGTCAGGATAGCCGTTATTGGGGTTATTTGAATGTTAAAAAAATCCGTGGCAAAGCACTTATGATTTACTGGTCATGGGATCAAATTGAGAGTTGGGTTCGGTTCGAACGGTTCGGAAAAATTCTGGAATAACTGATATGACAGAACCTTTGACATTGAAAAACAAACTGCACTCCCTCCTCACTCGTAGCAAAGCCGCTGTACTCGATTTTGACGGATTACTTGCCGATTCAGAACCTTACCACTACCGGGCTTATAACGAAGTTTTTGAACGGTACGGGCACACTCTGAACAAGGAAGAATATTGGGTGGAATGGACTTCAAAGGGAAAAGGTATCGCCGGAGAAATAGAACGCCACAATCTTAAACTTAATGTAGACCCCGTCGACTTGAGAAAACAAAAATTTGAGGTGTACTCCAGCTTTTGTCAGAGTGGAGAAATCAAATTGTTTCCGTTGGCACAGAGCATGGTGGAGCACCTTTCCATCAGCCACAAACTCGCCATCGCATCAGGGTCCTGGGCCAAGGACATCCGTTATATTCTCAAAAATGCTGACGCGTTGAATCTCTTCCCCGTTATTCTGGGAAAAGAATCTGCGCCCAGGGAAAAACCACATCCCGATATTTTTTTAAATGCTGCAGAAGAGCTGGGATGCGCCGCAAATGAATGCTTTGTTTTGGAAGACGCTCAGAAAGGACTGAATGCGGCCAAAGAAGCGGGAATGCCCTGCATCATCCTAAGAAATCATTTGAATCGAAATATAAACTTTGACGGCGCAGAACTGATCTTTGAAAGTCTTGCAGATTTTGTTGCGGTGTTGAAAGCCTGAATCCTTCCGACAGGCTTTCTAAGCTTAAGATTTCTCTTTTTCCAGCTCTGCTTTGAATCCAGCAAACAATTTCTGAATGGGGGGAATGATCTTTTCCTTCAACTCATCAGGCACCCAGTTAATTTTCTCCACCGGCCATTTTTCCAGGTTACGGATATCAAGACCGGCTTTCGCAAAAGGCCCTTCCAAACACTCTTCAAACCCGTAAATCAACGCACTTTTAAAAACCGTCTCATAAAGATCGATGATCTGCTCAGGATCATGTAGACCTCCTATAAACCCTTCCATCATTTTATTGATGATCGGATTAGCATGCTCCTGAAAATCTTCACTGCAAGCATTTTCCAGAGTGCGGTAAATAATAATGATGTCTTGAAGAAGATATTTGATCTCTTTCGGGTCTTTTGCAACCGGACCTTTTGACAGGTCAAAAAACTCTTTATATTCCTTGATGATCCTTACGGTGTCACTGATGATCGACTCTTCCCAGGGCACATGATTCCAGACAAAGAACGCTCTCAGCCACCTCACCGTTTCAGTGGCATCTTCCATGTGGAATGTCAGACTTGGTTTAGCAGTATTGCTAAAGGGAAGACGGCCACCCCACATTTGCAGCTTTAACTCCAACTGTGGTGCAAATGCCTCTGTGAATACATCGCAATAAATTGAGACCAATCTCTCCAGGTTCTGATGTTTATCCAAAAGAGTATTTTGCGGAAGATTAACAATGCAATAAAGCCTCCAGATACGCCTTCTGGCCAAGCCATTGGGGTGAGCAATAAGATAGGTGCCCCCCCAGACTCCTGAAGTGATGGGAATATCCATTTGGTGAGTTTCCTGCATTCTCCGGGAAACTTCCGTTGCAACATTCTGATACAACTCGTTCAAGTGACATAAGTTGATCAAGTTGTCGTCTGAAAATACTGGAGTTTTAACCAATTCTGTCATAGTTCCCTACAAGGCTATAATTGTGAAACTCAACTGCGCTAGATACTCTCTTAGAACAAAAATAAACAAAAAAAATTCCACCCCCGAATTGGAGGTGGAATTTCCCGTTAAATCAATGATTCCTAAAAGGAATTAGTTCACATGCACCACGACAACAGTTACCGCATCCGAGACCGGAGGGTTATAGGGAACGTGGTTGCCCTGAGCAAAAAGAGCCGTGATGGTATGTTGGCCTTTGGTCAGGTTGATGGTTTTACACTTAGAACCATCACCCATATGAATATGGTTTTCATCTTTTGCAACTGGCTTGCTCAAGTCAGCAGGAATACTCTCGTCAATGATCAGATGATGGTGGCCTTTACCGGGGTTAACACCGTTTTTAGCTGGTTCCACTGTATAACCATTGGTTGCCATACAAACTTGCAGTGGGCTACTGACATTAGACAACGTAGCCGGCGTAGTGATTGATAATGCTTTTCCAGCACTGGGGGCCATAGCACTACCGCCTCCGGTCTGCGCCGCACATCCTGCAAATAAAGCCATTACTAACAATGCCAAAACTCTAGAAATGATTTTCATAAACTCCTCACAAAAAAAAGATGAAACGTTAATGAATATAATACTACTACTTGACGAAACTCTAATAAATCGATCAGCCTGAAAATCGACCGAAAATTTTTTAATTAAAAAAACAATCTCTCCAAACAGTAGGAGGCCAAGCAAAAAGTTTTGCCGCAGATTGTCTTATGAGCCAGAACCACAGCTAATCAATACGTTTCAGAAAAGGTGGATGACTTAAATAATAGAGGAAAATGCGTATAAAATCAATCATCCCTTTGCAAAAACACCGTTATTTGCACCTAAAATTCAGTAGTTTTGCCATAATGACTCGGATATTGCGGTTGAAAAATTTCGAGGACAACCCGGGAAATGAAGGCTATAATCCGTTCCGCTTTCTCTGTTGTTCCAACTTTCGTTCGTAAAATTTAGGATTGACATCTTTTTACGAATGTTTTGCGGTGAGGTCAAAAACCTTGAAACGTCTACAACATCTGGTTATTCCTATTTTCGTTTTATTGGGAATCCTGGCAATCAGCCCGGTAACCCGGCCGGCGAATTCTGCAGGACCTGCTTCATGGAGAAACCTTGAAAAAGGTTTGGATTTGGGCATTTTCCAAGCTCCCAAAAAATCCGCTTTGGGTGACTCTTTAATTCGCATTTTAAGGGCTGACACCAACTACTTTGGTTTGCGGTTGCTGAACGCATCATCCAAGGATCAGAGCAAACGTCGATCAGTGAAAGACTGGGCAAACAAAAATGGTATGGTTGCCGCCATTAACGCAAGCATGTACCAAAGGGATATGAAGTCCAGTGTCTCTTATATGAAAACCCGGCAGCACACCAACAACACTTGGGTTTCCAAAGATAAAACCATCCTCGCTTTCGATCCCACTGACAAGAACTTACCCTCAGTGCGAATCATTGATCGGGATTGCGAAGATTTCAACAAATTACGAAAGTTGTATGGCACCTTAATCCAAAGCATTCGTATGGTTTCCTGTCACGGGGAAAACATGTGGGCACCACATAAGAAAATGTGGAGTACCGCTGCTATAGGATTGGACAACCAAAATCGTATCTTGCTCATCCATGTTCGGTCGCCATACACCACCCATGACTTGATCAATATGCTTCTTGATCTCCCGATCAACCTGAAACAGGCTATGTATGTTGAAGGGGGAGCCGATGCCCAGTTATATATCAACACCGGAAAAGAGCGACACGAGTTCATCGGCAGCTATTCCAGTGGTTCCAGAGAACATGATGAAAATACTTTTGCCCACTCGGTCCCGAACGTGCTGGGCCTAATGCGCCTTGAATAATAATAGGAATACCTTGTGCCAGAGAAAAACAAAAGCTCAGTTCGTCCCCGGTTTCGAATAATGACTGGAGATTTGATTGCCCTGGGGCCAGGGAAAGTCGATTTATTGGAATCAATTGGGCGAGAGGGATCCATCTCTCAGGCGGCCCGTGAAAGACATCTAAGTTATCGGCGTGCTTGGAATATGGTGGATACTATGAACCAATGCTTCAAGGAACCTCTTGTTCTCAGCGTCACAGGTGGCAAGGGAGGAGGCGGTGCTCAACTGACTCCCGCAGGTGAAATAGTCATTCAGCTCTACCGCAAAATGGAAAAAAAAGCCGCCGACGCAACCCGCACAGAAGGAAAAGCTCTACAAAAACTCCTCTCCACCACTCGGCGTGAGGCCAACTAGCAATAAAGTTTGTTCGCTTTATAAAGCTATTTTTCATTGCCACCGGGTGTTGCCCGGGAGGCGACAATTTCTAATCCCACAAACTTTATTGACAGGTTTTCTCCCGGCAACTGGCTGTAGGCATCGGTCTCATCTTCATATTCGTGAAAATCGAAATGTGAAACATCAAAACCTATTTTCCGAACGTCCTGAATAAGGGTTTCACAAAAGTTATCTTCAATCTCTACCAGCGTTTCAACATATCCGTGGGTCAGTTTACTTCGATATTCAGCATCACGAGCACGCCTTAAAATCTGGGCTTCGAGATCGGTATCCAGAATCATCAGGAATCCCCCCGGCTCCAATGCTTCTGTAGCCCAGCGCAAAAACTGCTGGCGTTCTGCCCTTTGCAAGTGATGCAAAAATTTATTGGTTAAAATACAACCATAATGCTTGCCGAGCGGACCGTCTGGAAAATCAACATTCAGGACTTCAATATTCTTCTTGCAAGAAAGTTTCACGAAGTGGATCAGCCCTTTAATAATAAAGGGCATATTATCGGCCAGAACCAGATGGGGGAAGTCTTTCGGCCAATCATGGATCAGGCGGAACCCGGCGAGACCCGTTGCTATATCCATCATGGGAGTTTTCAGGTTATGCGGCACCAGTTCCATCGGATTATCCCAAGGGAAATTCTCGGTCTCATGTAGATAGAAGCTATAACTTTCACTGAGCAGAGTGACCCATTCTGGATCATTATAAAGAACCGGATCTTTTTTAATCAGACTGACCAACTCATTGAAAAGAATGGAAAACTTTTCATCCAACTGATCCAAAGATTGAGACAAGGCCGTGCGGTCCTTGCGAAGATTCATGTGGATGTGATCAAAGTTGAGAAATACTGCCGGACGCTCGTGCTGAACATATAACAAGTCTGCAATATCGATCAATATTTCAGGATAAACCATACAGAGAAGGATATTAAAAACTTCCTGATGCTCCCGACCCATTGCGGTATCGGGGAACCCCAACTTGCCGTTTAATAACTTAAAAACGGTTTGCACTCGGCTAGCGAGTTCCGGGGACTTGGTATGCTCCAAACCAAGAAACTTACGTCCTACATCAGTGAGTAGAGAGAGCTGACTTGTTGATTTTATAAATATTGCAGACACAGTCGAACTTTATCAGGTTGAGTTTAAAGAATTTCTTTATAACAGGGGTAAGAAGGGGTTTCAACGCTATTCCCTCCCAATGTATATCAGGGCCAATCCCACCCTGCGCGACCGAGCAGGTAAAACGTGATCAGAAGACAAGGCAATAAATACGGCACCGCCTGAAAGGTGCTTACATCCATCAGGGAATAAGCCGAAAATATAGACCGGGCGCCATAAATAATAGCCAGAATCTGAGCCAACCTTTTCTTTCCCTTCAGCAGATAATAGGTCAACACACCCAAAAGAAGTAGAAAAGCCACCAGAGAAAGAACCGCCGACAACCCCAGGTTAAAAGGGGGAATAAATATCATGGCAATAGCAAGGTAGGCCACATTCAAGCCCAAAAACCCATAACCGGCATGAGTGAACTTACGGGCTCCAAGGCCAAGGGTCTCCGTCGCTTGAGAATCTTCGTTTTCCATTTTTAATATAAGATAAACTGTTTTTAACGCAATCGTCCCTGCTGTTGCAGATTCATGTGCGGTATGTTAGCTTCCTGCTCTTAGATTAACAATAATTTTTTAAACTGGAACTCCTTTCATAAAAAATATGATTCCTGTTGACGAACAGCTAAAAACTATCCGCAGAGGCACTTCGGAGGTTATTGACGAAAAAGACCTGGCCAAACTGCTAGAGACTGGAAAACCCCTTAAGGTAAAAGCCGGGTTTGACCCTACGGCTCCAGATCTGCATCTTGGACATACGGTTCTTTTGCACAAGATGAGGCAGTTTCAGGAACTAGGACATGAAGTCATTTTTTTGATCGGTGACTTTACTGGAATGATCGGCGATCCCACTGGCCGCTCCGAGACCCGCAAAAACCTGACACCTCAAGAAGTTCAGGAAAACGCGAAAACCTATCTAGAGCAAGTTTATAAAATTCTTGACCCTGAGAAAACCACGGTCGCTTATAACAGTGAATGGATGAACAAGTTTTCCTCGGTGAACATGATCGAATTAGCGGCGCATTACACCGTTGCTCGAATGCTGGAACGCGATGACTTTCAAAAACGTCTCGCCAAAAACCTGCCGGTTTCCATTCACGAGTTGATGTATCCCCTGATCCAAGGCTACGACTCGGTGGCTTTGAAATCCGATATAGAACTGGGCGGCACCGACCAGAAATTCAATCTCCTAGTTGGACGAGATCTGCAACGAGCCTACGGGCAAAAGCCACAGGTTGTGCTCACCATGCCTCTGCTTGAGGGGACCGATGGGGTCCAGAAAATGAGCAAGAGTCTGGGCAACAGCATTGGTGTCTTCGATGCCCCAAACGAAATGTTCGGAAAAATCATGTCCATTTCAGATGACTTGATGTGGCGTTATTACGAATTGCTAAGTCAGGTCAGCGCCCAGGATTTGGAGGCCATGAAGAAACAGTCCGAGGCTGGGACCCTGAACCCAAAAAATGCCAAGATGAACCTGGCAAAGGAAATTGTAGCGCTATACCATTCCCCCGAACTTGCGGATACGGCCTTAGCCGAATTTGACAATGTCTTTAAGAAAAAGAACCTGCCCGAAGACATCCCGGTAGTAAAAGGCTGGGGAGATGAGTTGAAGGGAATCTGCAACATCCTGAAAGACCATAACATGACCGACAGCACTTCAGCAGCTCGCCGTCTTATCCAACAGGGATCTGTTACGATAAATGGAGAAAAAATTTCCGATGTCAATCAGGAGCTGGCTGGGAATCAGGAGTATCTCATTAAAGTCGGCAAGAAACGGTTTCTGAAAATTCAACCTGGATGATCTGAACGTTTGAACCGAATAGAGTTACCGATTACCATATCAATTCTGCTTTTTACAACTATTGCCGTTGCAGTTTTCTTTTGCGTGTCGATGATCTTTATTTCTCCCAGCACAAACGGTAGCAGAGGTTTCTTTTCAGGTTCAAAATTGTACCAAGCATTTTCTTCAACATTTGGAACTCTATAAACTTCGAAACGATCACCCGGCCGAACTTCGTCTTCCAATCCTTTATCTATGTAGACAAAATCACCATCACTGATACCGATTTTGTCCCCCTTAGACGCAACAATATAGCCCTCGATAGACTTATCAGTCTCTGAAAACTCGGAAGTCCGGTCTTCAAACTTTTTATATGGCGTGAGCAAGTGCCCTATTACAATAGTGTCATATGCTTTCACCACACGGGCATAAGAAACCTCATCGCCTAGCTCAGTGATCTCAATCACTCCTTGAATCATGACCCGATGCCCAACAGGTTTTCCCGGGTGAGGTACAATCTTATACTCATAGCCCGTTCTCCGCGTATACTCTCCCAGTTTATCAAACATGCCCCCTCGCAGAACAGGATGATAGATATAACGATCCAACGAATAGACCGTAAACCGATCGCCTTTTTCTATTCCCTGACGCTTGCCAATATCCACAAAAATTTCATCGGGGCCAGTCGTTCCCTGTTTATCTTCAAATAGTTTGGTAACTTTGCCCACTGAAACTATGTCCGAAGAGATAAACCCGGCATTGGCATATTTTCTTTCTGCAATAATTTTTTTTCGAGCCGAAAAATCGGGATTCTTTGCTGTAGAACGGTTTTTGAAATTAGGATAACTGCCGGAGTCTGCCACCATTGGCCGATTTCCATTTTCCGAAAGCATGCCTTTTCCAGAAGGAAGAATTTCCATACCCGGAGTGATCCCGGCCACTTCGTTTTCAAATGTTGCCTTTAGGTCATTTCCCCATGCTGGTTGAACAACGAACACGCCACCATGCATAATTGAAACAAACAAAAGCCCTAATGAAATCAGCATCTTCATAATAAAACCTCATCAAAGTTAAACCGGGATACCAATTAGATCCGGTTTGCAGGAAAACCAAAAGGTATTCTTGCCACCAGCGGTGTCAGCGAATCAAAAAATTAAATTACTGTTGAATCTAAATATGTTACACCATTTTTTGCCAAAATCGCAGGTTTTTTGAATGAATAAATGCCCCATTCTCAGTTCCAACAATTCATGTATCCGCGGTAAAATCCCCAGAATCGAGCCATCAGCCCTAATTGAAAGGGATTAGACCTTGACATGAGCCCCTGCCGATGAAATAATCCATCAAACCTTCCCGTATTATCTTCGGTTGTCTAAACATCTGATTTGGTAAGAGTAAGGCGGGATTTTATGTATTTTTCAAGATTTTTTTAGGATAGATTTATGAAAAGGACTTTTCAACCCAGCAACATTAAAAGAAAACGCGTACATGGCTTCCGTAAACGAAGTTCTACCGTAGGTGGAAGACGCGTATTGGCAAACCGCAGGCGAAAAGGTAGAAAACGTTTGACGGTCTGATAGCAGAAAGCTTCCGACACTTGCTGTATTTAACCGTTGCTTTCATGCCTGAGGGCTACGGCGTTAGGTTAATAGCCAATACAACATCTTGTTGGCCATTAAAAGTTATCGAAAACTGAATCCAGCGTCACGCTGGACGTCGAGTGGATGGAAAATTTCTCTTTCAAAAAAATCGAACGACTGGCAAAGCGGCACGAGTTCGAAAAGGTAATGGATAATGGGAAAAAGAAGCGGGTAGGAAGATTATGTATTATATTTTCTCTCCCTAATGAATTGGGCCGGAAGAGATTGGGAATCATTGCCTCGAAAAAGGTAGGCAACGCAGTAGCCCGAAATCGGGTGAAACGAAGAATCCGGGAAATCTTTCGCCAAATCAAACACCGTATTGAACCCACTCTGGACATCGTTATTATTTCAGGGAAGGACATGGTCAAGCTTCCCTACCGGGTGATAGAAAAAGAAATTTCGAATGCCCTTCTAACCGAAAGGTGAATCCCAAAACCCGATCAAACGCCATAGTAATCCATCGTAGGCCTCCATGTTAAACCAGATTTTCCTTAAATTAGTGCGCGGTTATCAACGATGGGTTTCCCCCATGTTTTTCCCGGCTTGTCGGTTTTATCCCAGTTGTTCAGAATATGCAGCCCAAGCTTTAAAGCGTTACTCTCTGGTTAAAGCAGTTGGACTGATCATCAGTAGACTTTTTAAATGTCACCCCTATCACAGCGGTGGGGCGGACCCGTTGAAATAGGGCCTAACGGCCAGGAATCGGAGATTCAACTTGGAAAACAGATTATTGCTCGCCTTTGTTCTATCTTTGGCGGTATTTGTAGGATGGGGCTATTTCCTGGCAGAAGTACAAGGCCCAATGCCAGTGCAGGAACAGGGCATAGACACTCAAGATGCTCGATCACTTCCAACTCAAAGCACAGGAAGTACAGGCTCAACACCTTCGGCTCCTTCCCTGTCACAGTCATCACAACCCGTAACCCCGATTCCCGCTCCTATTAATCCGTTCCCTGGTGAAGAGGTTCTCATTCAGGTCTCAGCCGGAAAAACTCATTTCACCATCAGCAATCGTGGCGGTGTTCTGAAACAATTGCAATTGCCTCGCTTCAAAAATGACAGTGGTGAAATTATCGACTTGATCGATAACCCCGATCACTTGACTCCGGCTCTGGCTCTTAAAACAAACGATCCTGAAATAACATCAATCTTGCAGAACGCTCATTATGAGCCTTCGACAACTTCAATAGTTTTGGATGAAAATAACCCGGAAGGAAAGTTGACCCTGACCCTGAACCATTCATCTGGATTACAGGTCATTCGCACATACACTTTCCACTTCGACGATTATCTGGTTGAAATGAGTACCCAGATCACCGCCACAGCCTTGGCAAGCAGAAACCTGCAATATCAAGTATTGTTAGGACCTGGAATGGGCGGAAAAATTTCTTCACAAACCGATTACATCGTCTTTTCCGGCGCAACTGCATTTGCCAACAATGAGCGCATTGAGAACCCCCCTGAAGACGTCCACGACACTGCTTATTTTAAGGGTGATCTAAAGTGGATGGCCTTCCAGAACAAATATTTTGGTTCGGCCCTCATTCCTCTACAAGGCACCAAAGCTGGTGTTGTATTTAAAGAAAAAGATTCGGTTTTTGTCGGGCTGGAGTTGGAGTCTGTCCAATCCTCCGCCAACGCTCAATACTTGTTGTATGCCGGCACCAAAGAACTGGAAATACTGGAAACCAAAGGACACGACCTGGTAAGGCTGATCGATTACGGTTGGTTCGGCAACAAGTTTGCGTTTCTGGTTAAACCTCTTCTAAAAGTTCTGGCGTTCTTCTATGGACTCACCAGCAACTACGGCTGGTCAATCATATTCCTGACAATCATCATTAAATTATTGTTTTCCCCGCTGACCCATAAAAGCTTCAAGTCCATGAAGGGAATGCAGAAGGTTCAGCCTTATGTGAAAGTCATTCAGGAAAGAAATAAAGACGACCGGCAGAAAATGAATGCTGAACTGCTGGAGTTGTACAAAAAACATAAGGTCAATCCAGTCGGCGGTTGTTTGCCAATGCTGTTACAGATTCCCGTGTTCATCGCCCTCTATCACGCGCTGTTCTTTTCCATCG
>JAJDBH010000078.1 GCA_029261455.1 Nitrospinaceae bacterium
TCTTGTTACTCAGGAACAAAGCGGGGGATTCCAATTGCTTGATCGACCGCTTGTTCAACGATTTTATTGAGATGATTTTTTTTAGTCTACCAGAACTGTCGAACACTTTAACTTCATGCATGTAGATACCCCTTTTTATAGCTTTCAGCTCAAGTATTGAAGGCAGGACAGCCCCTCCTAACCATCCTGCCCCCAAGTAACCATGACAACGCTTTTCTTATGAGCTGTTTTACAGAATTGTAGTTTCTTTTCCCTCATCCTCTTTTTCCATCTCTAACTCCTCAGATGGAAGGACATCATCATTTTCCAGCTCATTTAATTCGCCAGCTTCTTTTTCCATTTCAGCAGCTTCTGCAGAATCTGGGCTTAAGACTTCAAGAATAGATTCGTTTTCCATGGATTCTTCTTTTGAATAAGACTTTTCATTTTCTTCTTCCATGGGAAGTTCGGAATAAGCCGTTCCAACTAAACATAAAGCCAGGAATGCGATAGATATAAATGTAAATAGGATCTTTTTCATATTTGTTTACCTTTTCACAAAAATAAAATTATTTATAAAAATTGTATTGAATTACTTCCCGCTTTTCCGGCCAAAGGCGACCAATTAGGCGTAATCCCTATCCCTCCTTTCAAAAAGATGCGTGCGCAAATCACTCCAATCAAGCCAAATACAACTATGACCAGAGCAAGTTATCTATTAATGAAATACTGATTTTTATTTCTGGGATTAAAACGATCCCTCAGTTGAAAAGCACAAAAATCCGTTGAAAAATAACAACAGACAGCACTCAACTAACGGACAATATAGAGGGGATTACATATAACCTGTGGCAAAATATGACTGTTCCATTTTATCAATCGTGGACTCAGAAATATTTTCGGGGCAGTCTGCAAGAGGAAGGCAAGATCTATGGTTTCTGGTTTTACGAAATAAAACTATAGAAACTGTGAAGACTGTTAGCATTTCAAGATTCCTTTTATATAAAGAAATACGTAGTAGAACTAATCTATTAATCACATAAATCTCTACTTTTGCAATATAAAAATGATGTCAAACATGAAAATATTTTGTCAAGCCAAGATCTCAGCCTTTTTGCCCAAAAGTCAACCTCAGCATGAGGAAGGGGGGAAATGTCCAAAATGGAACTTTCCTGATTTGGGTATCTGTAATGTGTTAAATATTCAATTGAATGCCTAATTTTTATATCTGGAGAATTCGCATGAAGGACGATTTAAAGGAAGAAGAAGCTTTTTTTACCCTTAGTGATTCTGACATACAAAACATTGAGGAGAATATCGAGCAGGGTCATGAAGAGGCAGTCGAAACAGCCGTAGCTAATCTGAATGCACCGGACTGTGCCGAACTTCTGGGAAAAGTAAGTGAAGATAACCGTCATATTATTTTAGAGCAACATTCCTCTGCAATTGCCCCCGAAACATATGTCGAACTTGATCCCGAGCTTTGTAAAGATGCTTTAGAGGATATGGATGCACCGCAGGTCGCAGAACTTATTTCTTCGCTGGAGAGCGATGACGCGCTGGGGATGATAGAAAATCTGGAGGCTGATTTTCAAAAAGAAGTAATTCGCAAACTACCCATTAAATCCCGTATTTCAATGGAAGAGGGTTTAAGCTTCCCTGAAAACAGTGCAGGTAGATTACTGCAACGGGAGTTTGTTGCTATTCCACAGTCTTGGACGGTTGGCGAAACTATCGATTCCCTACGTGCATCTTCTGACGATGATATCCCTGAGGTTTTCTCTGATATTTTTATTGTCACCTCGGATTCTAAAGTTTCCGGCAAGGTGCCATTGGCTCGTCTAGTTAGATCAAAGAGTCAGATAAAACTGGAAACCCTTAGTCTGGAAGAAATTTACTCTATCCCAGCTTCAATGGATCAGGAAGAAGTGGCGCAGATTTTTAGGCGTGAAAACCTGTTGTCCGCAGCGGTTATTGGTTCAGAAGAGAAGATGATTGGAGTGATCACCATAGATGATATCGTAGATGTAATTGATGAAGAAGCTCAGGAAGATATTCTCAAGTTGGCGGGTGTTAATGAGCCCAGTATATATCGTGATGTTATTGCAACCAGCCGTTCTCGTTTTGGATGGCTTTTGATTAATCTTCTCACTGCAATAATGGCCTCTATCGTTATTTCCCTGTTTGATGCCACAATTCAGCAAATTGTCGCACTTGCTATATTAATGCCTATTGTCGCTTCCATGGGAGGAAACGCAGGAACTCAAGCATTGACAGTAGCAGTCCGTGCCCTAGCTATGCGGGAAGTATCAGACATCAACTCCTTCCGCGTAATTTGGAAGGAAACAATTGTGGGCGTTTTAAATGGAGTAGTCTTTGCTTTAATTATTGGCGTAGTCACTTTTTTCTGGTTTAAAAATACCGAATTGGCACTAATAATTGCCATAGCAATGGTCATTAATCTAATTGTGGCAGGATTATTTGGAGCAGGAATCCCTATTTTCCTAAATCGAGTTGGCAGTGATCCCGCTATAGCCTCTACCGTCCTTCTTACTACTGTGACCGACGTAATTGGCTTTTTAATATTTTTGGGATTGGCAGCAACCTTCTTGATTTAGTATTTCATTTGTCTGTACAAATCGTTAATAGTCTACTTCCATAAAACCAAACGCTAATTTCAGGAATAACTATTGGTGCTACAACTAATGCAAAAGAGCATGTTAGGGGTCTTATTCATAATCCCAGTATATTTGATTTTATTGGGAGGTTGTTCTCTGGAGAGTGGAAGGTCTATTAAGGAAATACAAAATAGTGGAAAGCTCATTGTCCTTACTCGTAATGCTCCTACGACCTATTATTTTGACTCCAATGACCAAGCTACTGGCCCAGAATATGAAATGGCAGAGGCTTTTGCTAAACATCTAGGTGTAGAAACCGAGTACAGGGTTTTTCATACAATTCATGAAATTTTAGATGCTTTGGAAAATGGTCAAGGTGATCTTGCAGCTGCCGGAATGACTAAAACGATAATCAGGAATAAACGTTTTCTTTTCGGACCCACTTACCAAGAAGTCCAGCAGCAAATTGTTTGCCGCAATGGCGTGAAACATACCAGAGACATTAACGACCTTTTGGGTTTAAAACTTGTTGTGCCTAAAAATTCCAGTTATGTGGAAACCCTTGATCATTTTAAGGAAGTACTGCCAGACTTGACCTGGGAATCTACAGACCAATTAAACTCTGAACAATTATTCGAAAAAATGTGGCGTAAAGAAATCGACTGCACGGCTGTTGATTCCAACATAACCTCTATAAACCGAAGGTATTTCCCGGAACTCACAGTAGCGTTTGAACTCACCAAAGCTGAACCCTTAGCTTGGGTCCTCCGGTCCAATAATAGCGACTTACTAAAGGTATTGGAGTCATGGTTTAAAGCATTTAAATCCGATGGAAAAATGAATCAAATAACGAACCGATACTACGGCTTTATAAAAGAATTTGATTTTGTTGACACCATCACATTTCATAATGCTATTGAAAAAAGGTATCCCAAATACCAGCACATATTTGATAAAGCAGCTCAACAATATGAACTTGATAAGTTTCTTCTGGCGGCTCACAGTTATCAGGAATCACATTGGAAGCCTAAGGCCAAGAGCCCAACAGGAGTGCGCGGTATCATGATGCTGACGCTACCTACCGCAAAATCTCTTGGGGTCAAAAGTCGCCTTGATCCTTACGAAAATATTATGGCGGGAGCAAAGCATTTTTCCAATATGTTAATAACCTTCAATCAGGAAGTTACTGAGCCGGATAGAACATGGTTAGCTCTTGCCGCCTACAACGTTGGAAGGGGGCATTTGCACGATGCCCAGGAGCTTGCTCGCCGAATGGAGAAAAATCCTTATTTATGGAGTGATATAAGGGGTGTACTTCCTCTCCTTAGCAATAAAAAATATTACAAAACATTAAAATATGGCTATGCCCGTGGTCGTGAGCCGGTAAAATATGTTCAAAGAATAAGGAATTATGCTGATATACTTCGACAAAAATTAACCCCCGACACCCTACTGGAAAGAAACTAATTCTATCCTAAGGTAGGTTTTTCAAGTTTATACACAAAGCATGAACCCCATCTTTACTGGAGAACATGGAAGCGTGCAAATTTCACTTTATTTAAAGGTCTTTGATCTCATATAAATATTTTTACTAAGGAAATTGATTCTGTCATTCTCCTTTCACCTTTTTTCCATGAACTATTGGGAAGCGATTTATTCTCCTTTCGGTCAATTCCTGAAATGATTAGAGCTTGTAGCTTTTTATTGAGCTTTTGGAAGTTTCGGCAAAGGTTTTCTGCCTCTCTTGTTTTTCTGGAACAATGATGGAGTTTCCAATTGCTTGATCGAGCGGATATTCAACAATTTTATTGAGACGACTTTTTTAAGCTTTCCAGAACTGTCGTAAACTTTGACTTCATGCATATCACCACCTCATATATTTCTTGTTTTATTACGAAACTTTTTTAAGTGCTTTCTCAAAGAGAAAAGTTTCTGATTTTTTATCGACAATGACATTTATTTGGTCACCTTCTGAAAATTCTCCCTCCAGAATCTTACGGGAAAGGGGGTCCTGAATATATTTTTGTATCGCCCGTTTCAAAGGCCTCGCACCAAAAACCGGATCGTATCCTTTCTGAGACAGTACCTCTTTAACCTTGTCACTCAATACAATTGACATATTCTTCTCGGCCAGACGTGCGTGGAGACCCTTCATTTGAACATCCACAATATCCAGAAT
>JAJDBH010000079.1 GCA_029261455.1 Nitrospinaceae bacterium
ACCCACGTGGGTTTTAACCTCTTCACCGTTCTTGATTTTGAAATCGCAAAATCGGGTGAAAGACGGGTCCAGCCAATTGCCTGCAAGTAAATGATCTCCCGTATCAAAGTGTGGACAAGAGACACTTGGACAACTGTCGCACTCTACTGGAGCATCCGGAAATGGTCCAACAATACCAGGAGGATCTTCAGGACATTCGCCTGTAATAGGTGGATCAGGAAGCGGCGGGTCTATCAATGAGTTGTTCTTGGTGGTGGTTCCAAGACAGGATGTGATGGCATTTTCGCCCAGAACACAGATCCTTGAGATGAAACGTGAAAGAGACCGTTGCCCCCCTCGGAATGTTCCCGTAGCCGTTACAAAAATATTATCTCCATCATTGTTGGCATGCACAGGGAAGCTGATGGCGAAGTTTCCATCGCCACCAAAATCCTTGTTGAAGTTTTCTGTTGCAGTGATCGTGGTCCAGTCACCTACATTCTGCAGAGAGGTAGGGCACCCCCAGGTGGCGTCTACTTCCAGAAGGCACTTCTGCGTGAAGCGCAGACCCGCTTCGGCGATCATCAGGGAGTTGGTAGAAGTATAAGTCAGGATCGCTCCAGCTTGTTTCTGCCGGGTTTCTGCGATGAAATTGAAAGCAACAGACCCGAGAATGATGATGGCCATGATGATAGTGATCAACGCAGCAACACCCTGTTCATTGTTGAGGACTGAGGGAGTTCTTTTGTAGAATAAGTTTTTCATATCGTGGTAGACCTCGGCCTCACTCCAGATTGCAGGGTAAAGTTCTCTCCATTAGTTCCCTGCAGGGTCAGGGTGAAAACATAAAAATCACTGTCAACAGCCGGTGATTCTACTATCGTGAAAGCCGTTACCTGAGTTGCAAGAGTTGTGGTGATTGACCCACTGGTTCGTGTCAGGATTTTGGACGTGCTATTCCAAGTATAATTGATGGCAGTTGCATTCGTGTCTACCGTATAGCCATTGAACTTGTCGAAGGTGATCGAAGTAGCTGTTGCGCTGGAGCTGTAGACTATATCGGTATTGTTTTCTGATGCAACCCGAACTTCGCGCAGGATATATTCCATAGCCAGTTTGGCATCGTCCATCAACCCTTTTTGGCTGGTTGTTTGCTGTGCGGACTGAGTGATGCTGGTGATGAACTGGGTGGAAAAGATACCCATGATGCCTAGAAGGATGATGGCGAGAATTATCTCAATCAGTGTGAATCCACGGGGGTTCCTGATATAGCTATTCAAACCATTAAATTTTATTTGATTATTCATCATGATGGGTCGTCCAATGCTATCAAAGTATTGAAGACCATGTCGGACATCGCACCATCTGTGCGTTTCACTGTGAGCGTGATTTTTCTTCCAAATGTTGATGTTACGGTAGTGTCCGGGTCTGTCGCATTCACCTGCTCTGATATACAATCTATAGAGTAGTCCCCATCAGTACTAGTGGCAGCAGTTCCCTCCGGGCAGGCGGTGGTGATCGTGTTGCGAAACTGGCTGGATAGTTCTTCCGCTTTTTTCTGGGCTATAAACGAAGCCTGAACAATGAACTCTGGCCTCTTAGTGTCCTCAAATCCTGAAAATTGAGTTAGGATTGTGGGTACAGTAATACCGATGATAACTATAGCGACAATGATTTCTATGATCGTGAACCCGGCGCACCCTCTAAAAGAAGTTGTCAGTTTGGGTTTCCAGAGTTTCATCATGACACCGTCACCCTTCCCGTAACCTGTTCCACAGTTATTGCAGTAAGGTTTCCAGCAGGTAGGGTGAGAGGAGGATCCCCAGGGTTCCAAGGAGCTAGCGATACCCCAGAACCAATATAAAAAGTTTCTGTCGGGTTCACTTTTTCGCCAAAGCTATTGAAGGTAATTGTAGTAGTCAGAGGATGCGCAATCACTACATTACGTGGTAACGTGCGTGTCTCGAGAGGGTATACGCCATTTGGGTCTGCCGGAACATCATAGGTGACTGAATTTCGCAGAAAAGTGATGCTGACGTTTTGATCTCGCGTCATGGCCAGTTCCTGAGCATATTGGATGTCAGCCTGAATGGTGTTTGCTGCCATAGAGTCATCTATCCCCGTGGAATCAAACATGGGAAGAGCCACTGCTCCCAAGACACCGATCACCAGAATAACGCTGATAATTTCGATCAGGGTGAATCCATTTTTGTTATGCAAAAATTTCATGCCCAAACTCTCTAAAGGTATTTGTTAAGCCTTCTATGACTTTAATTATAGGAG
This sequence comes from Nitrospinaceae bacterium, assembly GCA_029261455.1. Lineage (GTDB taxonomy): Bacteria > Nitrospinota > Nitrospinia > Nitrospinales > VA-1 > LS-NOB. The sequence goes on from JAJDBH010000079.1 coordinate 2,263, forward strand.
TAGAAAAAAGGCTTGTCAAAAAAGATGAGATGTGTAGATTTAATTTATCCTTAAATTGGCTGAAATATCGCATATTATTGGTTTTTAAGAATTTAGCGGAAATTTTATGCTTGTACTGCCTGTTGTCAGTTTTTATACTAAGCATGTCCTTTTCTAAGATTTTAAACCGAGAGTATTTGGAGAATTTTGTGTTTACCAAACGTCTCACCATTAATCCTCTGACAATTTTCTTCCTGGTTTTGCTTTTTGTTTTGTCCGGAGCGGAGAGTTTGGTGTTTTTCCCAGACTACGAGTCCATTGCTACTGCTGAGGCAAGTGACAAAGATAAAGATAAGGATGATGACAAAGACAAAGACAAAGACAAAGACAAGGACAAGGACAAAGACAAAGACAAAGATGATGACGAAGAGTGTGATTTAGAAAATAGTGATGATTATTGTTATAATGTGGATAGTTTCCCGCGCACTGTTTTTGATTGTAAAAATGTTCCTATACTTAAGATTCTCTATCACGAGGATTTTATTGCTACAGAAGATGCCGCCGGCCCCAATATTTTAGTGACTGGAGTTGCGGGTAATAAATGCTCCGTAACCATAGATAAAATATCTGGCGGCGATAATTGCGGTTTTCGTGTATTTATAGATAATAATCAATCTGTAGGAAAAATACTCCAGATATTGACCAAGCCCAAAAACGACGCTAAGAATTGTGAGATGACCATTAAAGTAGAAGCTCGCAAAGTAATGCATATTGGTCCCCCGCCAAGTGGCGTATTTTAAGTAGAAAGTGACCGGAGCAATGGAAAGTTATGTTGGAAAACAGGGTTGGAGAATAAAAGGATGAAGCATCCGATTTTTAAAACTATTGCAGTTTTTTCCATGGCCATGCTGGTGTTAATGGTTGTGGGATGGGCCAATCCAACATTTTTTCCAAGCTCCTCGATTATTTCCTTGGCAGAAGCCGACTCTGGACATACTCACACCCATAGCCATGGCAATTTTCAGCATAGCCATTGGCACACTACGGGTTCCCACCATGGTTGGAACCATAATCACAGCCATGATGATGACAAAGACAAAGACAAAGACAAAGACGATGACAAGGACAAAGATAAAGACAAGGATAAAGACAAGGATAAAGACGATGATAGAGATGCCAAAGCAGATTGCGACCCCAATACCTATGTGAATCAGCACATTGGTATTTGCTCAAATAGGGCTAAGGTTACTGTCTGGGGGATGAAGAGATATGTGCATGTCAGTTCTGGTAGTGGTGAGGTTTTGGCGGATGTGAACTCGAAAGCAGTTCAGCTTAGATCTAAATCCGGAGACTTGACGGCAAGAGGGCTGACTAAATATGGTGTTTTCAAAACGCGAATTGGTAATGTTCGAGTCAAGTATTGTAAAAAGATGAAGAAAAATAATGGAAGTTTATCTGTGGAAATTATAGATAGCCCCACGGGTGTGGATGCAGATGGAGACCCCAATGAAGCGGATGCAGATTTGCAGTTCACATCTGATTCCAAGGTGAATTTTAATATTTACCGGGATTCTTCAAAGTTTAAATCAGATTTTTCTAGCCATAACAATGGGCTTGTGATTTCCGGAAGTGTGTTAAAGGGTAATTTGTTTGTCAGTGAATTCCCCAAAGCCGACCCAGCTTGTCCATATTGATTTTAGACTGGGATTTTTTTAATCCAAACATGTTTCAAAAGAAGCAACCCCGCCAGCGTCATGGGTGCCCAGAACACAAACGGCCTGCCCAGAAGAGTGAACCCCAGAAAAAACATTACGATCCCCACCCAGAAGCCGTTGTTCTCGTGAAAGAATATTCGATCCACCTGTTTGTATTGATGCAGGATGAAGATGAAAAAGCGTCCGGCCCACAGGCCTGTTATGCAGGAGCCCACCGCTGCGAATATGAGAGTGAAATTCGAGAACGGCATATTCGAGACCAGTGCGTAAACGCTGTAGTAACAGAACAGGCCGAGACCCACCCCGATATTCCTGTCCAGGTTTTCCAGCCACAGTCCTATGATAGAGCCAATGAGCCAGGAAGCGGTGATCACCATATAGGTCAGATAAGCAGAAGAGATATTGATCTGTAAAAGGATCAAATAGCAGAACTGTAGGGTGGAAAAATACAGTCCGGTCAAAAAGGCGTAGGCGGGAAATTTAATCATCGTCGAAGTACCGATCTGTAAAACGTTCCCATCCTCTTCTGAGCACAAGGTCCAGATTGTCCACCGCGAGGGGCACAGCGTTAGAAAGATAAAATGGAACATCAAATGAAGACAGGATCTCTAAATTTTCTTCATAGTCACGGGTCATTTCCCTTACATCAGTCTTGTTAAACGGCAGATGGTCAGAAGCGTAGGCGAAACTACGGTCAGCCTTGTCGCTGTTGATCACCATGACCTGGTTGAAAGCTTTTGACAGTGCGGCGACCACTCGGGCAGGTGTTCTATTGTTGTGTTGCAAGGGGCCACTCAATTGCACGGCAATAACCCCCTGTGCGGTCATTTTCGACTGAGCCAGTTGATAAAACTCGACTGTATGGAGAATGGCCTCCTGAATGGTAAGGGGGGAAGGGATGTCCATAATGACCAAATCAAATTTATCTTCGGTGGTTTTCAGGAAATGTTTGCCATCGTCGATGATCAGATTCCAATGGTCGAGTCCGACCAGTTCTTGCTTTGGAGTGAAAAACTGTTCTCCGGCTAACAGGACTCCGGCATCGAGTTCAACCGACTGCACAAATTTTGAATGAGGATAGACTTTGGGCACGGAAGAGAGAGTGCCGTTTCCTATGATCAAGGTTTTTGCCGGCTTGATGAGTCTCGCAGGGATTTCGGCAATGTAGTAATTCAAATCTTCGAGGTCCGAAGCATTGAGGTTTAGCAGACCGTCTAAATAAAGATAGCGTTCCCCATCTCCATCCTCCATCACTTCGACTTTTTGGTAGGCGGAGTTGATCGACATCAGAGTGGTGGCCTTATCGAATGAATGCTTGTTTTCATAAAGCAGGGCGGTGGTGCGCTGGTCTATCTTTGTGAGGGAACTACCTGCGACAACGGCGATCAGCACAAAAGCCACTGTCCAGGTTTTTTTCTGTAATGCCAGGTGAATGACAACCGCCAGTAAAGCCCAGTAAATAGGGATGATGAAGTCGACGCCTTTATTCCAGCTCAAGCCGACCACGGCGAACCCTGCCGCGAAACCGATCAGTTCCATGGAGTAAAGAATTTTCATTTTTTGCAGAGCCGTTTCTCCATGAATCCGTCGTGGCAGAAACACTGCGAAGATGGAACTGAATATCAAGGCGTAGATGAACATTAAGGCCATATACCAATAGCCGCTCAGGTCCAGCCTTGCTATTCCTACCGCTAGCATTCTGTATGAGAAAGGAAAAGTCAGGTGCAGAAAAGCGATAGTGAGAAAAGCGGATTCAAAAAATTCTTCAGTAAACTTTAGTGATAAAAAATAACCGATGGAGAGTCCCAGAAAGAACGCCGCAGTTACCAGAATGATCACCACTTCTTCCCCATAGAGGATGGTGACAAAATCGCGGATCATCACGAATTGCGAGATGCTCAGACAGGCTCCCACCAAAAACAGGAGGACAGGTTCTCTGAGGGTTTGATAACGGTTCAAAAGTTCAACTCAGTTGGGTTTGAAAATTTGATCCATTATATGAAATGGATCAGGACCAATGTTGGGATTCTATCAGGAAGTCGAAATGGAGGGTGTAGGAATTTATTCAGGCGGGGAGTTGGCACATATCCTGGTGTTTCGATTTTCCGTTTTCGCTGGAAGTCCCGTTTTTCCCGTCAGGCTGGCTATAGCGAAAAACTTTTCCTTCATAATTGGTGATGACAACTTCATCCTTGTTGTGTTCGACAACACTGTTGGGGAGCAGTCTTACTTTGCCGCCTCCACCGGGAGCATCGATCACAAAATAAGGCACTGCCATTCCTGAAATGTGGCCCATGAGGTCTCTGATAATGTCGAGCCCTTTTTGCACAGAGGTGCGAAAATGGTCTGTACCCTCTGTCATATCAGCCTGATAAATATAATAAGGTTTGACACGGTTCTTCAGCAATTTCAGCATCAACTCTTTCATGACCTGTGAGTCGTCATTGACACCTTTTAAAAGCACTGTTTGACTTCCCAAAGGGATGCCAATGTCTGCAAGCATGGCGCAGGCTTTTTCGACTTCAGGAGTGATCTCTGCAGGGTGGTTGAAATGCATGTTGAAATATAGGGGGTGATATTTTTTCAGTATAGCGCAAAGGTTTTCTGTGATTCTGGCTGGCAAGGTTCCGGGAACCCGCGTTCCAATACGAATGATTTCCAGATGCGGTATGGACCTAAGCTCTCCTAGAATGCGGTCCAGTTCCTTATCGGGAACGAGAAGCGGGTCTCCACCAGACATAATCACATCGCGGATTTCAGGATTGTTGCGGATGTATTCAATGCCCTGCCTGAGGGTATCGCGTGTAACGATTCCGGGAAAACCTATTTTCCGTTTTCTCGTACAGAACCGGCAGACAATGGGGCATTGGTTGTTGATCATCAGTAATACCCGGTCAGGATAGCGGTGTACCAGTTCCGGCACAGGCATGTCGCCTTCTTCGTTAAGTGGGTCGGCGACCAGAGTATCTCCTTCTATATAATCGTCCAACTCTTCGAGGGTGGGCACTACCTGCTTCCATAAAGGGTCATTGGGTCCTTTAAGGAGACTTAGGAAATAGGAGTTGATTCGTATGGGGTAAAGTTCCCCTACCTTTTTAAGTCGTTCCCGATATTCTGGAGATTCGGGAATGAACGGTAGGTCTTTAATCTTCACCGCGCTCTGGCTGAGTTGTTGTTGCCAAGGCTCCATGTTTTTTCCTTACTTTATGCCAGCGTGACGCTGGACTAAATTTGCAATAACTTTTGCCTGCCTGCAATACTCTTGGCGGCTCAAATTTGTCTTTGCCAGTTGCCTCCACGGCTAGTGGGGGAAGATTAAGAGTTGACCGGGTAGGTCTTTTTTAGATAGTCGATGATATCGTATTCATCGTCAAGAACGGTATCTCCATCCACCAAAACGGGGACAGTAGTTTGCCCTGATACTTCGTGAACTTCCTTGCGTTCATGGTGAGGCCATGGAACATCTACCTTTTCATACTCCAGGCTCATTTCTGCCATCACTTCTCTAACCATGGCGCAGTAACCGCATCCGTCTATATTATAGAGCTTCATCATTATAAAACTACCTTCTAATGGCACATGGCATCATAACCGCGTCAACCATACCGTGAATTTTCTTTTTATTCTGCGGGCAAAGTGTAGCCAGAATTCCCGCCAAATGAGTGGTGTTTTCCACCACAAAATAATAAGGCGTCAGCCGCACCCGGCTCTGCATGGTTTCCATCTGACCTGATTTTTGGTCCAGATACGAAACCGGCACCCGTTTTCCCTTATAAAACTTCTGCAATATCGAAGTTTGGTCGGGGAACTGTTGTAACCCTTTCGTCAATGTTTCCTGCCAAACTTCTCCAGAAACATCGTGTCCGATCACAACCCCTCTGCTCCCCCAGGATTCCGGTGAGAAACCCGAAGGCTTGATCACCATTTCTCGTTCCTTTTGGGTCAAACCCATCAGTTCCTGCCAATTCTGTATCGGAGCACCTTTTATCTCCAATCCCGGAATTGCTCCATAAGGAGGCATGGGACGAGAGTCCAGAACCCATGTTTCAGGAATTAGATGAGATAAGGTGTTAAAAGTTTCGGAACCTAATGCTTTTTCCCAATTGGTTTTCAAGGCAGGATGGTGGAATAATGCAAAACTAAGCTTTTCCTCCAGACAGGCTTTATAGGGAGGGGTGGTCACAACCTGAGCTTTTTTTGCTGCATACATCATCAATTCAGATTTAGGGATGTTTTTGAGGTCAAATAACTCAAAAAAACGATATAGGACATCAACCCGAAGCCATTCTCCCTCATTCTGGATGAACAGCCCCTCTTCACGAAACTGAATCTCTTTAGGGTGAACCGTATGTACGGGCAAACTTTTTTTCTTTAAAAGGGTTGCCAGCCACTCCATCTCGCTACGATAGTCCTGAGCTTCGTCTGAGACAACAATGGCAATGCAGGGCTTTTCCTCTTTGGATAGAGATTCGGCCATTTTGTAAAACATTGCGGGAATTCCACCCTCAGAGTCTCCAATAACTTGCCAGGCCGGGTCTTTGTAAAGCGACATGAGTTCAGCCGTCAGGCCGAAGCCTCCGGGAACGGAGTCCAACTCGGTCACAGCAAATCCATCTTCCGTAACAATTACGTCAGGTCTGAGGATAGACGGCAAGGTTTGGCGAAACCGTTTCATCTTGCCAAAATCGATCAAATCCTGCGGTTTACCTGCGTCCAGATACTGGGCGACCCATTCAGGGCCGGTTCCTTTAGCGCTTTCCAGATAAAGCTTGTTCCATGCAGAGTAAAATTGTAGAAGTTTGGGACCAAGCTGGTGGAAAAACTCCACATCCTCTGAAGAGAGAAAATACGGTTCCGGCGAAATACGCCAACGGTTTCCCAGATCAGACTCCGTAAACAAACCGGAACGGGTCAGAGAGGACTGGATTTCAGTACAAATGTTTTCAGGTTGGGCAATCATGAGTCCTCAGATTAAAAAAATAAACCTTAATTGTCAAATTTCGTGCAGGCAGATTGGATGTTACAATATTCACCTTATAATGTAATTACTTAGATAAGGAAACCATGGAAAAAGATTCAGAACAGGGAGAAATCATTCCCATCTTCCCTTTGCCTTCAACCGTGTTTTACCCCGGTACCCCTTTGCCTCTGCATATTTTTGAGCCTCGATACCGGCAAATGACAGCCGATGCCCTGGAAGGCGAACGTAAAATAGGTATGGTTCTTTTAAAGCCAGATTGGGAAGCGGCCTATTTTGATCGGCCGGAGACATTTCCCATAGGTTGCGTCGGAAGTATTGAACAGGAAATCTGCCATCCAGATGGAAAATATAATTTCACCCTGGTTGGGTTACGCCGGTTTCGTGTCGCAAGAGAAGTAGAAGGAAAACCCTACCGCCTCGCAGAAATAAATCTGTTGGAAGAAAAAAATGAACAGGAAATTGGCGAAGCACCCAATGTCACTCGTGACGGATTGATCGACAGTTATAGAGAGTTCATCAGCCTGATTCCCGAAAGCAGTTCGTTGAAAGAAGAACCCGATTGGAACCTGGGCGAAAAACTCAGTCAGTTTGTCGATCGGTTTGCCTACAGATTGGATCTTACTCTAGAACAAAAACAAACCTTCCTGGAACAACAGGATGTTCTAAACCGCGCCGAGTTTCTTCAAAAGTTCCTTAAAATGAAAATCGACCTAGTCCATCTCTCCAAAGTCCGAAACCCCACCCCCAACACAGCCCGCTGGAACTAACCACTCGGCGTGGGGCCTACTAGCAATAACTTTTTTGGGCTGGCAACAAGTTGTCTCGGCTGACAAACAAGCTCTTGCCCAATTCCCCCCTGACAAGGGGGGCTAGGGGGGTTGGTTGTTAAGTGCCTCTTTTTCAAACGCGAATAATTAGGAATACGTTTTGTTCGACAGGCTCAGGGTGACGCTAAAAACAAACCGCCTCCCCGTAAAAACGGAGAGGCGGTCCGGATTGAAATAGAATCAATATGAAGCGTGATTAATTATAAGGTGCCGCCGGTGGTGTAAAGTTCCCGGTAAAGCGGGCAACTCCCTTGGAGATGTGTACTTCGTCTATCTGACCCTTGAAGTAACCAGTATTAGGATCGTATGCCCCGACCAAAAGGTTATTGGCAGTGTCGTTAAACGATCCTACTGAGTTATAGGAACCTATAGAAGAACCATCCACATAAACGGTGATGGTATTAGACAACCTGACTATTGCTATGTGATACCAATTATTTGGAGTAATTTGGGAGTTAAATCTTGTTGGGTTTTCAAACGAAGTGCCATTGATAGACCAAATGATCCCTAAATTTTTATAGCCATCCGCTTGACCTTGTTTAGCAAAATTAACTATAAATCCATATGTAAGCCCGTTGAAATCTTTTGCAATAATAGTTTGCTCATCGGCTGTTGAATCTGTCGGGTAAATCCAAGCATCCATTGTGAAATCACTATTTCCAAAGTCCCAGTCATCACTATCAGGAACGCTGAGGTAGTCCCCTGTCCCATCGAAAGTTGCCACATCGCTATCCGGTGTGAGAGGGCTATCTGGAGTGCTGACAGTTCCTGCATTCCCAACAGCGGTAACGGTGTGTGGAGGGTTGGTTGCCCCACTGGCAACATCATTAAAATTGCCATCAAAATGCAGAAGCAGTTTGGTGAACTCATCGTTACCAATAAGGATTTCATCCAGTAAGATCAAGCCCTCTGAAAAACCATTGGCGTTGCTCAACTTCAGCTTGTGGTGTCCGCCAGCGCGACCTCTACCGGAAGGTGGAGTGACAATGACCTGTTGTCCGGATGAGAGAGAACCTTTTGCCTGAACATTGTAGGATACACCACCCACAGTGACCGATGGGTCGGTGGTTCCTTGAAACAGGTCCGTACCATTTAAGTCAAGGGCTTGGGTCGCCCCCTCATTGGCAAAAGTGATCTCCACGCCATCGGCACTGTCTTCGACGTTAACGGGTGGAGCGGAGATGGTGATCTGACTTCCGTCAGAGTTCACAGTGACTCCTGTTCCGCCAACAATCTGGCTTTCTAGAAAATCGGCAGTGTCACCAGAAGAAACTTTAACCTTGTCGTCGTCAAGGCCACTGAAGTTAGTGATAGTCTCTGCTCCCAATGTGATTTGAGTGGTCGCTTCCAAGTTGGTGAACTTCCCTGTGCTGGGAAGCGTGGAACCGATAGGAACACCATCTATGGATTGCGCACCCGCCCCGACAGAAACCAGTAAGAAACTGAATGCCATTAATGTTACAAATTGCTTTTTCATGTTTAAAACCTCCTCGTAATAGAAATAAATATTTATTCGACAGGGGATTTATTGGCATGACAATAAGGCAGGGGCAACCATTATTTCAAAGAATTTTGTTTTTGAAAAAATAACCAGCAGTTTTACAGTGGGTTTTGGGAGGGATTGGGCAAGAGCTTGTTTGTCAGCCGAGATAGCTCTTTTCAGCGGTAAAAAGCCATTGCTATCTGCCAGCGGCTGCGGGCTACGGAATAATCAAACTCAAACAAGTGATGCTGCCATCGGCTTTTTCGAATTCACTCATTTCCAGTTCGATAGTTTCACGACCCTGTGCCTGAATTTTGTCTCGGACATTGGGGAACCTGGCTGGCATCAGGACTGTTTTCCCCAATGCCAGGCAATTGGCAGAATAAGATTCGCTTTCGCTCACTTCTATCCAGTCAAACTGTTTCAAGTTGGAAGCATCCACTCGTGTTGGATCTATGATCAATAGATTATTGCCGAGAAAGGTGGCGGCACTTTTGAGATGCAATCCTTTTGTCACAGCGACGGGCACTACTTTTTTAGACGTGAGTTTAGAGAGTGCTTGTATGGCTCTTAAATTGGTGCGTTTTGAAAGACCGACAAAAACTGTGTCGGGAGTGTCCATCACATCTCCACCATCGAGGGTTGCAGGAGAATCCATAGTTATACAGTCTCGGTATGTTTTCAGTATGGCGGCGGTGGATTGGACTTCGGCCTGTCGCGAAAGTTCTTTCATGGGGCAAAGCAGAAACTTGTCTTCTAAAACAATGGCTGCGTCTTCCACAAATGTGGCATCGGCAAGTTGATCCTGAGTGGGCAGGTATTCGACCTTACCCCCGGCTTGCTGGAGAGCTTTTACATAAGCCTCGTGCTGGTAGAGAGCGGTGGCAAGGTCGATATTGTTTTTCCCCGGATGCTCTGAAAGAGCTTGGGGGAAATTTAGTCCGGGTTTTCTCACTAATGCCGTGAACGCGGACATAGGGCACTCAATCGCAGGTGGGAGTATTCATCATGCGAGAAAAATAAAGCATGGGAAAAAGCTTTTTGGCTTTCCTGAGAACTTTCATGGTGGCCTTATCGGGTTTGAGTCCTCTTTGTATTTTGTCAGGTCGGGCGATATAGGTCAGTCCATTAATCATGGTGAAATCGTGACGGTTGAAGCGCATGACTTTGCGTTGATATTCGTCGGGGTGACCAAAAAGTTCATCCAGTTGCGGAAGCAATTTTTCATCCATAGCATAAAGTTCTCCATGCATCATCCCGGCATTGTCGTTGGTGGGTTCGATGTTGGCTAACCCCAGCCCTTCCACTCCCCCGTTATCGACGGGAATCTTGTTAAACACCAGCTGCCAGGCCGAGAGGGTTACTGATGATTTGGATAGGTACACCAGCCCTTTTTCTTTAAAATAGTCTTCGTTGATCAGTTCGTTGTACGCAAAAAAATGGACGACATCAGCCATTATAAAAACTCCTGTTCCAAGTCATTTAACTTATGGGCTTTATTTGATT
>JAJDBH010000080.1 GCA_029261455.1 Nitrospinaceae bacterium
TATTCAAGTCAATGCAATCCGGTAACTTCGAATAGCACTTTCAATAATCTCAGTTTATAAAGAATGTCACACTCCCCATCCATTGCAGTCGTAGTCGTTAACTGGAACTCAGGCCAATACTTGAGGAAATCCTTGCAAAAATTGAAGGATCAAACTCTTTCTCCAACTCGAGTTCTGGTGGTGGACAACGCCAGCACCGATGGTTCGATGGATGGTCTTGAACAATTGTTTTCTGATTGGGAATTTATACGTTTAGAAAGTAATACAGGTTTTGCCCGCGCAAATAATCTGGCTGTTAATCAGGTTGAAGATTGCGATTGGATTGCATTTCTGAATCCAGATGCTTTTGCCCATCCCGATTGGTTAGAAAAATTAGTGCAAGCTGTTGAAAGTTTTCCTGATGTAAAGATGTTTGGAAGCCATATGCTTGGCCATGAAAATGGCCTGATAGATGGCACCGGGGATATCTACCATGTGTCAGGGGTAGCATGGCGTCGTGACCACGGCATGAAATCTTCAAGAGTCAACAGGGAGGCAGGAGAAATATTTTCACCTTGTGCGGCGGCATCATTGATTTCTAGAGATGCTTTTTTAGAGGTTGGAGGCTTTGATGAACATTTCTATTGTTACAACGAAGATGTGGACCTGAGTTTTCGGATGCGTCTGATAGGACACCGATGTATTTATGTTTCAAATGCGGTGGTAGAACATGTGGGGTCAGGCACTACCAGTCGATATAGTGATTTTGCGGTATACCACGGTCAGAGAAACCTGGTTTGGTCATACTTTCGTAATATGCCAGGACTATGGTTCTGGGTTTATTTGCCTCAGCATATTTTGTTCAGCTTAATTGCTTTGATCTGGTTTTCCTTGAGGGGTAAAGCCGTTCCCGTTTTTAAAGCGAGGTGGGATGCCTTGAAAGGACTTCCACGAGTTTTAAAACTTCGTAAAGAAACGCAAAATAGTAAAACCGTGGCAGGGGAAAAGGTGGTGGATGCTATGAGTAGAAATTTTTGGGTTCCCTATACCCAGAAAAAAAAATTACGGTGAGAGAGTCTGTCCAAGAAGCCGGCTAATTTCTTGTTTAAGAGAAGGACTCTGGTTGTAGGCCAGAGCTGCTTCTAAATGCTTGCGTGCAAGAGGGTGGTCTCCCTGTAAATCCAAGATTAGCTTGCCAATATTGTAGTGGGCGTCGGGAATTTTCGGGTAAAACTTTATCGAAGAACTAAAAGCATCTCGGGCTTTTTCGTATTGGTTTTGCTTGATATAAAGGATGCCTAGGTTGTTATAGGCTTTGGCTGAGGCCACTCCACCTTCCTGAATGCTTCGGTAGGTTTCTTCGGCTAATTTCACTTCCCCTTTCTCTTGATAAATTTTCCCCAGCAGTAGAAGTCCTTCCGAGGAGCCTGGAATTCCTTTCAGGTATTGACGAATATATTTCTCCGCCTCAGTAAAAGATTTTAACTGCAAGTTTACCCTGGCCAGATTTAGATCGAGCTCTATGGGCATGGGGTAACCCCACTTATATAGAGTATATCGTTCTCTGGCGCGGAGAAATTCTATCCTTGCTTGATGGAATCTTCCGCGAGATGCATGATAGGTCCCTAGGTTTAGATATCCCGTTGGCAAGGTGGGTTCCAGTTCAATGGCTTTGTGGAACTCTTTTTCAGCTCGTTCAAAATTTCCATTTTGAGTGTAAATAGTGCCAAGGTTGCTGTGGGCAAATGCTCGGTAAAAATCATCCGCCACGGAACGGGAAAGCCTTAATAGAGGTACCAAGGCTTGTTGGTAGCGTTTGTCTTCCAGATAAAAATGGCTGAGATTGTGAAGGACCTTCAGGTCAGAGGGAGATTTTTTGTAGGTGTCCTCCCAAAGTAGGATGTTTGTACGATAAACTGAGTTCCGGGAAATCAATAAGGAGCCCAGTATTAAAAATAGCGTTACCAGTAGGGTTATGCCTTGTTTTGACAGTGCGCCTTCTAATTTTCTGGAAAACAAATAATAAAATCCATAGGCGATTAAAAAGATGGGGCCTAAAGAGGGAAGATATAAGTTTCTCTCACTCAATAAATCCGTGCGAGGCAAAAAACTGTTGGTGGGTGAAAGGGTAATGAGAAACCACAATAAGGCAAAGGTCACTACGGGAGAAATCTTCCGGTAGTTTTTAATGATGGCAAACAATACAAATAACCAGATTGTGACAGGTACAAAACGTAACCCGGCCCAATGGGGTGGAAAATCGTAGTCAAAGGTCAGGTTGATTGGAAGCAGGAAAACCTTCAAGGCATAGCCTAATACCCGAGTTTGTGTAATCGCATAGTTGATATCTACTTTTCCAAGCCAAGCCATGGCCAAATCTCTCATCATCGGGGTGAAGAAAAAAAATGCGCCGATAAAACCTAAAAGAGGGAAGTAGATAAAAAATAGCCGAGACTTGAAAGGACGCCAGTTCTCGTTCCTCAAGAAACACAGGTCATATAAAAAAGCTGCGAAGGGAAATGCCAGGGTGGTTTCCTTGCTGAGAAGCGCAAGGCCAAATGCTAATAGGGCCAGGGAATAAAATAGGAGCATCTTCAGGGCTCGGCCTCGCTCGCTTCCCAGGATAAAAAATAATAGAGCGAGCAGAAAGAAAAAACCTCCTATTCCACTTGCCCGCCCAGAAAGGTAGGTGATGGCCTCTGTGTGAATAGGGTGGAACGCAAATATAAAGGCGATAGTGGTAGAAAGGCCAAGTGCTGCTTTACCTTCCCATTGGGTGCTCTTGCTGAAGGTTTTAAAGGCTATTAGTAGAATAGTTGCCGATGAAAGGAAATGAAATAGGAGGTTGGTCAGGTGGTAACTGAACGAATTGAGTCCGCTTAGGGATTGATTTATTTTGAAACTGAAGTAAATAATATGCCGGTATCGCACAGGCCAAAAATTGTAGTAGTTGCTTGAGGTATTCATGTGTTGCAGGAGGGCCTGGTCGTCAAAGTTGAAAGGCGAGAACAGGGTATTTGCATAGGCAATAAGGGTGAGAACTAGTAAGGCTAGAATAGAAAAAAACAGTTTTGCTTTCGTAGAGTAGGTATCACTCATGACTTTGCTTTTTCTCAGCTTTTTGCAAGATGTAAATCAGGATAGCTACGCTGACTATAATGAAAATAAAATATTTGGGAATGAAGTTGGGGATAAGGTTGATTTGGAATACAGGGACCATCGCGGTCAAATCGAAATAAAAACCGATTACAAATAATATGGAAATGGCCTTCCCCGGAGTGAGCCCAAGCTTTTCCAAGCGGTGATGAAAATGGTTAGCGTCCTTGGTGAAAGGGCTGATCCCTTTAAGTATTCTCCGGGAAAAAGCGAATACGGTGTCTGTAATGGGGATGAGTAGAGTAATAACTGGAATGAGATAGTAAATTTCGTCAGTATGACCTTGATTGAGAGGTAAAAGTGTTATGAGGGAGACCAATAGACCCAGTGGCAGGCTTCCAGTGTCCCCAAGAATGATTTTAGCCGGTGGCAAATTGAAAAAGAAAAACCCCAAAGTACTTCCTGCCAGAACCACAGCCAAAAAAGAAGCCTCAACAATATCACGTTCGAGATAGACAAAAGTCAGTGTCAGGCAAGAAAAAAAAATGATTCCCGGTGCCAATCCATCCATGCCGTCTATCAGGTTGATGGCATTGGTGATGCCGACGATCCACAATACTGTCAACAGGATTGAGAAGGGACCAAGGTCGATCATGTTGCCGATACGTTCAATTTGAAAGCCTGAATAATAAAGTATGCAAGCAATTATGATCTGGACAAACAATTTTAATTTGGCTGGGCAGTTGGTGATGTCATCATAGATGCCCAGTAAAAACATAAGCCCCACTCCCAAAGTGAGAGTGGTGAAAAGGTTTACATTGCGGGCATCTACCATGCCGAGAAATAATAGTAGCCAGAGTGTTATTAGAAACGAGAGGACAACGGGAACTCCTCCAAAAGGGCTGACACTTTTTCCCGCCAATATCGGAAAACGGTTCAAAAGAAACGTGAGGAAGTTGATACCTCTTATAGTTTTTATCAGATAGAAGGTGAGACCAAAAGATAAGGCTAGCGACACTAAATATCCGACTAGATAAATCTCTCCTGAAAAGGGAAACGTGCCAAATTTCATTTAGTGGCACTCCGGGTTTCTTTGAATATGTTGAAGGCTAGCTGAGTCAAGCAACGCAATGTGATGGCGATATTGACAGTTATTTTTGTTAGCGGATTTTTGCCATGATGCTTTCCGTAATAATGCTTCATACCGCGGTGTCGTTTGATAATAATTCTCGCAGGCACTTTGCTGTTGCTGGTGCTGACATGGTGCGTTATTTTTGCGAGTGGAAAATACATTACTTTGTATCCGTTTTGACCGATAGCCCGACACAGGTCGATGTCTTCATTGAATAAAAAATAGTGCTCGTCGAATCCACCCGTTTTTTCAAATACTGCACGGGGAACCATGAGGCAACATCCTGACAACCAGTCGACTTCCCGATTCTCATCGTGGTTATAATCTTTCATTAAATACTGCGTTGTATATGGATTGCTTGGAAACCACCGCGAAAGTAGAGAATACCGATTGAATAATCCTGTCATAAGAGTTGGAAAACGTCTGCAGGAATACTGCAGACTCCCATCGGTATTCAATACCTTGGGTCCCAGAGCGCCAATGTCCGGATTAGACTCCAGATGAGCAACCATTTCCTCAATGGCTTGATCGGCTAAAATAGTGTCGGGGTTTAAAAAAAGAAGAGTTTTTCCTTGGGCGGACAGGGCTGCCTGATTATTGGCCTTGGCGAAGCCCACGTTGATGGTGTTCTGAATGACCCGGACTTGCGGATAAGCTTCTTTAAGGGGTGCCATACCTGAGTCGTTCTGGCTATTGTCCACAATGATGACTTCGAAGGAGATTTTTCTAAGTGTTTGGTAAACAGAATCAAGGCAATTTATGAGGGAAGCACTGCTGTAATAATTAACGATGATGCAGGAAAGGTCCACGGTCAACTCTTGAGGGAAGGAGGAAAAGCTGCTCACCCTGAATTATTGCCCAATTTGGTTTGGATTTCAATATAGGATAACAACTCATCTGATCAAGACATGCTATTCCTACTTAGACAATCGCCTTCATATAGGGTTCTAGGTAGCCAGCAATTTGAGGACTTTCCCTGGGTTTGGAGCTCTGAATAAACGCAAATGGCAGGGAAAGATCATAATGCTTAAGTCCTTCCGCAAAATTGCCGATTGAGATATGATAGTTAAAGATAGTCTGGAACCGGCTGGAGAGAGCCGGGATCACTATTAATAAACCGGAGAGAATAATGGGTAAAAGGGTTTTGGTTACAGGCGGGGCCGGGTTCATAGGATCGCATACGGTGGACCAGTTGGTTCAGCGGGGAGATA
>JAJDBH010000081.1 GCA_029261455.1 Nitrospinaceae bacterium
TCTTTCCAATCGATTACCGCCAAACGGATGCAAACCAATAGAAGAACCATAGAGAGAAAATAATGGTCCCGATATAAATCAGGGGTCCTGCCTTTTCCTTAATCTTTTCTATATCCATTGTCTGCTCCGGAAAATTATAATAATTCTTTATTCAAAAATAAGTTTATTCTTGACAGTTTTAAAAACTGAATGATAGGGTATATTTCTTTTATTTGAAAGAAAAAAAACTACCTTTTGAGGATTTTATGGCCAGCAAAGACGGAAAAATTTTTGATACCATCGTTTACATCGGTCTCAGTGTTAATGGACTCGTTGCCTTTTACCTCCTTCTCATGTATTTCGAAGTCATTTAATTCCGCGAAATTTATCAGGTAAATCATGGAGTGTCAAGGGCAAAACCCCCTACTTTAAAGATTTTCCACTTTCTGGCGAGCTTTTTGCCAGTGATCGTCAAATCTCCCGGTTCTGCACCCCTCTCGGTCAATGTTTGAGCGGATAAATGAAATAGAGCATGAGATAGGTTGCGGTGCTTGTCACCAGAATCAGGGCAAATATTATCATTGTTGTTCGACCTAGAATCCGATGCCGCCTGGCCCCATCAGGAAGCATTTTTTCGATCAATTTTTCCAGGCTAACCACCAGGGCAACGGTCAAAAAAATCAGCCCATACGCCACACTGGCTCCAAACGGGCTCTGTCGAACTGCCAACAAGAGCGCTTGCACCAGAGCCCAGCACCCTGCTATCGTAAAAAGGACTAATTTAAATGTCCGGGGTTTCATTTTCAGTTCCCCGGATTTCAAGCTATATTCCCCACCGCTTTTCTGGCTGGCCCGGAACCCTTGCGGAATCATATAAAAAGCCAGGACCATCCCCAAAGTAACCAGAATAAGATGTGTCGTTAACACGGGAACAAAAATGTTCTCGTAGACATCATCTGGGCCACCAAAGCCCTCCCGTCCTTCAAAAGAGAGAACCCCCAAGCTCCGAGCGTAATAATAGGCAACGAAATAAACAATCATCGCCACCATGGAGACTAGAATCAGTTTATGGTGCCGAGTCCCCTGGGCCTTTTTTGCCATTCTCCAAGCCATAAGAAAGAGGACGGTAAAAACAAGTGCCAGCAGGTAGCTGACATCAGCGCCAATCGTTCCCGATGGGGCCAAAAAACCAGGTTGTTCAAGAAGAGTTTTCACGGATGATCTTTGTAAGGGGAGAATATTACACTATCTGGCAGAAAGGGCAGATCACCCTTCCTCATTGCCAAGCAACCAAGTTCCACCATAAAACTCGGAAGCGCCGATCAACGACCAAATCAACAAGGGTTCCATACTCATCTGTGAAAAAAACATGAGAACCACTGCCGAGATGGTGGCAAGGCCTATCAATTGTAAGGCCCTGCCGAGATAATACTTTACGGAACCCATCAGACTTAGCCTTTCAGCGCGGCTTTGACCTTTTTGTTAACTTCCATCAGTTCGGTCAAACTGTCCCTACCGCGCTGTTGCATGGTTTCCCGGACAACACCCAACACAACCTGTCCAGCCTTGGTAAACGCGCTGGCAGAATCTGGCACGGATGGGTCGGTCTCACCACTCATAACTTTCTCGTGTCGCGTAGCCACTACTTTATTGTCGAACAAGTCATCAAGAGGATATCGGTAAAGAAGCTTCACATAGTCCCGTTTTTTTTCAGTATCTTTTTTTGAATCCCAGACTATATTTTCCCTTTCAATTGACGCCGGCTTGTTCTTACTTTTATCCAGGATTTTTTTCATCTGATCAAAATAGGTTTGCATCTCCTTCGGAGTTTTAATCTCATCCTCCGGGATTTTTGAACTGATCTCAAACTCAATAGCGTTGCCTTTCAGAGCAGGGCGACTAATTTCATAGGTAATATTATTATTATTAAACCTACGCCCTTTTTTCGCAGTATAGCTAGACTGCATTTCTTCAACCAGTGCAGAGAGACCCTCGGCAGCATACTGATTAAACAACAAACCTTTTAAAGTCGGCATTCGTTTTTTCTCCAAATCCATTTTTTTATCAAATTAATTAAGGGCACTAAATTTCATTTTTCCCGGAATAGCGAGCTGAAGCACATTTTCAGCAGAAAAGACCGCGCTTGGGAAGAGCGGTCTCTGTAACTTCATGAGTTTCCCTGGCAATATTAAAGTGGGTTCGCAGTCTCGGTCTCCGGCGGTGAGGAAGCTGTCGAGGCTGTCTTAAAAGCACCACTTGGTCTCAAAAAGCTATTTGACCCGTCATCCTGATACACATAGCGTATTTTTATACAACCAGCCTCTTTATTATCGCAATAGAAGCTCATAAACTGAAACTTGGCAAATTTGCCATTTGCGGTTCGTACCGCATAACTGTTTTTCTTGGCAGTTAACTTGTGGGTGAAGTAATTATAATTGTACCATTTGGTCAGAACTGGATTTTCCGTTTCAGTTTTTGCGGCCATATCCTGAGTATAATTATCCATAGGGACTTCAGTCACTTCATCAAACTCGACCACACCCAGATCAATAAGACCTGCTTTTCCCAGCTTGCTGGAAGCACCACCATTGGATATCACCTTGCCTCTTCTAAATGCCAAATCCCACTCCAGGGATGACGTGTCTAAAATGTTGACAGGCTTTCCACTGGAAAAATCAAAATACACATATTCTTTTTCAGAAGACGCATTGACCGTAGTCACCTGAGTTGCCAACAAGTTGTTGGTGGGTTTCGCAGGTTCAGGCTCCACCTTTTCTACAGGCTTCTCAGCCATTTTGCCTTCTTCTGGAATGTTAACACTTGGTGAATTGAGAAAATCGCCCACCTGATCCAGCTTCGCAGGCAACCAGAAAATGCCTACCAATAACAGAGAGACGCAGAGGTTAAGTAAAAAAAGGTTCCGCCAAAGCTGCCCTTTCTTATCTACCTCAGACTTAGGCTGTGTGCTTTCACCAAAAGGTTCATTCATTGTGCGGTCTTTTCCATAGTGTTTTTAGTGTTATTCGGCAGATTTCTAAATTCTTTCAATACGAACTTCATAGCTGAGCGGGTGAAGTCTTCCTTATTCAGCCAACGCCCTCCATGTTGTCCAAAGTTCTGCACTCCCGGTCTTTGTCGTCCTACAAAACGAGCACCCCATATAACTTCCCGAGTTCGAGGGTCCACTAAAAAAGCCGTGAACTCCAAGCCACTTGCTATACTTTTCTGTATTTTTCCATACCGGTCTACATACCTGTCAGTATACTTTGAAACCGCTCCGACCATCACTGCGTCAACTCTATCCCCTGCAACCAAAGGTGCCTTTTCATCACTATCCGAAAGACTTTGACCTGCTACTGAGCCGGGAGATTTGACAATTTTAAGCCGTGCATCCTCCATCAACTGTGGAGGGATGATATTGGAATAACTCTTATTAGATTTCAATTCCTGATACGCCTGTCTGGATACAACATCCCCCGCAGACTTGTCTTCAAAAGGAGCGAAAGTTTTGTTTTCAAAGCCTAAAACTCCGATTCTCTGAAGGCGGTTAAACCGGACTGAATTGAAAACCTTGCTTTGAACCTGGTCAACCGGCGCAACCCTCAGTAACTGTGTGTAAAAATCACGGTTAACATGGGTCGGTAAAGGATGTGGCTCATTAATACCATTTGTCAGGTTGGGGTAAAGATCCTTATTTACCGGAGGTGTCCCTTTCCATTTAGGAAAAACTCCAGGATTATTCCCTGCTTGATTTCTTTCAAATTCATCCTGAATAGGTACAGCAAGCACAGTGATCGGGAACAAAACCCCAAAAAACACCAAAGCTGCCTGAACCCGCATAAATTTCAACAAGACAAAAAACCTCCAAAATCAGATTGGAATGAGAGATAATCTTTCACTTATAATTATATAGTACACAGACTGCGAATAAAATAGCTATTAACGAATAAAAACAATAATCTACCAATTCATTGATCGGGACTGCCGGTCAAACTAAAGGATAACAAGCGGTTTCACAGTACCTAATAAGCTTATGGATCAACATATTAACCGCGCTTTCGAGTGGGTCCCCCCCAATCTGCAACCCTGGGTGCTGATTTCTCTGATTCTGAGCGCGTTAACCGCCTTTACCCTGAGTGCCTGGCCAAAACTGCAACTCCTGCTAAAAGCTGGCAAAGAAAATCGCACAGACCAGCCTTTAAAACGAATTTTTAGGACTCTTAGAATCGCTTTTGGGCAAACCCGTCTTCTAAAAGAACCCAAATCTGGCTGGATGCATGCTGTGATTTTCTGGGGATTCCTGATCCTCCTTGTCCGTGCCGGGGAGTTTTTTTTCATCGGTCTTTTCCCGAATATTGAATCTCACTTTTCTACCACCGCCCCTCTCGTCCTACCTTATTCATGGGTTAAAGATGGCGTGGTTTTCATGGTCACTCTGGCAATTCTCTACGCGCTGTACCGCAGACTGGTGATCAAACCCAACCGCCTCACCCTCTCCATTGAGGGATTGGTCATTCTGAACCTGATACTTGTCATCGTAGTCAGTGATGTTTTATTCGATTCAGCTTTTCTCGCTCTCAACCCTGACATTGAAAAATCCGGCCCGTTGGCAGCCCTTTTTGCTCCTCTTATTAGCCTCTTAGGTACGAGTTTAATAGGGCACCTTCATAGTTTTGCCTACTGGACGCATGTTTCTGCCATCCTGTTTTTCCTGACGCTCCTTCCACGCAGCAAACACTTTCATATCGTGACTTCCATCCCCAATGTTTTTCTATCAAATATGAATATGGGGAATGGGTTGCACCGAATAGACTTTGAAGACGAGGAAAAAGAAACTTTTGGTATTACCGAAGTTGAAAACTTCAGCTGGAAACAGATGCTGGATCTGCACACCTGCACACAGTGTGGCCGGTGCGATCGAGTCTGCCCGGCACTCGCAACCGGCAAACCACTATCACCACAACAACTCACTGTAAACTTGAGAGACCATCTTAATGCGCCTTCCGATAGTACCCTGCTAGGCGATGTGATTTCGGATGAAGTCCTCTGGGCCTGCACCACCTGTGGAGCTTGCGAATCCGCCTGCCCGGTGATGATTCA
>JAJDBH010000082.1 GCA_029261455.1 Nitrospinaceae bacterium
TGATCTGCTATGCCCGTTGCCCGGATGGAGTTATTGGGGTGGACACTGATGGCAGACCGAAAATTGACTATGACCATTGTAAAGGTTGTCTGATCTGTGCACAGGAATGCCCGGGACATTTTATTAATACGGTAAGAGAAACGGGGATGTTTCCATGAAAACGCCAAAGAAAGTAATGTTGACGGGTAACAAGGCGGCGGCATGGGGAGCAAGAATGGCAGGGGTGGAATACGTTCCGGCGTTCCCTATTACTCCGCAAACTGAAATCGTTGAAACTCTGGCGAAATGGTTTGCCGATGGAACCCTACAGGGAAAATTCACCAATATGGATTCGGAGCATTCCATGTTCATGGCGGCGGGTTCTGCAGGGGCTACCGGTGTGCGGGTTTTTACAGCTTCTTCTAGTCAGGGCATTTTGCATGGATTGGAATCACTTTACACCATAACTGGCTGGAGGGTGCCGATGGTAATGGTCAATGTATCCCGGGCCCTGGCTACCCCCATCACGTTAGAGCCGGATCATAATGATGTCATGAGTACTCGGGACTGTGGCTTGATTCAACTGCATGCTGAAACTTGTCAGGAAGTGTTTGATTTTATTCTGATGGGGTACCGCGTTGCTGAGGAAGTTTGCCTTCCAGTTTTGGTCAATATGGATGGATTCTATTTGTCTTTCACACGCGAGCCGGTTTTGATCCCCGACGAGCAGGAAGTACGCAACTTTTTACCCCTTTACACTGCATCACAACCGATGTTCCAGGCTTCACGACCAATGGCTCGGGCTTCAGCGGTTTTTGGTGGAGCGACGTATACCAGTTTCAAGCTCCAGCAGGATTTGGCTTGCCGCGATGCGGAAAAATGTTTCAACCGGGTGGCGAAGGATTATGAAAAACACTTTGGGCGATTCTACGGACCGGTAGAGACGTTTCATCTCGATGATGCGGAATATGTTTTTGTGATGAGTAATTCCTTTGCGACTAAAGGAAAATCAGCGGTGCGAAAACTTCGCCGACAAGGGATTAAGGCTGGTCTTTTAAAGCTAAGGCTTTTCAGGCCTTTTCCAAGTGTGGCAATTGCCTCGGCTCTTGCAGGGCACGCCAAGGTTGCTGTGATAGATCAAAACCTGTCTCCGGGGATGGGCGGAATTACCTATCCTGAAATCGTCACATCTCTTTACGCCCGAGAAGACCGCCCCGAAAAAATTCTGTCTGTCATCGGGGGACTTGGAGGAAAGGATATGGACGATCAGGATTTCATGGCCATCATTGAACATTTGGATAGCGGGGATGGGGGATCGCCACTTTACCTGTATGACGAAAAGGATGTTAGTGGATTTAATCGACTCCAGCAGATTGCGAAATTGAAAGAGGCGTAATCATGAAAATATTAACACCTGTTCATAAAAAAATAAAAGATCTTCATCCTCATGAAGCCATTTCTCCGGGAACCGGACTTTGCGCCGGATGCGGCGGGCTGGAAGGTTTGCGGCTCGGGTTGAAGGAGTTGGGTGATGACTTTTTGATTTGTAACGCCGCGGGATGTTTCACCCTGCTTTCGGTCTACCCGTTCACTCCACTAAAAGGTTCCTGGCTCTATACCACCATGGGTGGGCCAGTGCCTGCGGCTCAAGGTGTCCGTGATGCCTTGGACATTCGCATGCGCCATCGCGGGCTGGAGAAAAAAGAAGATCTCAATGTGATTGTGGTTGCCGGTGATGGTTCTTCCAACGATATAGGGTTCGGAGCCACCTCAGCAGGGATTCATAGAGGGTTGGATTTCATCTATTTCTGCTATGACAACGAGGCATATGGCAACACCGGATTCCAATTGTCAGCATCTTCCCCCTATGGCAGTGCAACTCAGACGACACCGAGTACGGATGTGCATGAAGCGGGAACGGAGATGAATAAAAAAGATCTGTTTGAAATCTGGAAAGCACAGAAACCGGTTTACCTTGCTACGGTGTCCCCGCGTGAGCCCATAGACTTGTCGAATAAGTTTGCCAGAGCCAAAGATTTGAAAGGGCCTCGCATGTTCATTTGCATGTCACCTTGCCCGACTGGCTGGGGTTTTGAGCCGAAAGAAGCACAGCAGATTGCCAAGCTTGCTGTTGATACGGGAATTTTCCCGGTTAAAGAATATTTTGAAGGGGAAGTGGTTCATACAGTGCGTCCACGCAAACGATTGCCGGTGGAAAAATTTCTTGAGCGACAAAAAAGATTCCGACATTTGTTTGAACCGCATAGGCAGGATGAAGTTATCAGACTGATTCAAAGCAGAGTCGATGATTATTGGAGGCAATATGAGTGAGACTGCCACAATGACAACTCGATTTTCTTCGGCTGAAAAAATCCTTGAGTCTTTCTTTACACCAAAAGGGATTGCGGTAATCGGTGCAGGAACAAAACCGGGCAATCAGGGCAAACGGATAGTGGACAGCCTGATTGCGCAAGGATTTGCCGGGCAACTAATTGCTGTTCACCCTGAGGGGAAATCATTGGGTCCATGCCTATCTGTACGGTCTATTCAAGAGCTACCTCAAGACATCGATCTGGCAATCGCGGCTGTTTCTGCCGAACGCGTAGAAGCATTGGTCAAGCCTTTGGCAGATCAGGGGATTCATCAACTGATTGTGGTCAGTGGTGGGTTTTCCGAATCCGGGCCTGAAGGAGAACTCTTACAGAAAAACTTGAAAGATACGGCAAGCAAACTCAACGTGCGAATTATAGGTCCAAACTGCCTGGGTACGTTCAGTTCTGCTGATAAGTTTAATAGTTTCTTCCTTTCCGCAGATGACATTCGTTTGCCAGGAACAGGTTCGGTCGCTGTTATCTCTCAAAGCGGAGCGTTTCTGTCAGCCATTCTCGATCAACTGGCTAGCCGTGAAGTTGGGGTGCATCGTGCCATCAATTTTGGCAACCGAATAGATATTGGTGAATGTGAAGCACTTGAGGCATTTTCCCGTGACCCCAAAATTAAAGTCATTGGCATTTATTTGGAGAGCGTTCAAAACGGCAAAAGGTTTTTTGAAATCGTCCGACGGACAGCAGCTATAAAACCTGTGGTGATTTATAAAGGAGGAAAAGGCGAGAAGGGAAACCGAGCCACACAGGCGCACTCCGCTTCTCTTGCTGGAGAGTATCCGGTATTTCAGGCGGTCTGCCGGCAGACGGGAATGATCGAAGTGAATGGATTGAACGAACTTATTAATGCTTTGCAGGTTTTGCAAAGTGGACCTGTTACTAAGGGAAACCGCGTTCTGATCGTTTCCAATGGCGGAGGCATGGGGGTGTTGCTCACAGATCTTCTGGAAGGGGGAAGCTGTGATGTGGTCGAGACTCCTTTGCAGATTCAGGAAGAATTAAAAACTATTCTGCCTGGATTTTATTCATTCAAGAATCCTGTCGACTTGACGGGTTCTGGAACCAATGAACAATGCGTTTTGGCCATTGATAAAATACTTAAAACGGGATTATACGATTGTCTTTTGCTGGTTGTCCTAGGGGGAACAGAAGGGATCAATGCTGATATTGCCAAACGGTTGCTTGAAGTTTTACCCCGAGACCTTCCAGTTGTTTTGGGAGCTTATGGACGAAATATGTTCCTGCCCCTTTGCGAGGCTTTTGTTAATGAAAATATTTCTATTTTTCCCACTGGAGAGGAAGCCGCCTGGGCGGTCAATCTCATCACTCGGTTGGGAGCAAAGAAGGCTAAAGAAATTCAAGTGAGCGAGAAAAGAGTTTCTCACTCACTGTTACCACGTGAGGGGCGGTTATCTCCTCCTGTAGATGAAATGCTTATCAAGCGTTTCTTGCGTGAGTGCAAAATTCGAGTGCCTGCAAGTTGTCCGGTTACCAAATCCGAAGATCTGGATCAGGCAATTGCGGAGATTGGCTTTCCATTAGTTCTCAAGCTTGTTGCGCCAGACCTTCTACATAAAACTGAGTTGCATGGAATTGAACTTGACTTGAATGATAAACAGGATCTGGAAAGAAAATGGAAATTCATGAATCAGATCTGGCCAGGATGTGTTTGGGTAGAAGAGCAAATGCCGCCGGGGTTTGATTTGATGGTAGGCATGTGCTGGGATAATACATTTGGTCCTTTGATACTTTTTGGATCGGGAGGTAGTTATGTAGAAGTTTTTAAGGATATTGAACGCGTCCTGCTTCCGGCGACAGATGACGAAATCATTGCAAGTATTTTGCGGACGAAGGCTGGTCAAATCATTCAAGGGGTGAGAGGAAAACCTTCTCTAAGTCTTGCCAGTTTGATGGAATTTTTAAAATGGATGATGAAATGGGTTGAGGAGGAAACCAGGCTGGTTTCACTCGACTTTAATCCTGTTAGGCTTTACACGGATTCACTGGTTGTTTTAGACGCTAAAGCCAAAATGAAACTTTTGCCATGAAAGGAAGGTGAGAATCATGAGCGCCCATTATGTTGATAGTTTTGCTGATGATTTAGGTCCGGAAAAAATCGTCCATATTTACGAGCCCAAATCCGGGCTTAAGGCGATTGTTGTTATTGATAACCTTTCTCTAGGGCCTGCTGTGGGGGGCTGTCGCATGGCATCGGATGTGGATACCCGTGAGGTTTTCAGGTTGGCTCGAGCGATGACTTTGAAAAATGCACTGAATGACCTGCCGCATGGAGGAGCTAAATCGGCGATTTTATCAGACCCTTCTGTCGCTAACAAAGAGGCTCTGATCAGAGAGTTTGCGCAGGCCATCAAACATCTTCCAGATTATATTCCTGGACCAGACATGGGTACCGATGAAACCTGCATGGCCTATATTCATGATGAAATTGGGCGGGCGGTGGGCTTGCCTCATGTATTGGGCGGTCTGCCTCTGGATGAACTCGGCACAACGGGATATGGCTTGGCGGTTGCGGCAGATGTTGCCAGTGAAGTCCTTGAACTTCCGTTGAAAAATGCTCGGGTAATTATTCAGGGTTTTGGCAATGTTGGTAAAGCGGCGGCACGATTTTTAACGGAGCGGGGCGCTACGATCATCGCCACCTGCGATACGGGCGGAGCGATTCATAATCCCGATGGAATCGATATTCCGGCACTGATTGAATTTAAGAAGTCCGGGTGTTCAGTGACAAGCTCCGGGTTGGGCAAGCCGTTGACGCATGAGGAAATGTTGCAAATGGAATCCGATATATTTATTCCTTCTGCCCGTCCCGATATTTTCACGGTGGACAACCAGCATTTGTTGAAAACAAAACTGGTGTTGGAGGGAGCCAACATTCCCATCACTCATGAGGCCGCTGAAGTTATGCGTGATCGGGGAATTATTATCATTCCTGATGTTATTGCTAATGGGGGCGGAGTGATTTGTGCCGCAACCGAATATCAGGGAATGAGTGAAAAGCAGGCTTTTGAAAGAATAGAATCAACGATCAGTCGGAATACAAGGGAAGTGCTGGAAAGAAACCTGAAGCAAGGGCAATATCCACACTCTGCGGCTATCGTGATGGCGAAG
>JAJDBH010000083.1 GCA_029261455.1 Nitrospinaceae bacterium
TTATAAGTCGGAAATTTACAGAGCGGACAAGGCGAGCCTTGTAGATGAATAAAATCTTTTTCGTCTTCCGTCATATCTCCCGGATCGACATACTTACTCATCAGGGTATCAAGGTCAGTGGCCATAGAGAGAAGTTCTTCATGGGTCAGTTTCTCAGTTTTCCACAGCCCTTCAAAAATTCCCTTTCTCTGCTTATCCGGAATTTTGCGGTAAAAGTTATCAAACTCACGGTATCTTGATTCCTTAGGCTGAACAGAAACAACACCCATACGCGCTAATCGGGAATCCACATACATATTCCACAAAAGCTTGAACCGCGCAGTAATAAGGTTTTTTACCGATGGGTTGCCAGGGATAAAAGCGTCTTCATAATCGAACTCAGGGTCGACCATGTCTTTGGCATGCATGAACTCATGGATCAGGAAAGCATCGAGTTCCTGAGCTTCCTCAGGGTTACTAAACCGACTCGCGAGAACTCTCATCTCAATGATGGGATTCCCGGAAACTCTATTTAGAACATTAGAACCTTCATCCACTTTATTGATGCCGCGCTTCACCACTACTTCTTTAATACGTTCTTCAAATTCACGCGCCAGATCATAAGAGACTTCGTCATCTTGTTCCGGCTCATCATCGTCATCTTCTTCTATTTCAGCGACGGCAGTTACGCCTTCTTCCGACTCAATCGCTTCCCCTTCAGCATCGGCCTGTTCAGTCTCGGCTTCTTCGGGCTCATCTTCTGGACTTTCAATTTGCTCAACTTCGGGTTGTTGAATCAGAGCTGACTTCTTGAGTGTGCGCTTGCGTTTAGGAATAAGACCTACCGCTTCCAAGGCACGCAACACGTGATCTCCGAGTTTTAATCTCTCAAGAAAAAACAGGCGGTTGACCTTTTCAAAGGCTGCCTCTCGATCATCTTCCGGGAGTTCATAAATTGGATCGGCAAGGGAATGAAACTCATCATAATCAGAGCGGTAACCAGACCGTTCCAAGTGATTAAGATGGCGAAAAACAGACTCTTCCATTAACTGAGCACTATAACTGACCTTCATTCATTCACACAAATAGTAGGGTTAAAAACACTGAAAATCGGTGGGCCAAGACAAACTTCACCCCTCGAATTAAAAGCCTATGATACCTTAACTTATCTTCTTTTAAAGGCCTGTGTCAAGATAAATGGCCTATATTTTTTATTCACTAAGCATTGAAAAAAGCTTGCATATTGTATTCAAGTGACCGGACACCAAAATCACCCCGGACTGACCTTTCAAAACTCCATGACATAGAACTTTTAAACGGTAATTGGGCAATCAAACTGACATCCAAACAGTTCGGACATGGGAATTACCCTGCAAATTTAATCGTTTTATGACCACGACTATTTCTTATCAACAGAGTCTTTGAGTTTTTCGATCTCCTGAATCGCTTTCATGATCGGTTCAGGATCACCCAGGTCTTTGGCAATTTTTCTAGCCTTACTGATATATTCGTCAGCCTGATCATAGCGGGAAACCAAAATCTCCATTCGAGCAACTGTCAATTCAAACTGAATCAAGCTGGTCCAACTGCTGGTCTTTTCAAAACACTCACTGGCCTGAGTGAAATACTTTTCTGCTTCCTCAAATAAATAGTCTTTAAACTTCAGGTTGCCTAAATAGGTGAAATCCTGACCGGCACCTTTAAAGTCGCCAACCTCGCGGGTTAGTTCCAGAGCACTCAAATAAGACTCTTCAGCTTCTTTACGCTCGCCATTGCTGAAAGCGAGGTTGCCCAAGTTGCGAAAATCTTCGGCAATTTCTTTTTTATCATTCAACTTATTGGAAAGGTCAAAAGCTTGCTGAAAATTTTCCCCTGCCTTTTCCCTATAACCACGCTCCATGTTGAACTTACCCAGATACCTGAGATCGATGAGAACCTCTTTCGGATCATTCAGAACTTGTGAATTTTCAAGAGCCTTTTTGTAATAGACCTCCTGCTTGGAGCGTTCCTTTTTTTCAACATAGACGCTCGCCAAAATGCGGCAATCGGCGCAAACATTACGATAGTCTTTGATTTCCTCAGAAAGTGCCAAAGCTTTGAGCGCAAATTTTTCCGCCTGGCTCCAATCTTCTTTTTGCAGATAAAGGTTGTAGACATTCCTGTTATCTTCCGCCATTTCCGCTTTATTGTTAGACTTGGTGTTGACTTCCAAGGCCTTTAAGTAATTTTTCTCGGCATTCAACCAATCCGTTTTCTGCAGGCTGATATTCCCCAGGTTGCGATAGTCCAACATAATGCCATGTGTGTTTTTGCTTTCCTGATTTGCTTTTAAAGATTTTTTGACCAGTTTTTCTGCATTTTCCATTTTCCCGCCCATGATCAGGACGTTCAAATAACTGCCATATATATCTTGCAGACCCTTTTGGTCTTTCAATTCCTCCTTGAGCTCAATGGAGCGAGCATAGTTTTCTTCTGCCCCTGCATAATCCTGTTTTTGCATCAAAATACTTCCCAGATTACCCAAGGCCGCACTCAATGCTCCCTTGTCTCCAGATTTTTCATGGATAGCAACGGTTTCTTTTGCCACGTCACCCGCTTCATCCCAATCGTTGGCCATAAACAGAACATTGCCCAAGTCGCTCAACAAGGCCAGCTTGAGTTTGCTGTCTTTCTCCACTTCCGGTTTTTGCAAGGCTTCGCGGATCTGCTTTTTTCTACTTTCCAGATATTTAGGCTGAGAAAAAATGAACATCAATTTGTTTTGCACTTCTTGAACCGATCCTTGCTCTTTCATCGCCTCATACAAGTCGCTGGCCCGCATCAGATAATCTTCGGACTGGTCAAACTCGTCTTTCTTCATGAAAACATCTCCCAGCGATTCGCATTGCTGGGCGATTCCAGGTCGGTTCTCCTGTTTCTCCATCAGTTCCAGAGATTTGAAATACTGCTCTTGAGCGCCATCCCAGTTTTTCTGCAAACCTCTTACATTACCCAGATTGGCATAACCTCGGGCTTCTCCCAATAAGTCTCCCAGTTCCTGCATGGTCTTAAGAGATTTCTCGTAATATTCCCAGGCCAGGTCAAGCTGATTTTTGTTGAGATAAATATTCCCAAGACTCCCAAGCAGGTATGAGTTTCTGCGCTTGTCAGAATCACCGATCACTTCCAGAGCTTTTTTGAAATTGGCCTCGGCCTCATCAACTTTTTCCGCTTGCCCTTCACTGGCCATTTGCAGATAGATTCCAGCCAGATTGGCGTAGCAGACTCCGGCAGAGGTTTTATCCCCCGTCTCTTCCAGCACAGCAATGGTTTTCAAAATGGTCTCCGCCACTTTATCCATTCTCTTCCATTGGAAATAAAGCTCTTCCAGATCTTGCAGCTTGGCAATAACCTGGGTCTTTTGTCCGCTTGATGTCAGCGACTCCACCTCAGCCAGCAGAGCAGATTCGTTCTTTCCTAAATACGCAGGATGTTTGTGGAGAGAGTCGATCCTGCCTTCCAGTTGTTGAATTTTGCGTTCATCCTGCTTTGCCAGCGTCATGAACTCCTTGGCTTTCTCGTAATAACTAATAGCCTGTTCAAGTTCTTCTTTTTTCAGGCTGGTATTGCCCAGATATTCGTTGTAGATGCCCTGCCCAAGCGGGTCATTAGCCTCCACCATGATCTGCAAGGCTCGCAGGTAACTTTCTTCAGCTTTTTCCAGACTACCTTGATAAAAATAAACACTACCGAGATTACCGAGGGAGCTTTCAATGCCTTTGGCATCTTTAAGCTTTTCCATATAGGTCAAGGAACGCGAATAAAAATCTTCCGCCTTATCAAACTGTTTGCTTTGAAAGCAAATATTACCCAGGTTGCCCAGCACATAAGCCTGGCCTGTGTCATCCCCGGCCTCTTCCATATGTTTTAATGCTTCAAGAAAGTTGGACTCTGCTTCTTCAATTTTATTTTTCTGTAAGCTCTCATAACCGAGCTTCTCAAACTTTCTACCCTCGTCCATATTTTCCACCTTCAAAAAAATACGTTTGTAATTAAAATATGAAAACGTCCGCCGAATTTCAAGGCCCTCAATCTTCTCGATCAGGCCAAATCGACAACGGTTGAAAACAGCTTATATTTCACGGATTTAGGTAATGAATTATAGTGGTCATCCAGCTCCCTGTCAATCGGAGAAGCCCCCGCCTACTAGGCGTAGGGCCGACTGCAATTGCGTTATCAGGCTCAAAACGGGTTAGCTCGGCATAAAGAGCCATTACTAACTGCCTCCACGGCTAGTGGTGCAAGTTGCCAGTGGAGACTCTCCACACAACTTTATCTTGCGGGAATGCCGAGGTTATTATAAATTGGCCTCTTTCCCGAGATACCATTTGTCCACAAATTAATGATTTTGCCAGTTACCAGCGGAAGTTCTCCGCTCGATAATAAGGAAATGACGTGATAAATAAAGATAACCTCATCCATGCACTAACCCGCGAAGGATCACTGATCTTCCCCGGTAATATTGATTTTGCTACAGAGCTGGAAAAGAAAATCCCGAATTTGGAAACCTTGGAGCAGGATGGAAGCACCCTCTTGTTCGAGAACGGCTCTGCCAGTGTTGCCAATACCCGTGTCATCGTCTCACCAACCGGGCATATTGTCTTCTATAACAAAGAAGGCCGACGCTTTCTCTGCACCGATCCAGAAGGCAATCCCCTGCATGAAGCTCAATGGGCTGAAAATGAGAATACAGGAGACACAGAACTAGCTCTCGCAAGGATGCAACTCGACAACCGGCAATGGGTAGGCATCAAACCTCGCGCTAAAACCTTTTCGACACAAATCGATATCAGCACTCACGACGGTTGGGAGAAAATGACGCTCGATAACCTGCGCGAAAAAGCTGCTGAGGCCTGGCGCGTCCCTTTCTCTGAGGTGAAGTACTTTTATGACGATGCTCATATGGTTCATCAGGGAGATGGAAAATACAATATCCAACTCACTAAAGACGGACTCTACGCACTGCACGAAGGCACTTTTGATAAATCAATGTTCATCAGTTTTATGTTTCAGGTCAATTGGGCTCGGCTCGACCTGATTCCGGTCGTGGAACTGTTTCAGTCCACTTTGCCGGGAACCGGCGGAGCCGTATTCGAGTTTATTTGGGGCATCTATAACGATCAGTCGCGAGAAGAGGAACTGCAACCCTTAAAATATCGTGGCCTTCCCACTTATCCCTCGAAAGAAGCGTTCAATATTTTCTCAGCATTTTTTGTCGCGCAAGGACCGGAAGGTAAAGACATCAAAAAATTGTTCATGGACCCCATGACTTCACACGAAATCACATGGACCCCACAACAACACGCGCCAGTGCGTTATTTCAGCGACACCCATCAGTTGTCCATCACCGCACAAGACGGTTATCTCTACAAAGTCACGGTTTTCGATGATCCCATCACTTTTCCCTACACCAATTGCGGAGGCGTGAAAAAGCCCCCAATCGAACGGGAAGTCAGAGTGGGCACACAATCGTTCACCCTGCTCGAAGGCGAACGCGGCAGGGAGATAGGTTTTGACCACGTGTGGAACCTGCGTCCACAGACCTATCCGACCAAGCTGGCGGTTAAATATCCCTTCACCTGGAAATGTTTCTTTAATGGCGAACCACCTGTGGTCGATCCGATCAAGGTGCAGTACACCGTTCCGTTTTATCCTGAAGGTGCTGCCGACATTGATGAGTCTTCTCTGCAACCCATGGTGCTCGACCAGATTTTTTATTATATGGAAATGGCTCCGGCCATGCCG
>JAJDBH010000084.1 GCA_029261455.1 Nitrospinaceae bacterium
AACCCATTGCTGGGAGAGGAATCATGATCGCTACGCCGATGAGGTTACCGATATACCCAACCCAATCGTAGTATTCCCGCTCTTCGGTCTTGTCTGACCACAGGTACATATATGCACCGATGATACAAACCATGTAACCGCCAAAAGTTCCGTTACCCACCAGTCGATGATAGTTCAGGGGCATCCAGGCCATATTGGCAATTCTGTCCCACTCGCTGATATTGAGGAGTTCGTCAAGCGGCTTGGGCGGAGTCTGCATAAAGGTCGCAGGACCATCCAATGCTACTAAAAGCGAAAGACCCAAAACATTCAGGATTACGCCTGTAACGATATGACGCCCTTTTTTGTTGGATTTATTCAGGGGGTCCCAAGAATATACATAAATGTACATGACCACCGTTTCCAATATAAACAAGGTGGGGTAAACCACCATGAAAGTTGTTGGAAACGAGGAGATGAGATAGCCGATGAAGTCTTGATAGGCAACCAGCATAACGAATAGGAAGAGTCCTCCCGTCAGTGCCGTGAAACTGTAACAAATACCGATAACTTTGGTGATTTCATGAGCCAATCGTTCAAACTTGAAATCCGATTTGGCGAACATAATACCATTTGAGATCAAGCCGCCAACGGCTCCGTTAACCAGAGCAAGAATAATCCCGGAAACTTCGTAATGCTCAACCGGTGTCAGTGCCATTGAAATCAGGGCTCCAAACACGGCCCCCACAAAAGCAGATGCTCGGATATTCATCAAGCGATGGAAATAGTTCAGGAAACTGACTATTAAGGCACCGAACGCGCAAGCCCACAGTCCATACAAGACACCATGATGGATACCGACTATGACTTCACCCGTAATTCCTATTACAACCCCTATAAGAACGGCTAAAAACACGTTTGATAGGATAATTGCTTTACGAACCCCCTGCGTGCGGCGGGCACCCATAACCTCCATGATGACCACGAACATTGGACACCCTAGAATGAAAGAGGCGAATAGTATATGTAGTTGAGCTGCAGCCCAAGTAAACTTGCGGTTGCTCATGCCCAGAAACGAGAATTCTTCAAACTCGTGATCTGCGGCGGGCCCAATATCTGTTAAATAGGATAGATCCTCTTCTTCGGCTTCTTCTTCACCTTCAGATTCTTCTCCGCCTTCTTCTTCATCCTCTTCATCCTCTTCATCCTCTTCATCCTCGTCATCTTCCTCGGCGTAGGCCATGGACTGAAAACTCAGACTGGTAAAGATAGAACTGGAAGATGCAGGAAGGAAAGGGGTTAAATGCCCTAGCATATATACAAAAATAAGGCAGATAAGGGATTTGAAAAAGGTGCTCTTGAAAGAACTTTGAGATTGTTTCATTATCACTTAAATGAAAGGCCTAGAAAAGGCGGTAAGTACCCGTTTCCCAACAATGGAAAACCTCTATTCTCTAAACTTTTAACCTGTTTTTTAGGTTGAAAGGAATTAAAGAAAGTAGAGAAATATCATACGGGTTAGGTAAAGTCAAGGACTTTCAAAACTGTTGCTAATTAAAGGCTTGTCTTACTTTTTCAGCAAGAAAATTTAGGTGGTTTTTGAGAGGGGTAATGAAGAATGGCGATGCTACTCAGGGTTATCCTCGTTTAAATCCAGAGGCATGATGAGAAGAGCAAACCCCATGGCTGTGCTGAATACAGAGAGTAAACCCACAAATATTTGCGGCCATTCGGACTGAATGTATTTCACGGACCAGACAAAAAGGAATCCGCCCAGGACCATGAGTGCCAATCCGCCTACTCTAATTTTCCAGTTGTTCACTGTCAGCTCCGACTGTAGCTTTTCTTTTGCGGTCTATCAGTACCAGGTTACGAACGTAGACAATACTCCCCAGACTCTGCCCGATAATGAATACGGGGTCTTGCCTGTGAATGGCATAGGTTAAAAGCACGATGGCACCGCCAATACTGCAATACCAGAAGGCGAGAGGAATAGTGCTTTCACCTTTTTTTTCGGAAACAATCCACTGGATAATAAAACGGGCACCAAAAAGAGCCTGTCCCACAAATCCAATGATCAGCCATTGGTTAGCTGTCATTCAATCCTCCTTGATAATATCATAATTAATCTGTCGCTTTTTCATCCAGCGGATAGCCATCAAATCCTGAAAAGAAGAAACCAAGCGGTTGCGAATATTGTATTTTGACTCCCCGTGAAGCCTTGGGTGGTGGCTGACCTTGACCTGGGTGACACGAAACCCTTCCATTTTCATCAAGGTGGGGAAAAACCGATGCATTCCTTTAAAAAGTTTAACATTGTCGAAGCATTCCCGACGAAATGCCTTCAAGGAACACCCGGTATCGGCGATCTCTTCTTCGCTCAATTTATTCCTCACTGCGTTGCCAATTTTTGATGAGACTCTTTTGATCCATGGATCGTTCCTCTTGTGACGCCAACCACATACCACATCATAGTCTTCCATCTCTTCAAGGAGCAGGGGGATGTCAGCAGGGTTGTTTTGTAAATCGGCATCAAGTGTGACAAACACTTTTCCTTTTGCGGCTTTGAACCCTGCTGCAAATGCGGCTGACTGTCCGTGGTTGTGACCAAACTGGATGAGCCTGATGCGTGGGTTGTGCTTCTGCATGGATTCGATCAAGTGGGCACTGCCATCGCTACTGCCATCATCGATCAAAATGATTTCATAACTCAGGTTCAGCTTTGCAAGTTCTGTCTCCAACTTGTCTTCAAGGGGGATCAGGTTGTCCCGCTCATTATAAACAGGGATAACAATGGACAGTTCAAGGTTTTGTTGGTCAGGATTATTCATGGAAATATTGCAAGAGGGTTCAAGGGTTAACGGGGTGTGCCCACTTCTACTTGTGTAGCGAGTTGCCCACAGGCACCTAATATGTCTGTAGCCCGGTTTTTCCTAATAAAGGCAGAAAAGTTCTGTTCGATTAAATAATTTTGAAACTTCAAGACTCTCTGGTCAGAGGGCGGCCTATATTCAGCGGAATCAAAAGCGTTGAAGGGAATCAGATTGATCTTGCAGGGAACTCCTTGCAACCATTTTGCCAGTCTCTGGGCATCCTCATCAGAATCATTGATGCCCTCAAGAAGGACATATTCGATAGTGTGCCGCCTTTGCGGTTTCAAGGGATACTTTTTAAGGCAATCTATCAGTACTTCAATGGGATATTTTTTATTGATCGGCATCAACCGGTCACGAGTGACATTGTCGGAAGCGTTGAGTGATATGGCCAAATTGATATGCAGGTTTTCCTCTTGAAACGCTTTCATTTTTTCAACCAGCCCCGAGGTGGATACGGTTACCTTACGGGTGGACACTTTCATGGCTTCCGGGGAAATCATGAGACGCAATGCATCCACAACTGGACCATAATTATCGAGAGGTTCGCCCATTCCCATAAAAACTACATTGGTGATCTGGTCTTTCTCCTCAAGCTCTTCGTTAATGGCGATGTGTTGGCCGATGATCTCGCAAGCTGTTAAATTTCGTTTGAGCCCAAGACTGGCTGTTAAACAAAATGAACAATTCAAGCGGCAACCTACTTGGGTAGAAAGGCATAAGGTTTTTCTGGATTCCGAAGGCATCCAGACACATTCCACAACGGCTCCGTCATTCAACTCCATTAAATACTTAATCGACCCGTCTTTTGAATGGGTTCTTTGTTGAACTTTTGGAAGTGAGAAATGAAAACGCTCAGCCAACTGAGACCGCAAAGATTTAGATATATTGCTCATCTCGCTAAAGTCTCTACAATGATAATGATAGACCCATGTGAACACCTGATGAACCCTGTAGGCTTCAACGTTCCATTGAGAAAAGATCTCCTTCAGTTCGGCTTCGGAGGTGCCAAAGAAGTTTTGGGTTTTGGATGTGTCGGGTGAGTTCATCTAATTATACAAACTGCAAAAGTTTCATTGAATAGCGAGTTTTATTAAACTGATTAAGGAATTTTCTGCCGGCTCCTAGCCAAAAATTCTCCATTATCGATAAATATAACTCATTGAAAAATAATAAACTATAAATTTTAGAGGGCAATGGTAGATTTTTCCCGGTTGCAACCACCTTCAAAAGACGATATTTTCATATCTTCTTGATATTTAAGGCGTCAACAAATCTTCAAGGTTTGGCACAAAACCCAGGTGATCTTATGCAAATTGCTGAGTGTTTCAAAATTCTTAATGTTACTCCTGGTGATGAATGGCTGAGGGTGCGCAAATCCTACCACTCTCTTGCTCGACAACTTCACCCAGATATTAACAGGGGTGAGATTCAATTGGGGGATGTGCGACTAAAAGAAATCAACCGGGCATTTGAAAAACTGGAGACGCATTATAAAGCTCAGATTCTACCAATTAAAAGGGACTCTGATGCACAAGGAAATACTAATTTTGTGTCCTTGTTTAAAGTTCTAAGCGATAATCCTGCACTTCAATCAGCATTTCGTTCCAGTTTGGGTTTTCTGGAAGAACTTGATAATAAACTTTTCCAATTAGATATTCAAAAAGACATTAAAATATCGGGATCAGTCCTTCAAAATGGAGGCAGTCTCAATTTGAAGTCCGGTAATGAACGTATTGAAGTCAAAATTCCTTCCGGTGACTGGAATCAGATGTCTCTAAGAGTTTCTGGGAAAGGTGAGCGCAGCCTTTTTTCTCAGCGGCGTGGAGATCTTGTGTTGAATCTCCGTGTGCCTATTAAGGAAACCGCAAAACCAGATAGTTCTTGTTTTTCTTATGAGATAAAAATACCCCATGAGAAAATTGTCGACCGCAAGACTCTGACTTTGAATTCTTCAGAAGGACCGATCAAATTCATACTTCCCCGTAATGCCCGTGATGGTCAGAGTTTTACCCTTCGGTCTGGTTGGGGAGGAAACTCAGGAATTCTTCACATTGTCACTGTTCGCCTGGATTGAGGTTGTTCAACCAAACGTCTTCAGCATATAGACCATGGTTCCGGAACTTAATAGCGATATGAACAGTGTACATATTATGAGACTGATCAAGGGGGCAGGGGGGTGAAGAGTTATGTTTTTCTTCAACCAAATGCTTCCCAGCCCTAAAGCTACCAAGGCTATTGCGAGACCTGCCCAGCTAGCTTGAGCAATAGCGCTGGTG
Organism: Nitrospinaceae bacterium; assembly: GCA_029261455.1. Lineage (GTDB taxonomy): Bacteria > Nitrospinota > Nitrospinia > Nitrospinales > VA-1 > LS-NOB. The sequence goes on from JAJDBH010000084.1 coordinate 5,132, forward strand.
AACACTACATTACCTGTCATATTTCCCAGAAGAGCGACCGCCCATCCCATAGCTGGCAAACATAATATGTAAGCCCAAATAGCTGTATTGTTTTCCGGGGATCGGTAGCGGGCGAAAAAACGTAATCCAATAAACACCATTCCCCCCATTAATATCCAGCCAGTCAGTTCATTCAGGTCATTCTTATGCTTTTCATCGCGTATATGTTTTAACGCTCCGAGTACATACCGTGAAACCTCATCTTCGTCCATTTCATAAAATCCACCCTGGTCGCTGTCGTGAGCGAATACCCTTGCAGTGGTTGATTCGGCAGGAAGGGCAACGGCTCGATATCCATCTTTCCCCGCAGTCTCTATTTCAAGGTAGACGATGCCCGTATGATATTTTAAATTGTATTTTTCAATTTCAGCATGGCCGGTAGCATATCTCTGATTTTCCTGATAAAACTTGTCTTGTATAGCCATCAGGTCCTGGAGTGCTTGTCGGGCTTGTACGTCGGCATCCACTTCGAAAATCTGGCCGCATGAAGTGAGAAATAAGAGAAAAAGTGAATAGGTGAAAAAGTGCTTTACAGATTTCATCAGTTTTAGTTGTGGTGGATATAGAAGGAGGAAAAGACAATGTATAGCAAATGTGTAATAACTCGTCAAGCAACGTTATCAGTTGTAAATCGCTATTGCAAGCTGCCCACGGAGGTTTTCTGTGTTGAGTCAATTTAAGTTTGTGACGGGAAACCCAAACAAGGTCCGGGAGGCCAGTGAAATTCTTGACCTCACCCTTGAGTCGGTTCAAGTCGACGGCCTTTTCGAAGTCCAGAGTCCGGATTTGGATATTGTAGTTAGGCATAAAGCAGAGCAAGCTTTCTCAATATTACAATGCCCGGTGATGGTAGAAGACTCAGGTTTGGTGTTCAACGCTTGGAACGGATTGCCAGGTGCCCTGGTGAAATGGTTTGAAGAGACAGTGAGTTGTGACGGCATGTTAAAAATGATCGAGGGATTCGACGACCGCAGTGCAACGGCAATATGCTGTTTCGCTGTTTATGACGGCAAGGACATGAAGATTGCCCGAGGTGAAGTGAACGGAACTCTTTCGAGCAGTATTCGCGGAAATAGTGGTTTTGGTTGGGATGTGATTTTCATCCCGGAAGGGTATGAGCAAACCTACGGAGAAATGTCTCCCAATGAGAAAAATGCTATTTCACACAGAAAAAGGGCTCTGGACCAATTGAAGCAGGAACTAAGTTAGACTTTGTAGGTTGGAATAGAGGTTTTTAAAAGCTTGTTGATAGCGGGGTAGTTTCTGATAGACGGTTTCTGTTTCCTGCTTGTCAGGCTTTTGAATGATGCGCTGATAGTCCGCGATCATTTCCTGCCATTGCGATGGGTCTTCCGTCCAACCGTTTTGATTGGCCAGCTCAACACAATGTTCATCGTTGGTTTCTTCATCGATGGCTTTACCTGCTTCCTCTTGGAGATTCTCAAAACCACGAATACTCTTAATTGCCATGGTATAAGTATGACCAAACCGTTGAAGGGCGGCGCCCTTATAATAATCAGTGCTTTCCTGTTTCAAGGCTTCGTCCAACCTCTGCAAGTTCCAGTCGAGGTGGGTCAGCAAAACTTTTTTCTGTGATGATGGCGATTGAGACACGTTAATTTTGAACCGGGAAAGGTTGATATGGTATTTTATCTTTATTATTTAACCTGAGTCGAGTCTTATAACATTATGAGTTCTGATAACAATATTTTTATTGATAATGGCGATGGCACTGTCACCTCCAGGTTGCATAACCTGATGTGGTGTAAGAATGATTCTATGCTTGATTTGAAGAAATGGGTCAATTATCAGGACAGCACTGATTATGTGCGGGGGCTGAACGAAAATAAATATGCGGGATATGATAATTGGCGGCTCCCTGCAAGAGATGAAATGTTGACCCTGTTCGACAAAAGTTTTGAAAATAAGGATCAGTTTGGCAAGACAATTCATATCAGCGATCAATTTGCCCCTGGCGGCGGATTTTCCATGATAGCGCAACAGGTACCGGGTCGCATGCGCGTCTTTGTGCTTAATATTCGCGATGGAGAGTTCAGCCAGCCTGACGGACTCTGGACACTGACTGAAGCAGCCAGAGCTGTTCGCCCACTTTAAAACCACACACCGTTATAGAGACGGTTTAGTTGGAGAAATATTATGAGTGAGGAAATTTATAATCCTCCTGAATCGGTATCCGCCAATGCATTGATCAAAAACATGGATCAATATCGGGAAATGTATGATCGTTCGATTAATGATCCTGAAAAATTTTGGGCGGATGAGGCTGAAAAGTTTACCTGGTTTGAGAAATGGGATCAGGTGCGTGACTATAATTATGATGTCAGAAACGGAGACATTCGCATTGAATGGTTCAAGGGGGCAAAGACCAATATTACAGTCAACTGCCTGGATCGTCACTTGGAAAAACGTGGAGACCAGACTGCGATATTGTGGGAGGGAAACGAACCCGGTGATAACCTTCGTTTGACTTACCGCGAACTTCATGAAGAAGTTTGTAAGTTTGCCAATGTCCTGAAAAGCCATGGGGTTAAAAAGGGCGACCGGATTTCTATTTATATGCCCATGGTTGTTGAGTTATCAATTGCCATGTTGGCTTGCGCCAGGATAGGGGCTATCCATTCTATCGTTTTCGGTGGTTTTTCTCCCACGGCTTTAGCTGATCGTATCGTGGACTCCAATTGCACAGTTCTCATCACTACAGATGGAGGATTTCGTGGCCCAAAACCAGTGCCTTTGAAAACCAATGCTGATAAGGCCATGAAACTAGCCGAGAAGGAAGGGGTCATGGTTAAAACCTGCATCGTGTCTCAACGTGTAGGCGATAAGGTTCCAACGGAAATGCAGGAAGGGCGAGATACCTGGTGGCATGACGAAATGAAAAATGCCAGCCCGGATTGTGACCCGGAATCCATGTCAGCTGAAGACCCGTTATTTATACTCTACACTTCCGGCTCAACAGGAAAACCCAAAGGGGTTCAGCATAATGTCGGGGGATACATGATCTTTACCGCGCTGACCCACAAATATATTTTTGATTATCAAGATGGTGATATCTGGTGGTGCACGGCAGATATTGGCTGGGTAACGGGACACTCCTATATCATATACGGTCCGTTAGCCAATGGCGCGACGACGGTTATGTTTGAAGGTATCCCGACGTATCCGAATTGTGGAAGATTTTGGGATGTGGTGGATAGACTTAAGGTCACCCAGTTTTATACTGCTCCAACGGCGATTCGCGCACTCATGGCCCATGGGGAAGATACACCGGCAAAATATGATCTTTCTACGTTGCGGGTTTTAGGATCAGTGGGTGAGCCCATCAACCCTGAAGCATGGCGGTGGTATTACAAAAATGTCGGAAGGGAACGTTGCCCCATTGTTGATACCTGGTGGCAGACCGAGACGGGTGGTATTTTGATCACTCCTCTACCAGGTTGCACTCCGGCAAAACCGGGCTCGGCAACCTTCCCTTTTTTTGGTGTAAAGCCTGTAGTGATTGAAGCAGAAACTGGTAAGGTGCTTGAAGGTAACGGAGTGACAGGTGTGCTGGCGTTATCTGAACCTTGGCCGGGGCAGATGCGAACTCTTTATGGTGACCATGCACGTTTTGAGGAGACCTATTTTAAACTTTATCCGGGTTATTATTTTACCGGCGATGGTTGCCGCCGTGATGAAGATGGCTATTACTGGGTCACAGGCCGGGTAGATGATGTCATCAATGTATCCGGGCACAGAATGGGAACAGCGGAAGTGGAGTCGGCTCTTGTACTTCATGAAGCGGTAGCTGAAGCCGCTGTAGTTGGTTTCCCGCATGATATAAAGGGGCAGGGCATCTATGCCTACGTTTCTCTTATGGATGGAGTGCAGGCTGATGATTCCTTGAAGAAAACTCTGATACAGTTTGTCCGGAAAGAAATCGGACCGATCGCCGCTCCAGATGTCATACATTGGGCACCAGCACTTCCTAAAACACGTTCAGGAAAAATCATGCGGCGCATACTGAGAAAGATTGCTGCCAATGAGGCAGACCAATTAGGAGATATATCGACACTAGCAGACCCTTCCGTTGTCGAAAGTCTTAAGTCTTCTTATGTCGAAATGTTTTCAGGCAGAAAGTAAGCGGAGAATTACCGCAAGTAAGACCGGGATCATGGAGTCGAATATAATTCAACTCCATGATTTCTCACCCCTACAGTGAAAAGAGAAAGGTAACCCTCCCTCCCCAAATGTTTGAGCGTCTATAATGTCTATACAACCAGTGGGATAGTAAGATATTGTAAGCGAATTCTGACGACTGTCAATCGAAAGTTTTGATTTATCGCAGATAAATCGTTAATGAGCTAGTTCGGACTTGTTTGCAAGAAGTAATAAGGAGAGGCGGCTTTGGTTTTCAAGCGCTCTTCAGTAACTGCATGTTTGGCCTCGACCAAGCCATTATGTGCTGAGTTATTAAGAGGTTCCAGGCGAATTGCGGTTGTGAAAGCCGTTCTGGCTTCCAAAGCACGGCCTTGTTTTAGGTAAGCCCATCCTAATCCATCGTAAGCGTCGGGTTGACTGGGATTCCGGCGAATTTCCTCGTTATAGGCGTTGATAGCAGAGAGGATATTTTCCTTGATAAAATGGGTTCTTCCCAGCTTGGTTCGCGGTGTTGTCTGCATGAGGAATGGGCCAATGGCGTTAGGACCAGTCACTCTTTCAAATACCGGATTGGGTTCAGGGTTTAAGGCCAGACATTGTTCCAGCATGGTTATGGCTGAATCATATTTGCCCAATCGAAAATAGATATAACCCATTCCTTTTCGGGCTTCAGATTTGTTGGGCTGGATTTGCAAGGAATATTTAAACATTTGCATGGCTCGGTCATTCAAATGGTTTTGGTAGTATGTCCAGCCCAGAGAGTTATAGACCTGCCAGCCAAAGCGTTCTTTTTCCAGCAACGCTATAAACTCCGGCGTCATTGCGAAATCAGGATCCAGAGAAATGGCTTTAAGAAAATATTCTATTCCCAGATCAGGGTTTCTAAAGTTGTAGTGAATCCAGCCGAGAGCCATATAGGGTGAGGCCCGCAGAGGATGGTTTATTAAAACATTTTCAAAATACTTTTGGGAAAAGCTCATGGACTCGCTTCTCAAAATACTCCAGTCGAGTTTGTATGCCAGATCCTTGTCAGCGGGATCATACTTCAAAGCCATTTCCAAATAGGGAATGGCATCTGAATAATTCTTTATGGCGAACAGCGAAAGGCCGAGTCCTTTTGCAGAGGATGCTTTGTAATCATCATGCTCTATGGACTTTATAAATTTGTCTATGGCGTACTCATATTGTTTTTTGTAGAACTGGCTCCAGCCAAGCCCGTTATAAGCATGCGCCAGATTAAATTGAGGTGATGGCCATGTATCATCCCCTACATAGTCATGATAAATTATGGTGGCTAATTTGTAGTCCCCCTTCTTAAAAGCTTGATCGGCTTTATATAATTGTTTGTCAAGAGCCAGTTGTACCTGTTCCAGACCTAGCTTTGAAGGGCTGTCGTTAGGCGAAAATTTTTGTGCATCCAGAAAATACTCCCTGGCCTTTTTATATTCTTTGCGAGCCAGAAAAATCTTTCCATATTGATTGTAGAGATGAGCCCAGTCATCGTACCGATCAAGTAAATCATCGAGTTTGTTTGCGGCGAGTTGGTATTTTCCAATATCTATATAATTTTGCACATAGACGGCCTGATGCTTTTTGATTTCTTCGATCTCCTTCAAGCCTTTGAACGCTCCGATAAACCTTGGGTAGAGCTCTAGGATTTCCTTGAAGGTTTTTTCGGATTTATTGATTTGCTTTGCATGTAGAAGACTCCAGGCGAGCCCGTTCACCGCATCCAGGTTGGGAGAGTTTGATCGAGCCAGACTCCCAAACAAGTTGGTGGCTTTAGCGTATTTTTTTTGATAAAAACTTTTCCAAGCGAGATCCAGTTTCTCCACATCATCTGCTGGCATCCCTAAAAGAAGGCTACGGTATCGAGGAAACTCAACCGGTAAAGTAAAGATAGAACTGGATTCAGGATTAGAAGGAACGATCTCCCAACGCACAGTATTGTCATCGAGGTTTGAAGATTCCCAAGCTTCTAATAATTCGGCCACCTTTAATGGGCTAAGTATTTTCTCCAACTCTTCTTTGGCAAGTTGGCTCCGCCTTTGTTCCAGGTAAATGAATGCTTTTCCTTTGTGAATTTCGTAGGAATTCGGGGCGAACCTTTCGGCACGCTCAAAATTTTCCAGAGCTTTTTGATATTGTTTTAAGCTGAAAGAAGCCCAGCCCATACCCAATAAAAGGGTGGGATTTTTTTTGTGAAGTGTGTGTGCTTGTTTGAAGGAGGTCAATGCCTTGTCAAAGCGTTTTTGGAAAAAGTAGGTCCAAGGCAGAAGTTTGACAGCTTCTCGATTCTCGGGATGATTAGCCAGCGCTTTTTTTAGGTAAAATTCAGAAACGGCGTATTCTCTGCGGTTGAACTGGTGTTTTGCGAATTGCAAGTCGACGTCATTGTCCAACCCAAGGGTAGGGCGATAGGTGTCCTCAGCGGCGTTAACAAGGTTTGTCATTGTCTTGCGCGTTTTCTGATATGTTTTGTCCAGTGTACTGCAACCAGTGCCAAGTATAGTAAAAATAGTAATGATGCTTACTGATTTAATAAATTGCAAAGCCCAACTCCGTGATAGAAAGAAATACATCTATTTATTTATCGGTTTTTGGATGAAAAATTTAAGCTATTTATTGGATATTACGTGGGTTCCAGGTCTTTTTTCAGGCTATTTGCAAAAATAATGCTGTAATTCCTCCAATTCCCGATTTATTTTTGTAAAACCTCATTAAAATGGTATTATTCGCCTTTTCCAACTCCAGCGAAAACAATGCGTTTTTATAAAACTTTCATAATCATTAGTCTTTTTTTTCTGCTTTCAGCTTGTGCTGATAAGGCTGAAGAACAGAGTGGTGAAGATATGCACCCCAGTTTTTCCGAATTACCAGAGGTGTCGGAAGAATCTTCTCCTCTTGCAGGTCAGCGAGTTGTGCCAGTACAGCTTTCCCCTGAAGATAAGGCAAAAGCAGATAAGGCTCCTGAAGGAATGGTGTTTATAAAAGGCGGATGTTTTATCATGGGTAATGATTACACCCAGGAAGATGAGAAACCTGAGCATGAGGTTTGTGTCGATGACTTTTATCTGGATAAGTATGAAGTTACTCAAGCGCGCTGGGAAAAGGTGATGGGATTTAATACTTCCAAGTTCGTCGGAGCAAATTTGCCTGTTGAACAAGTTAATTTTCTGGATATTCAAAAATTCATTAAGAAATCCAAAGGTGCCTGTCGCTTACCCACTGAAGCTGAATGGGAATATGCGGCGCGTGGAGGTTCAGAGACCCGCTACTATTGGGGCAATATGGTTCATGAAGATTATACTTGGTATGAAGACAACTCAGAAAAGACACAACCTGTGGGTAGTAAAGCCCCTAACCAGTATGGGCTGTATGACATGATGGGCAATGTCTGGGAATGGGTCAACGATTGGTATGAACCCTATTATAAAATCCGCTCAAAAAATAATCCTCAAGGCCCAGAGTCGGGAGAATCAAAAGTAGTCCGTGGTGGTTCCTTTGATTCCTCAGCCGGTGCATTGCGCATCACCAACCGTGTTTGGCTGCATCCTAAAAATAAAGTGTTTCCAAAAGTGACCACCTATGGTCAGATCATGAACGAAGTCTTTAACTACATAGGCTTTCGTTGCGCGCAATCCCTTCCAAAATAGATATAGATTAGCTAGAAGAAGCTATCGTTAGTGAGATGACTGCTATGAAATCTGCTGAGGGTGATTAGGCGGTTAACGGCACTCGCTGCACAGGCCGAACATATCTAGCTTATGGGAAGTGATGGTGAACCCGTTTCGGCTGGCGACTTCTTCCTGAAACTTTTCGATGAGGGGATGGTTAAACTCGATGATTTTTCCGCATTCAGTGCAGATCATATGATCGTGGTGGCCGTGCATATATTTATGTTCATAGCGTTTTTGGCCGTCACCAAAATCCAGATCCGAAGCCAGACCGCTTTGAGTCAGCAATGCCAACGAGCGGTATACCGTCGCCAGCCCAACTTTCGGGTCGGTGAGGGTGACTTGATTATAAAGTTCCTCTGCACTGACATGCTTTTCACATTCCAGAAAAGCGTTGAGGACAGCGCGTCTCTGCTTAGTGATCTTCAGCTTGTTTTGAACAATATAATCTTCAAGAACTTCTAATTCTCTGCTGGCCATAACTTCTCAATTAAGAATTATATCGGGTTAATTTAGCATGCTGATTCAGAGGGGTCAATCTTTGGCTCTGGTATTAGGATGCTTGGCGTCATAATAAGTTTTGCCCAAAGAAAACTATTATGAGTTGGCGGAGAGCTTGCTCATTTCTGTTGCCAAGTCATGTGCAGAGCATTCTATTTGCTCGCCGGTCTCCATGTTTTTCAGGGCATAATTACCGGAGCGGATTTCATTTTCTCCAAGAATCAGGCTAAACCGGCACTGGGTCTTATTGGCTTTACGCATCTGACTTTTCATGCTACCGGCTTCATAATCCCGTTCGACCCGAAACCCTTTTAAACGTAGCTCGTGGGCGATTTGAAATGCCGCAGTTTTGGCTTCATCTCCCAGACAGACGATAAAAATGTCGGGATTTTTAGGCAGTGTTTTTGCGTCATCAAAAGGCACCAAAGAGACTAGACGTTCGAGACCAAGGGCAAAACCAAAGCAGGGGGTTGAGGGACCATCTAGTTCCTCAACCAGAGTGTCGTAACGACCTCCTCCGCAAATGGCATTTTGAGCTCCTAAATTATTTGATGTCACCTCAAAGGCTGTGCGGTTGTAATAATCCAATCCTCGAACCAGGTTTGGGTTGACGGAATAGGGGCTTCCGGCAGTATCGAGAAGAGAACGCACTTCCGAAAAATGTTCGGCACTGGCCGGGTCGAGATGGTCTATGAGTTTGGGAAGCCCTTCTGCAATTTTCCCGCATTGTTCGACTTTGCAATCGAGAACGCGCAAAGGGTTGCGCTGGTAGCGGTTGGTGCAGTTAGAACAAAGCTGGTCCAGATGTTTTTCGATTTCTGTTTGCAAGAGTTCGCGGTATTGAGGGCGGCACTCCTGACTACCCAGACTATTAATCTGGAGCTTGATGTCGGTGAGGCCCAGTTCCTTGAAAAACTCCATGAGCATGGTCATCACTTCCACATCGACAATCGGACTGGGTGAACCCATTGCCTCGACTCCGATCTGATTGAACTGCCTTAACCGTCCTGCCTGAGGTCGTTCATATCGAAACATGGGGCCGATATAAAACATCTTGAGTACAGAAGGGGGGTTGTACATCTTGTGCTCGACATAAGCGCGGACTACCGATGCAGTTCCTTCAGGCCGAAGTGTGATGGAATCACCTCCACGGTCTTGAAAGGTATACATTTCTTTTTCGACGATATCCGTAGCCTCACCAATACTTCGGGAAAATAGACGTGTGTCTTCAAAAACGGGAAGGCGTATTTCTTTGAATCCGTATCGTGGGAAAATTTTATGGGCTATAGATTCGATATATTGCCATTTCCAGATTTCATCAGGCAGGATATCTTTTACGCCGCGTATGCTTTGAATTTTCATAATAAATTAATGATGGGGGAGAGTTAAACAGGCCGGGTCATCCGCTCAACCATTTGAACCAACCGCCTTTTTTTACCGTAGCCGCGAGACGCTCTTCTGCTAACTCCACATCTTTTTTGCTACCAATGAATAAAGGTAGACGATCATGAATGCCAGTGGGCGTGATATCCAGAATGCGTTGCTTTCCTGTGGAAGCCTTCCCTCCAGCATTTTCAACAATGAAAGCCAGCGGAGCAGCTTCAAAGGAAAATCTTAATTTTCCTTTGGGGCTTTTTGTATCTCGAGGGTACATGAAGAGCCCGCCCTTCAATAAAGTTCTGTGGAAATCAGCAACAAGGGAACCGATATAGCGCAATTTGTAAGGTCGACCTGAACCAGGAGCATCTTCCTTTAAATAAGAAACCAGATCCTTTTGCGGTTCATCCCAAACTACCCAGTTGCCTTCATTGATACTGTAATTAGAACCCTGCTCCGGAATAACCAGGTCAGGATGTGAGAGGAAAAATTCGCCGAGGGCAGGGTCTAGCGTAAACCCATGAACACCTTGACCGGTTGTGTAGACGAAGATTGTGCTGGAGCCATATGCAATGTAACCGGCTGCAATTTGCTCGTCTCCTTTTTGCAGGATATCTTCATCTGTGACCTGATCACCCGGACTTTTCTTTTTATAAATGGAAAATATTGTTCCGATACTAACATTCACATCAATGTTGGAAGACCCGTCCAGTGGGTCCATCATGAAAATATATTTCCCAGGTTTATCCTCAGGGGGAATGATATAAGCATCATCCTTTTCTTCAGAGGTGATAGCGCATACTGTACCTGACTGGCCAATAATTTTGGTGAAGGTGATATCAGCAAACTCATCCAGTTTTTTTACTTCTTCACCTTGAGCATTTATTTTTCCAGTGAGTCCAAAAATATCTTCCCCTATTCCTGCGCTGTTGACTTCTAGGGAAATAATTTTAGCCGCGACCATAATTTCATTCATCAGGCTGGTGAATTCCCCGGTAGCTCCGGGAGTGGCATTTTCCTGCTGCCTGATATGTTGAACCAGAGTTGTATGTTCCATATGAATCCAATTCTCGGATGAGTGCTAATCCGCTATTAAATTTAGAAGGCTTATTTGTCGAGTAAATTTCAGGGGATTGAAAAACAAAACAGCGTTTTTCAGAAAAAAGCCCTGATATTTGAAAGGTCGTTGATTCTACAACATATCAAAAATCAGGGCAATGAAAATGGAACAATCAGGAGACGGGAACAGGAATGCTGTTTCGCGTTCTTCCATATCTCTTTCTATCATTTTCGTTTAGAATTTTTTTCCGTAAACGTATGCTTTTAGGTGTGATCTCTGCCAACTCATCTTCATTGAGAAAACCAAGAATCTGTTCAAGGCTCATTATTACTGGCGGCGTGAGAATGATATTTACATCAGACCCGGATGCTCGCATATTACTCAGCTTTTTTTCTTTACAGAGATTGACCACAAGATCATTATCTTTTTTGTTTGTGCCAACAATCATTCCGGTATAAAGCTCTTCACCTGCTCCAACAAACATGGAGCCTCTATCCTGAAGGTTGAATAGAGAGAAGCCAGTTGTCTTGCCATTTTCCATGGCAATGAGAGCACCGTTAACGCGTTGTGCAATTTCTCCGCAATGCGGAATAAATTTGTGGAAACTGCGGTTGATGATGCCTGTGCCCTTGGTCAAAGTTAGAAATTCAGAACGAAACCCAAACAGTCCACGTGTGGGAATGACGAATTCAAGCCTTGC
>JAJDBH010000085.1 GCA_029261455.1 Nitrospinaceae bacterium
ATCTTCCTGGATAACGGCCTGAGCAGCGGCAAGTATGGCAGTGGGAACCCGATAGGGAGAACAACTAACGTAATCCAAACCTAATGTATTAAAAAAGTTGATCGATGCGGGGTCTCCTCCATGCTCCCCGCACACCCCCAAATGGATATTGGGTTTTACCTTCTTTCCTTTTTCAACCGCGATACGGATCAATCGACCCACACCATCCCGGTCTACCGATACAAACGGATCATGACTCAGTAAACCTTTATCGAGATATTCGTTCAAAAAACTTCCAGAATCATCCCGACTGAGCCCAAAAGCAGTCTGGGTTAGATCGTTAGTGCCAAAGGAAAAGAAATCTGCCTCCACTGCTATTTCATCGGCTGTCATAGCGGCTCTGGGGAGTTCGATCATGGTACCAATTTTATAACTCAGCTCCACACCGGCTTTTTCAATCACATCTTCAGCCGCTTCGACAATGAGCTCACGGACAATCTTGAATTCATTAACATGAGCTACCAGCGGTACCATAATTTCGGGTAAAACTTTAATGCCTTTTTTGACCTGCCTGCAAGCCGCTTCAACAATTGCCCGAATCTGCATCCGGTAAATATCCGGGAAGGTGATTCCCAGCCGACACCCACGATGTCCAAGCATGGGATTTACTTCCTTCAAAGTTTCAATTTTCTTACCCAGAGCCATCGGCGATACTTTCATCTCCTTGGCCAGGTTTTTAATTTCTGCTGGGGAATTGGGCAGAAATTCGTGCAAAGGAGGATCCAGCAATCGCACCGTAACGGGGAGTCCATCCATCACTTTAAAAATTTCGGCAAAATCTCCGCGTTGGATGGGAAGCAATTTCTTCAACGCCTCGTCGCGAACTTTTCCGTCTTCGGCAACGATCATTTTGCGTACCAGAAAAATGCGTTCCTCATCAAAGAACATATGTTCCGTACGGCACAACCCGATCCCTTGCGCTCCAAAATCCCTTGCCATTAAGGCATCGTGTGGAGTATCCGCATTAGCCCGAATCTGTAGAGCTCGGACTTCACCTGCCCAGGTCATCATGCGAGTAAAGTTACTGGTCAACCGGGACTGAATCAAAGGCACCGCTCCTTCAATCACTCGACCTGTAGTTCCATCCAGAGTGATTGAGTCCATCTCTTTAAGCTGGACACCCCCAAGCGTACATTTTTTTCTTTTCACGTTAACGTCCAAGGCACCAACTCCGGAAACACAAGGCTTACCCATGGCCCGAGCCACTACCGCAGCATGTGAAGTCATGCCCCCCTTGGCGGTCAGAATTCCCTGCGACACACTCATACCGTGTATATCTTCCGGCGATGTCTCCATGCGAACAAGAATAACCTTTTCTTTTTTATCCGCCAGTTCCTGAGCACGCTCAGGAGTGAACACAATCTTCCCTGCGGCCGCACCTGGAGAGGCACCCAAACCTTTTCCCAACAATTTTAATTTTGCCTTGGGGGAGATCATAGGATGAAAAATTTGATCTAACTGGTTCGCCGGAACCCGCATCAAGGCTTCTCGCTTACTGATCAGCCCCTCATTCACCATATCAATCGCCACTTTGATAGCCGAGGCAGCCGTGCGCTTGCCAGACCGAGTCTGCAATAAAAACAGTTTCTGGTTTTCAATAGTGAACTCAAGGTCCTGCATATCCTTGTAGTGATTTTCCAGTTTCTGGTAAACCTTCACCAGATCCTGATACACCTCCGGCATATCCTTTTCCAGCATTTCAATCGAGTTGGGTGTGCGAATTCCTGCGACAACATCCTCCCCCTGAGCATTGAGCATGTACTCCCCATAGAATTTTTTTTCACCGGTAGCTGGATTGCGAGTGAACGCTACACCCGTGGCAGAAGTCTCCCCCATATTGCCAAACACCATGGACTGGACTGTGACTGCTGTGCCCCATTCGTGCGGAATATTATTCAACCTTCTATATGTCCGTGCCCGTTCCGTGTTCCATGAATTGAACACCGCCTCAACTGCCATGCGCAGTTGTTGCATGGGATCTTCCAAAAACTCTTCTCCCGTCACGCGGACTACCTGAGCCTTGAACTGCCGGATCAGTGCTTTCAATTCCTGAATGGTAAATTCAGTATCAAATTCGATTTTACGTTTTAATTTTTTCTTGGTGAGTATCGCCTCAAACCGCTCTCCGGGAATCCCCAATACCACATCCCCAAACATAGCGATGAAACGACGATAAGAGTCGAGAGCAAACCATTCGTTCTTGGTGCTCTTCGCCAAACCTCGAACGGTTGTATCATTCAATCCCAGGTTCAACACGGTGTCCATCATCCCTGGCATGGAAACTCGAGCTCCCGACCGCACCGAAACAAGAAGAGGGTTGTCCGGGTCGCCAAAATTTTTCCCCAACACCTTTTCTAAGTCTTTAAGTCGGGAAAGAACTTCATCCCATAATTTAGAAGGGAAGGTATTTTTGTTTTGGAAAAAATAAACACAGGCTTCTGTGCTTATGGTGAATCCGGGAGGGACTTGTATCCCCAAGGAGGCCATTTCGCCAAGGTTGGCGCCTTTTCCCCCTAAGAGGTTTTTCATTTCTGCTGTGCCTTCAGTATTTTCATCACCAAAGGCGTACACATATTTTTTTTGTACCATAAAAAGAACCTGGCCCTCAACCAACTGAAAACATAGGTTAAAGCAATCTAAAAGTGGACCGGGACAGATTATCCGATGGTAAGAGGGTTTTCAACCTTTTTTCAAAATGATCCGGGAAAAATCGGCAAGCCCTGAAAAGAGGTTGGAAATCTGATGCAAAAGGTGAAGTCGGTTATTACGCAACGAAATATCTTCTACCATAACCATTACTTCATCAAAAAATCCGTCCACCGCAGGTTTTATTTCTGCAATTTTTTCCAGAGCCTGATCAAATTCCTTGTTTTGAATATGCAGAAGTACCGGACCTCGAACTTTCATATACGCTTCGAACAACTTCTTTTCAGCCGGCTCATTTAATAGTCCCAGGTCCACTTCGCCTTCGGTCCCTTCTTTGAGAATGCTGACCACACGGCGAAAAGCAATCGCCAAAGGTTCAAAGTAGGGCTGCTTCTTCAAATCAGAAAAGGCCGAGACCTTTGCTCTGATATCGACAATGGAATCCAATCCGGTAGATAACACACAATCAATCGCGTCATGTGGAAACCCTTCGGCGTTCAAGTATGATTTGTATCGCTGAGAAAATAAATCCAACACATGTTTTTTTATTACTTCCGGTTCCAGCTTGAGTTTCGAGCTCATAGAGCGCAGGCCTTCCTCGACAAGACTGTCTAATGAAACCTGCCAACCTCGATCAAGAAAAATCTGGATAATACCCAGCGCGTTTCGTCTTAGAGCATACGGGTCTTCAGAGCCAGTGGGAATCAAGCCCACCCCGATACAACCTAAAATAGTATCGAGCTTATCGGCAACCGCGATGACCGCACCCAACTCACTTTCTGGGGGAGCATCTCCGGCAAAAGCCGGACGATAATGTTCTTTGATTGCCTGTGAGACTTCGGGTGTCTCTCCAGAGTGGGCGGCGTAATACCCGCCCATAATGCCTTGCAATTCAGGAAACTCATAAACCATTAAAGTCACTAGATCAGCCTTGCACAATCGCCCGGCTCTCAAAGCCTGAGATTGCTTATCCGGACAGGTGTGATTGCAAATAATCCCGGCAAGGCCAGAAATCCTTTCCATTTTTTCATAAAGCGTCCCCAGTTTTTTCTGGAACACTACACCTTTCAAGGGATCCACAAAATCATCCAGCTTTTTCTTTTTATCTTCATTATAAAAAAACCGAGCATCCTCTAACCGAGCGCGCAAAACCCGCTCATTGCCATTTTTTATCTGGTGGCTTTCAGGCATATTGCTGATCGTGATGAAGCAGGGCAGCAAACTTCCTTTCTCATCCGAGACATGAAAATATTTCTGGTGATACTTCATCGTCATCACCAATAGCTCTTTTGGCAGCTCCAGAAAACAGGGATCAAAATCCCCACGGATAGCAACGGGGTATTCCACTAGATAATTGACAACATTCAATAAATCCTGATCCTCTTCCACAGACCCGCCTGCTTCCTGGGCAAGGTTTTGAACCTGCTCAAGAATTTTCTGTTTCCGCAATTCCGGATCGACCATCAAAAAATGGTTGGCGCTTTGCTCAATATAGGAAGACAGATTTTTTACATGGAATTTATCAGGCTTTAAAAAACGGTGCCCCAGTGAAAAGTCACCGCTGTCGATGCCATCAAAACTGAACTGTAAAGGTTTGTCATCAAATATTGCTGTGATCCAATGCAAGGGCCGCGCAAAGGGACGAGCCTTGCCCCCCCAACGCATTTTTTTGGGGAATGGAATATTGCCAACAAATTGCGGCAGGAATTCATTGAGATGATCCAAAGTTGGGCGGCCTTTTTTTTCTACACGGGCACAGACCACCTCTCCTTTGGGAGTGCTCTCTCGAGTTAAAGCCGAGACATCCAAGCCTTTGCCTCGGGCAAACCCAATAGCCGCCTTGGTGGGCTCCCCCTTGTCATCGAAGGCCACAGAGACATTGGGACCATGAAAAAGATCCACAGAATCTTTCTGCAAAGCGTCCACACCCTTAACAGACACTACCAATCTTCTCGGTGTGCCCAGAATTTGTGGTGTCTCGGACTGAATCCGATTGCTAACAAAAAAGGATGCAAGTTCCTCACGCATATATTCAAGGGCTGGTTGAATATATCCTGAAGGAATCTCCTCGGAACCAATTTCTATAAAAAATTCAGGCATATTATATTCTTCATTTTAAAGCAGTGGCAAAAGATGACAGACTTGGGCAAAAACGAGTATTATCGAATAAATATTCACAAAGTCAACCATCAGCAAGGAAAGTCCCCCTAAAACACTAGATCATCGCATGTATTGAAAAATATTCAAGGTTATGCAATGTTTAAATATAATTGCATTGAATAACCTTTAACAATCTATATACACAACTCAGGTTGGTTCATGACCACAATCATTATTATCATAGTCGCGGTTGTTCTACTGGCCGCGCTGGCTAAAATATTTATGAAAGGCTCTTCCTCCGACAAAAAGGAAACCTCCTCCGATTCCGACAAGTCTACCTCATCCAAGGAAAAAGATAACAAGTCATCATCCGTAATTAAAAAAGCGATGTCTAAGTCTGCGGACATAGGGGTCAAGAGCACCGACCTGTTTCGCCCTCCGCCGGAGCCTCCATTTTTTTCCGGCCGAAAAGAAGAAATGAAAAAAATTATCGCTCTGGCATCAACACGCCCTGCGGTGGTAGGAATCAGTGGGTTTTCAGGAGTGGGGAAAACCTGCCTGGCTATCACCATGATTGGAAAGTTGACCCCTCAGTTTCCCGGCAATCGCCTTTTTATAGACATGCAAGGTGAAAATCCGAACCCGCCTTCAGCAGAAGATATTATGCGGCGGATTATTTTAAAATTTCACCCATCCCAAACTCTGCCCTCTGACAATAAAAAGCTGGCCAAACTATATCGAGCCGCATTGAAAGCTCATAAAGGTATTTTAATTCTGGATGACGCCTTTAACGCCGATCAGGTCAAGCCACTCGTTCCCCCCTCTTCCTGGCTGTTGATGTTCACCTCCACAAAACCGATATTAGTTCCCAAAATGGCTGCCATTGATCTGGAACCATTGGAAATTTTGGACTCGCACACCCTGTTGAACCAATTGGCTCCTGAGATCAGCCCTGCTATCAAAGAAATTGCACCAGTCTGTAAAGGAGTTTGTCTGTCTCTGGAAATTATTGGAAGGCTTTTTGCCATCAATTCGACAATGGCTCCAGACTACTTCGCTAAAAAGTTCATTGAAGAACGAAAAAAATATGGGGAAGACGAGAAAGGCAATTTAATCGATGGGGTTCGGGCCTCATTGAGCCTCTGCTATAGAATGCTCCCAGAAAACACAACCGCGATTCTAAGAAAACTAGTTATCTTCCCTGGGTCCTTCACAGCAAATGCCGTTTCCTTTATTTGTGAAGACCCTAAAAACCTTTCACTCACCGGGCTGGAAAAATATGGCCTGGTTCAATACAACCTCAATAACAACCGCTATTACCTGCACTCGCAGGTTAAAAGTTATCTCAAGCCGTTACTGACCGCTGGAGAGCGGGGTGTAGCAGAAAGGCGTCTTGCCACAGAGTTCATGAATGTCCTGGAAAGCGCTCATTATCATGTTGAAAAGGGAGGTAAAGAAGCCCTCAAGGGATTCCGGCTGTTTGATCTAGAACTGGAAAATATAAAAGCAGGTATGGATTGGAGCCGTAAATTTTGCTCCCAGGATAAAGATGCCGCTCAAATGTGTAGTGCCTACACTGAAAACGGAGCTACGATGATCAGCAAGCGACTGTCTCCTTTAGAATGCATTTCATGGTTCGAAGCAGCCCTTTCTGCAGCCAGTCAACTGGCAGACAAAGAAGCCGAACGCAAACACCTCTTGAACCTGGGGAAACAATACGTTCTGCTGAACCAATCGAAAAAAGCTATGGATACCCTGGAGCGCGCTCTTACACTTTGCAAAAAAGAAGGAGATACTGAAGGGCAGAGGGACGCTTTAAATAATTTAAGTCGTATTTGCCAAATAAATAATGACTATGCTCTCACCACAAAATATCTCGAACAGAATATTGAACTGGCAAAAGCTGCAGAGGACGATGAAGAAGAGTTTAAACTTTTAGTACAATTGACAAGTTCCTGCGTCCAAAATGAGGAATACAATAAAGCCGTCCATTCTGGAGAACAGGGTATGGAGATTTTCGAAATGGTCAAAGACAGTCCCTTGAAAGTCTCTCTACTATACAATCTGGGCAAAGGTTATCTTGAAACTGAAGAACCCGCCCTTGCCCTAGAAAAATTGGAGAAAGGTCTCGGGCTAGCGCAAAAAACTCCCAAACTGCCTCTTCTAGGAGAACTATTTAAACTAACCGCCGATGCGGTATTCAAAACCGGAGATATAGGCAGTGCACTGAAGCACCTGGAAAAAGGCTTGGAAGCCATGCGCAAAGCTAAAAATCAGGCAATTGAAGGGGCTCTAATGGTTCAGATGGCTGAGATTCATATACACAACAAAAATGAAGATCGAGCTAGTGACTATTTTGAAGAGGCCCTGAATTTATCCCAAAATATTAAAGACCGTGCGTTGGAAGGAAAAGCATTATGGACGTGGAGTCAGGCTCTTGGAGAAAAAGGAAATCTGGATGATGCCATCACCCGGGCGCAGAAAGCTCTCAAGATTTTTGAAGAACTTAAAAAACCTGAAGCCAGTGAAATTCGTGACAAAATTAAGGGGTGGTCCGGGGACTGAAGCTATCAAGTTTGCAGTTGCTTTTTCAGCAATGGAAACTCCATCGCCTCCCTTTGTTGCACATAGCCTTCAGCGCATAACCGGGTTAGGTTTCTCACCCTACCAATGAACCCGGTTCTCTCGGTAACACTGATAGCTCCTCTTGCATCTAACTGATTGAAGGCATGAGAACATTTTAAAGCATAGTCGTATGCAGGCAAAACCAGTTCCTGAGCTAGCAAATCTTTCGCTTCTGCTTCATACATATCGAACCATTGAAATAACCGTTCCTTACTCGACGCTTCAAAGTTATAACGCGAGAACTGTTTTTCTGTTTCCAGGTGAACATCGCCATACAAAATATTTTTATTCCATTTAAGGTCATAGACGTTGTCCACATCCTGCAAGTACATGGCGATGCGTTCCAGTCCATACGTCAGTTCTGCCGTGACCGGTTTCAGGTCTATGCCCCCCACCTGCTGAAAATAAGTAAACTGGGTGATTTCCATACCATTCAGCCAGACCTCCCACCCCAAACCCCAAGCCCCGAGAGTGGGTGACTCCCAATCGTCTTCGACAAAACGAATATCGTGTTGAAGCGGGTCCACCCCTAGAGAAACCAGGCTTTCGAGATAAAGATTCTGTACATCTTCAGGCGATGGTTTCAGGATGACTTGAAACTGGTAATAATGCTGAAGGCGGTTAGGGTTTTCACCATACCTGCCATCGGTGGGCCTACGCGAAGGTTCGACATAGGCAGCGCTATAGGGCTCTGGGCCCAACACCCGGAAAAATGTGCACGGGTTAAACGTCCCCGCACCCACTTCAATATCATAGGGCTGGTGTAGGGCACATCCTTTGGATGACCAGTAGTTTTGCAGGCTGAGAATGATGTCTTGAAAATACATAGCCTCTGGGTTTATCAAAGTTAGGTGGATAAAGTCAACCCTTTACAGAACCAACCCTGTACGGAGCCTGTAAGAAAGGTGGTTGGATGACTTTGAATCTTCACTTCAAGTCATCAAATTCGCGTCGGACCGACTCAATATTTTTGCGGTAACTCACTCCATCGCCATAGCTGAGAAATTTGGAGTACCTGCCATGTACAAACCGGGTTTTTCGAGCATGCTTGATTGGGCACCAGTATTGCTCTGTTCTGGCAGCTATTTCCTGAACATAACCAATCAAGCCGTTAAAATATCCACAATAGACACAGTTTAGTTTTTCCAGCCCATTCAGGTAACTAAGATAGTGTCGGTCGACAACAATATAATCTTTTCGCTTCACTTTAGGGATTCCATAGATGGGGAAACAAATCGCCTGATAAAAGGTCATCACCAAATCCATGAAAACAGCAGGGAACAAACAAGACCAGATCACCGGCGCAGTCAGAATGTTTAAAATCTCTGCCTCCTTTAAATAATAACGGAGCCTTTTAACCAACTGGCGGTGTTGCGCTTTAGCCTCTCGTGCAAATTTGACCCGCTTGTGTTTGACCGTGTAAAAAAACTCTTCTTCTCCTTTTTGCAACTCCTGAATCAGCTGATGCTCCAACTTCCGCATACTCTCCAGAATTCCTGTTAACTTATCGTTCATAGTTTCACCTGAATAGGTTGCTCCTTACATAAGGAGAAGAAGTCATAGGTATTGATCTATTTGCACCAGCAGCTACGCTGAAAATCTGATAACATTCACAGGCCAACCTCGAACAGGAGATGATTATTGCATACCGTTTACAAGGCGCTTTCACCCGAAGATGTCGATCTCATTATTGCATACTGTAAGGACCACACTATCCGGAAGGGTGGGTTGTTCGAGGTTTATCCCGATCCTGAAGGATTAGTAACAACAGTGGTTGTTAACTCCATTCAGGAAAATGAGCCGTTGGAAAAGTTCCTCCCATTAGGAGCATTTTTCTGCAACTACTTCGGCCCTGGAATCATCTCTCTAGATGAGGAAGACCCGCACTACGACGGCATGCCATCCGCCAAAAACCATATCAAAGCCATCAAGCAAACCATCGACACTCTCATTTCCACCACTCGGCGTGGGGCCAACTAGCAATAGCTCTATCTGGCAAGCAAGGTTTTATCTGGGCTTAATGAGCAATTACTCCACCGCATAACAATACCTGCTTAGCGTACTAAGCTATTGCTATTGGGTGGCTATTCGCCGATGCGTAAGTGAACCGTTTCGCCTTGGTAAGAAAATACTACGCGATTTGATTCAATATGCATGAGGGTGGCCGATTGAACAGTATCACCGACACGGACCTTACGGTTTTTACTTTCTGATGTGGAAACAAAAATGTGATTGGAAGAGCTGCCCGAAGAAAAAAAGATAATGCCCTTTACCTTCAGATTCGGAATAGAAATCCCTCGCGAAACCAACTCCTCAGGGTATGGGTTGGCCTGAGGTTGTTTTGACTCCGATGTAGCGGTTTGAATCAAGTCACGAATTTCATTGATCTCAAGAGGAAGCGGTTCAGGTTCTGCGATAGGTTGAAAAATTTCCCGAACAGGCTCCTTCTTGATAACGGGATTTTCGCTGAGCCTCTCTTCATAATGCTGACTTTGTTCCGGTATGTTGGACAGGGGAATGCCTAATGTCGGCCCAGCCCCTCTCCTCTGAATGGATGTCGGTTTTTGTACTGAAGGTGGCTGAGTGAAACGAGTCACTTCATTTTTAGCAGAGGGTCGATTAAAAAAAACTACCGTGACAACGATGAGCCCCGCCAGGACCAGACCCGTCGTCATGAAATTTTTTCGGGAAATTTCTAACGTGACCGGTAACTTCCGATCCTCTTGAAGGACAAGCTCTTTGAGGTCCAGGTCTTTTTCCAGCAACCTCTTATCTTCTTCCAGTTTTTTGAGCGTCTTTAATATCGTGCTCATTACGTTATAGCCTTCAACAAAAAGGAAGTAGATTTATTGGGAAACCAGCTTCGGAGTGGAATAGATCTGCAACAAGTTATACAAAAGTAACTTGCTGTCGGTATTAAAAATACCATCATCTTTGATGCTATTATTACGCTGAAGCTTCTTCACCGCCCGGATGGTTTTCGGACCATATAGTAGAGCCTCCCTGCCTTGGAAATATCCCAGGAGCCTGAGGTTTTTTTGCAGCCATATCGCCTCCTTACCCTGAAAACCCGCTCTAAGAGATTCCGGTAAATTTTCAAAATCCTTCCAAAGGATAATGGCTTTGCGGGTCCAAAGTGAATCAATGATCGAAAGTGGCATTTCAATTTTATCCACCGAACCAAATACCCCGGTATCGCCTTGTATAGAAACCAGTGCCAGATATTTTGTGCCCTGTGCATTTGGTAAAGCAATTTCAAGGAACGCTGGATAATTCAGGCTTTTCAATCGTTCCAAGGTGCCGTTCATCTCGAACGAGGACAATTGGTAGTCTTTCTTTATCATTTCCAGATCTGTCTCACCCAGACCCTGCATTTCTTCAGGGTCCACATTCCAAGCTTCTAAAATCCATTTCACCGCCTCCAATTTGCTTTCCACCAAGGTCAGACTAGATAGGTAGGTCACTAGTTTTTCTGAATCAAAAATGTTCAGCGGTCCGTTGCTAGGAATCCTTCTTTGCGGAGAAGGTGGTTCGACTATTTCCGGTTTTGGTAAAACTGAAGCTACCACGGGAGCAGGAGGAATAACCACCACCGCAGGAACACGAGGTACCAGTTGCCCCGGGACGGTCAAGTCTATTGGGTTTTCCTGAATCAGTGTGGAAATATCCTTTCCTTCGGGAGTATTTTTATTAAAATCCGGCAAAGCAAAAAAGTTGAGGGCAAAATATGCAACGCCTGCGATCAAAGCAGAGGGAATAGCAAACTTCCAGAACTTGTCTGCCCAGGATTCAAGAGGAACCAGTTCACCGATGTCACTCACCGCGGACTTGACGATCTTAGGTGTGATTTTTTTAGTACTTTGGGTAAAAGCAATCAGCAAAGTACGGTCGGACACCACATTTATCATTCGGGGAATACCCCGGGAATAACGAAAAACCATTTCTACGGCTGGCCGGGAGAAGCGCACCTTCCCCTTACCCAGTGCGATGTTAAGACGATGCTGGATGTAGCCTCGAGTCTCCTCAAGGTTTAAGGGTAACAGTTCCCATTTGATGGTGATGCGCTGACGCAATTGACGGAGCCCATCTTTAGCCAACAACTTGTCCAGTTCGGGCTGACCGATCAATACAATTTGGATCAGTTTTTCGGTATCTGTTTCGAGGTTGGAAAGCAAGCGAAGTTGCTCCAGCACATTGGGCTGAAGATCCTGAGCCTCGTCAATGATGACCACAACCCGATGCCCCTTTGATCTCTCCTCCAAAAGGAACATATTCAGAACATCGACCAGCTTCTTTTTACTCTTACTTTTCCCTGGAATTCCCAATTCCGTATTGATCGTTTGCAGCAATTCCAGTTCGTTGATACAAGGGTTAAAAATATACGCAATATTAAAATCGGCACGAAGCTCTCGAAGAAAACTTCGACAGATCATGGTTTTCCCTGTCCCCACTTCCCCAACGATTTTTAAAAACCCATTGTTCTCCTGCAAACCATAAACCAGATGCGCAAGCACTTCCTTATGCTTTGGGCTCAGGTACAGATATTTAGGGTCGGGGGTTAAGTCAAAGGGTTTCTCTGAGAACCCGAAAAAATCCTGATAGACATTCTGGTGCCGGGGTTTTCTGGCATTCTCTTTTACGCCGAGAAACTTAAGCGGTCCCGACCTTGTATTTTTTTCTTCAGAAACCACATGACCTTTTTTAACTTCAATAACAGCATCATAGGCTTCGCGTTTTTGTTTATGGGAAAGCGTATCATAAGCTTCTTGCGCCACCTCTATCTGGTCCTTGAGCGTGGGCTGGTCGGCAGAAGAAACTTTTTCGCCTGAAGAATCAAACTTGCTGATCAGTTTTTGATAAGCCAAGTCGATTTCTTTCTGAGTTGCCCCAGGCTGAACATCGAGCAACTGGTAATAATTTGGTAATTGAACTTCTGTAATCATAAGCGTTTCATCCCGTCGGGTTGATAACCAATTCTGATCTGTCTTCAAAAAGACCTTCTAATCAGAAACCAGTAACTCATTGAATTTTAGCGCTTTATTTTTTGCCGCTAAATTTTAAAAATTTTCTCTTCAAAACAACTAATAATCATAAAAACAATGAGTTATAGAAATAGCCTCAAAATGCAAAATCTCCACCTGCCTGAGAATAAGCACATAACGCCTTAATATACAAATAGTTGCCAAGAATGTAAACAAAAAATCCACATTAGAGTGAAGGAGGAGGGAAATCCCGCTTATGCTAGGATTGAAAATAGCAAATTTTGAGGCTAATAACCGTGAACGAACCCTTACAAAAACAACTCAAATGTCCAATCTGTAAAAAACCTTCAGAGAGGGATAAAACCAAGAATCCGTTTTTACCTTTTTGTTCCGACCGGTGTCGGACCATTGATTTGGGAAAGTGGCTGGATGGGAAATATGTTGTTTCGGAGGACGAACCCATTCACGACCTGGATCTGTAATCCAAGGCAATCAGCATTTTGCATAGAATCTCCGCTGATTACTTTCAATGACTTTTTCTGGCGAGCAGCCGTGCTTCTAACATGTTCTTGCCAGTTGCCTCCACGGCTAGTGGCTAGACATCGTTCAGAGGGACGTTGGCCTTCCTTAAAAAAACTTCGAGGATTTGTTTCTGGTAAAGCACGACGGCAATATCCATCATGCCATCGCGATTGAAGTCTGCTCCGGCTATGGAACGGGGCTGGGAACCCACAACATAATTATAATGCGGATAAATAAATGTTCCGTCTCCTCTGCCAGGAATCACGGATATACTCCCTCCTCTGCGATTGCACACAACAATATCGGGAATCTTGTCGCCGGTAAAATCACCCGCCACAATATTGTGCGGCCCTTTTTCTCCGGCAAAATCTTCCAGCTTCGAAAATGCGCCTTTACCGTCTCCTATATAAATGCTGAGGCTGTCTTTCATCGGGCTTGATGAGATCAGATCTGCCTTTCCATCCATATTCATATCGTGGTGAACCATGAACGATGACTGGTTGCCACCTATAATTTTTTTGGGCGGCATGAACGTGCCATCGCCATTTCCTAAAAACAACTTAGCATGCTTCACCTTGTCCGCATTGAGCGCCATAGCGATATCTTGATTTCCATCGCTGTTGTAGTCATCAATGGTGATGTATGCAGGCGTGGGGCCTGCCTGATAGGCCTCAGCAAGTTTAAAAGTACCGTCCCCCACTCCCAGAAGAATTATCAACTTATTGAATCGCAGAGTCACGGCCAGATCGGTTTTTTCATCGTTATTGAAATCGCCTGCCGCAACAGCAATGGGAAGCCGCCCCACCTTCACATCGGTCTTCAATTTGAACAACCCGTCTTTTTGTCCCAGAATAATCGAAACATTTCCATCGCCGTAATTACACAAAGCAACATCAGGAATACCATCGCCGTTAAAGTCAGCGACATCCAAAGCAAAAGGCTCGCGCCCGGTTTCAATAGTCTGCGGAGTTTTGAAGGTGCCGTCCCCAATACCTTCCAGGTAATTCAGGGAATTGCCCGCCGAGTTGACTACCAATAGATCGGGAAACTCATCGTTATTCATATCTCGGGCTAACACCACTTCGGGTTTTTTGCCGACGATATAGGTAACGGGTAAGGCAAATAAATCTGGTGAAGGCTGGCTTTGCCCGCAACCGGATAGAAAAAGTGCAACTAGTAAGGAAACCAAAATTTTTATTTTCAAACACACTAATTTTGTCATTGTGGTTTTTCCCAATTCTGAATTAAAGCGATTTTTCGTTTATACAGGATGCCTCGAAACTTGTAAACGAATTTGAAAAAATGCTACAATTTTCAATAAGTTATAGCACATTCAAGCCCCTATAAAATGCCCTGCCATCTTTATTCGAAATCTGTTTTTTTCATCATCTGTTTATTCCTTATAGGATGCCAGAGTTTCCAATTCGATCCATGGCCTGATAATGGGGAAGGGGTGTACCACACAGTACAAAAAGGCCAGACCTTATACCGTATTGCCACAATCTATGATCTGGATGTTGAAGTTCTGCGTCGTGCCAACTACATTGGAGACCCAAGAAAACTTAAGGCAGGAACTCGGTTATGGGTACCGGGAGCTCGCAGAGTCTTATCAGTGCCCTCTACCGACAAACCTCGCAGGGCAGCAAAAAAACGTTCAGCGCCAACTGTCAGGCCCCGCAAGGGTTTTCTCGTCTGGCCAGCAAAGGGAACTCTAACCTCCCGGTTTGGTATGCGAAACGGTCGCAAGCATGAGGGAATCGATATTGGGGGCCCCAAAGGAACTCCTATCCATGCCGCAGCAGCGGGCGAAGTAGTGTTTAGTGGATGGGGGCCCACCGGCTATGGGAAAATGGTCATCATCAAGCACAAACATCACCTGACCACCCTTTACGCGCACAACTCAAAACTGATTGCTAAAAAAGGAAGTCGCGTCAAACAGGGACAAAAAATATCTTTGATGGGAAGCACTGGCCGGTCCACAGGTCCCCATCTTCATTTTGAAGTGAGAAACGATACACACCCCAAAGATCCAATAAAGTATTTACCTATTAAAAGATAAAGTTTTCTTTTTATCTAATCTTTGATAAAAAACAACATTACTACCTAATGTGAATTTTAAGAAAGGTGAGACCACTGTGAAAGAAATCATCCGCGATGTTCCAGACTTCCCCAAAGAAGGAATCATCTTTAAAGATATTACCCCTCTTCTAGGCGACCCAGTCGCATTCCAGAAAACGATTAACACTCTTAAAGATCGTTACGCAGACAAACACTTGGATGCAGTTGTTGGTGTGGAGGCACGTGGATTTATCTTTGCCTCAGCTCTGGCCTATGCGCTTGGCACTGGAGTGGTCATGGTCCGAAAACCCGGAAAATTACCTTATAAAACGTTTCAGGAAACCTACTCACTGGAATACGGAACTGACACCGTAGAAATCCATCAGGATGCATTTCGAGAAGGGCAAAACATTCTCGTCATTGATGATGTCCTGGCTACAGGGGGAACCTTGTCCGCCACTCTCGATTTGATTCAGAAAAACTTTAAAGGTGTAAAGGTTGTGGAGGCCGCCTTCCTGATCGAGCTGGATTTTCTGAACGGCCGGGAAAAACTTAAAGACACACCCGTCTACTCAATGATCCATTATTAACGGCGACATCATTGCCAGTTGACCTCATGTCAATTGAAGTGGGCGGAGGGGAATTTCTTTTGACAGAGCATCGATAAGCTTGCGGGTATCTTCCAAATAGTCGGGAGAAACTAATAGTTCAATGAGTCCACGGGAAGCATCCAACGTTCTCACCACCGCCAGACTTTCATATCCATCAAAAATGCTAACAATGTATGCGATGTCTTTCTTATCAACTTCAATCTGCCATTGAATAGAATCAGTATGCATATTGCAGGTTATCCTTTTCGGGTAAGGCGTTTTTCGAGGAGTATCATGATCAGGCTGATGGCTGAAGGGGTGACCCCAGAAATACGTCCCGCCTGCCCCAAGGTAACCGGGCGAATTTCTTCCAGTTTCTGCACCACTTCGTGGGACAGTCCGGGTATTCCTTGATACTCAAACTCATCGGGTATGCGGTAGTGCTCCAGTTTCTTTTGTCGGGCCACCATCTGGTTCTGCCGGTTAATGAACCCTTCATACTTCACCCTGATCTCTACCTGCTCGCCAACCAATTGCGGAACCTCACCACCATCAAAAGCTCTTAGCAAACCATCATGCGACACTTCGGGGCGACGGAGTAATCCTCCCAAGGTAGTGGGGTTTCTCAATTCCTGAATACCCAGTTTTGACAAACGGACTAGCGTTTCCGGATTGGGTGCGACCGTTGTCTTTTCCAGTCTTTTTATTTCTCGGTCTACAGCGCGATACTTTTCCATAGATTTTTCAAGCAAGGTTTTACTCACCAGACCCAGCTCATGACCCTTTTGCATCAGTCGTTCGTCAGCATTGTCCTGTCTTAAAATCAGTCTGTACTCAGCCCGTGAGGTAAACATGCGATAAGGTTCTTGTGTACCCTTAGTCACCAAGTCATCAATGAGTACACCAATATAACTGTCCATACGAGTTAGTAGAAACGGCTTGCGCTTTTGCGCTTTGAGAGCGGCATTAATCCCCGCCATGAGACCCTGACATGCCGCTTCTTCATAACCAGAGGTACCATTAATTTGACCGGCATGGAACAAGCCACTGACCCGCTTGGTCTCCAAAGCCGGGGTGAGTTGCGTGGGTGGAACATAATCGTATTCCACGGCGTAACCCGGTAAAACAATTTCGGCCTGTTCCAGACCCGGAATCGTGCGCACTAACTGTAACTGCACTCCTTCTTCAAGACTTGTGGAAATACCGTTCGGATAAATCCAGTCCGTGTCTAAACCTTCCGGCTCCAGAAAAATATTATGCGAATTCTTATCAGGAAATTTAACAACCTTATCTTCTATGGAAGGACAATAGCGTGGACCCACGCCATCTATCACTCCGCTATATAACGGAGACAAATGCAAATTGTCACGGATCACCTGAGCTGTTCTCTCATTGGTCGCTGTGAGGTGGCAAGGCACCTGTTCCCGGTCAATGCTGAGAGTAGAAAATGAAAAAGGCCGTGGCACATCATCCCCAGGTTGCAAGGTGCATTGACTGAAGTCGATACTGTCGCGTTTCAAACGCGGTGGAGTTCCCGTTTTCAGACGACCCAGTTCAAATCCAGCAGCCAGAAACGATTGAGATAATTTAGTGGAAGGTTTTTCTCCCACACGTCCTGCCGGTCTGCTTGTCAGGCCAAGGTGGATGAGTCCATTTAAAAAGGTTCCAGTTGTGATGACCACAGACACGGCCTTAATTTCTGTCCCTTTTGCAGTTCTCACCCCTTTAACAGCAGAGTTTTCAATAATCAGTTCATCGACTTCTTCAAAGATCAGGTCGAGATTGTCAGTATTTTCTATAACCCGGCGCATGGCATTCTTGTATCGGTCCTTATCGGCCTGAGCTCGGAATCCATGTACGGCTGGACCTTTAGATGAATTCAAAACCCTGAACTGGATTCCCGTCTCATCAATGATTTTGGCCATCTCACCACCGAGCGCGTCTATTTCACGCACAATATGGCCTTTGCCAACTCCACCAATAGCGGGATTGCACGGCATCAGGGCGATTTTGTCCGCTTCCAGGGTGATCATCACAGTGGAACACCCCATTCGCGCCGAGGCCAGGGCCGCTTCGCAACCTGCATGCCCACCGCCAATAACAATTACGTCTACCATTTTCATCAAGTTTAAACCGGTCTGTTAAAGGAACTTTATATACTACAACAATTCAGGGCAATAATAGAAGTTTGAGTTTGAGTCTGAGAGAATCATCGGCACCTTGAGTGGCGGAGCCAGCCAAGTGCCGGAACGCGGACCGGATCAGTCCCGCTAAAAATGTCACTTTATATAAAGACCGTAAAATTAAATTCCAGCCACAGGAATAGTATTTGGAATAAAAATAAAGGTTACTTTTATAAGCCTCTAAGATGACTTTTTCCCGATGCTCCGGCTGATGTGTGCTTTTCCCATGCAGGTGCTGAATCGATGTTTCTGGGAAAAAGCAAATACGCTTTCCATGCTCTCTGGCTCGACGACAAAAATCATCTTCTTCGTTATATAAAAAATAATTTTCATCAAACAGGCCAACCTCTTCGAATAGCTCTCTATTGATCACAAAACAACAACCCGAAATCACCAGAACTTCTTCCGTGTTCGCCATTCTTTGCAATTCATCATTTGGATTATAGAGACCCAAAATTTTCCAAGCCGCGTCTTGCGGCGTGTCCTCCCAAAGCCGGGTTGGGCTCTGCTGGCTTTTCTCATCAATGATACCGGGGCCAAGAAGGGAGAACTCTGGATGCTCCTGCATGTATCCACATATTTTTTGAAAACTGTTTTCGATCAATCGTGTATCTGGGTTCAGCAGAGTAATCCATTTCCCTGCTGACTCGCAGATGCCCTGATTGTTCGCTGAAGAAAAACCTTTATTTATATCATTGCGTATCAGATGAACATCGGGAAATTTTTCAGCAACAGAGTCAGGAGTGTCATCGTTGGAAGCATTATCCACCACGATGACTTCATAAGAGATGCCCTCTGTTTGCGCATAAACAGTTGTCAAACAATCCAAAAGAACATCGCGCGTATTGAAGCTAACGATGATGATGGAAAGATCAATCTTGGCCGGCTTTTTGAATTGAAATACTGTCATTTATATTTCATCCAGAACGGCTTGATAAATTTCTGTCATTTCCCGAGCGGCTTGATCCCAGGAAAAACGCTGACGTACAGTTTCTCGTCCTGCATCTGCTATAGTTTGGGCTCGATTTGGACTTTCTAGTTTTTCCAGGATGGCCCGGTAGAGTGCCGGGATATTGCCCGGTGGTACCAGAGTTCCTGTCACACCGTCCTCAATAAACTCGGGAAGTGCACCCACTCGGGTCGCGATGATGGGCAGTCCTGCCCCCATCGCCTCTGCCATGGACAGGCCAAAACTCTCAACCCGCGAAGGGAAAACCCCAACTGCACATTTTGAGATGAACTCTTGTATGGCATCGACACTCATCCAGCCGTGAAAATTTACTCGATCCTGCACCCCAAGACCCTTCGCCTGTTTACGATAAGAAGCTGTCATATTGCCTTCGCCGATCAGGTGAAGTCGAACTTCCGGTATTCTCTGTACAACTTCTCTTAGCGCACGAAGGAGCTCGGGAATGCCCTTTTGTTCTTCCATCCGCCCCCACAACACCAAGTCCTTGGACCCCTCGGCCTGCCTTTTCGCCTCAAACCAGCTAGGGTCGATTCCAGGGGAAACAACAATCACCCTTTTCCCCTTTTTCTTTCTTAATCCTTTGAGAACCAGTTTTTTTGAAAACTC
>JAJDBH010000086.1 GCA_029261455.1 Nitrospinaceae bacterium
TACAAGCTAGCGTGCTTCTCTGTGGGTGAATCGGGCGTGCAGATCACCCAGTAAAATATAATCTTTGACGGTGGTCTCTATCGGAACATAGTGCTTGGATGACCAAACCATGAGTTCGCCGGTTTCGGTTTTGAAAATTTCTTTTGGCACAATGATATTGAGCAACATCTCATCGCCTTGTTTCCGTTCTTCTTCCAGTCTAAACTTTTCCTGATCCTGTGCTGACAAGATGTGAACAGAAATTTCTCCATGTCCCTTTTCCGGGATGGTCTTGATTCTGAACTTCTTGCCTTTTTCCAGCTTGCTGTAAACGCTATTTCGTATGTTGTAGAAAGAGGAGAGGATGTCGTGAAAAGCACTCTCGGTGGGGATTTCGCCTTGCCCGCTGTCGACTTGTTCTTCATTCTCGTACTTTTCCCAAGTGTGCAATCGACGGGAATAATCAAACTTATGACGGGTGGTTTCTGCGTTGCTTGCAATCGTAACTTGGCGCAGAAAGGTTTTAGGCCGAAGTCTTTTACCGTTATCAATAACTTCAAACTCGGTCTTATAATAGTGTTTGCGATATGCGGTAAAAAAACCGACAAAACCTTTAGTACTGGCTTCCAGAACTGAAAAATACTTCCCATGTTCCTCAAAAAAGCTCACTTTGGCCGAGGCAGCGTTCTCAAACCACAGAAAACTGATGTCGTAGTACAGGGTTTCTCCGGCAAAGCGGGTTATTTTTCCTGTTGGTAGGAAGTGATTGTATTCACCCAATGTTAAGGGAGTTGCCAGCTTTGGTTCCATGGCATGGGTGGAAATGCCGGGCAAAATCAATCCTAAGGTGAGCAAAAACAGGAGGTGTAGGTGCTTGAATTTCATGGATTCAGGACGAAAAATTGAAAAAAATTGTTTTTTTCTTAATATTAATTTAATATTAAGAAACATCAGGTTTTCAACCCACTAGGCCCTCTCAGGGCAATTTTTTAGTTATGACAGTAGAAACACCTTTATCGCCAGGAGTTGACGAAGAGACTGAAGGGAAAACCCGTCAGGCTTATCTTCCATTATATAAAATTATAATGTGGGATGATAATGTCACGACCATGGAATTCGTCATCCGGGTCCTGGTCAAGCTGTTTGGCAAAGATTATTCGACCGCAGAACAGCTTATGTATGAAATTCATCTTCAAGGTGCCGGTCATGTTGCCACCTTACCTCTAGAGCAGGCTGAGTTTAAAGTAGAGCAAGTGCATACTGCTGCCGCAATGGAAGAATTTCCCTTCACCTGCACCATTGAGCCTGTCTGATATTAAACCTGTCTGATTAATAGGTTTCTGCTTTACCCTTTTCTTTTCTGCATCGGAACATAATCCCTCGCTGCGTAACCCGTATACACCTGTCTAGGTCGGCCAATTCTGAACTGCTCGTCCTCCTGAAGCTCCTTCCATTGGGCGATCCATCCTGGTAGGCGTCCCATCGCAAACATAACCGGAAACATATTGACGGGAATATTCAGAGCTTTGTAGATCAGACCCGAATAAAAATCCACATTAGGATAAAGTTTCTTCTCAACGAAGTAACTGTCCTTGATGGCAATTTCTTCTAACTTCAGCGCGATTTCGAGAAGTGGCTCATGGCTCGCTTCTTTATCAAAAATTTTATGGGCCAGTTTCTTAATGATTCTACTGCGTGGATCAAAGTTTTTATAAACTCGATGCCCGAATCCCATCAACCGGAAAGAGTCATTGGAGTCCTTGGCTTTTTGAACATATTTATTAACATCTCCCCCATCGTCATGAATGGTTTGTAGCATCTCAATGACGGCTTGATTAGCACCTCCGTGAAGGGGTCCCCACAATGCATAGATAGCAGAAGACACTGATGCAAACAGGTTGCACATTGAGCTTCCAACCAGACGGACGGTACTGGTGGAACAGTTTTGCTCATGGTCTGCGTGCAGGATCAATAGAACATCCAGTACCTTGGCAGCATCCTCATCAATTTCATAAGGTTCGCAAGGAAGAGAAAACATCATCTTCAAAAAGTTTGCGGAATAGCTCAGCGTATTATCAGGATATTGAAAAGGCTGACCGATGGATTTTTTATAACTGTATGCCGCGATGGTAGGAAGCTTAGCCATTAATCGGTGTATGGCAATTTCAACCTCTCTCTCATTTCTGACATCCAACTCATTTTGATAAAATGTTGCCAGAGAACCAACCACTGTACTGCACACTGCCATTGGGTGCGGGTTGTTGGGGAAGCCATCATAGAGATTCTTAATGGATTCATGAACCATAGAGTGATGTACCAAGTGGTACTGAAAGTTGTCTAGTTGTTCAGGAGTTGGGAGCTCACCGTAGATGAGCAGATAGGATGTCTCTATAAAGGAACTTTTTTCAGCGATCTGCTCGATGGGATAACCCCGGTAAAGCAGAATCCCTTTCTCTCCATCCAGATAGGTGATCTTGCTCTGGCATGAGCCGGTACTCATAAACCCGGGATCAAACGTAATGAGTCCTGTAGTATTTCTCAGGGTAGAGATATCTATGGCTTTTTCTCCACAGGTACCTTCTTGAACTGGAAACTCGTAGGTTTTTCCCTGATAAGTGAGTTTGACTGTTTCCGTCATGGTTAACCTCCAGTTAAATCGGATGCCAAGTGTTGAATAGGGTTATTTGCAAAGTTGTTGCTACACTCGTATTATAAGCCCTGTTTATTGGTTTGGCTGGATTTTTGTTTTTATTTTAGGTGATTGGCAATGAAACATAACAAACTTTTATATCTGATGATCGCGGGCATTGTTCTGGGGGTTTTTTCTGGATGGATGTACGGAAGCACAATGTTAGCGGTGGAGTGGATTGGCGAAATGTTTCTGGACGCCTTGAAAATGCTGGTGGTTCCATTAATTATTTCCTCGATGATTGTTGGCATTGCAGGTTTAGGTGATGTCCGAAAGGTAGGAAAGACTGGCTTGATCGCATTAGTGTATTTCATGCTGACCACCTGCATTGCTGTGGGGATAGGATTGGTGATGGTCAACATCATCGAACCAGGGGTAGCCGTTGAGATGACGGTGGAACAAGTCCCCGAAAGAGTCGTGGGAAAAGAAGCGGTTGGCATCACAGATATTTTAAAAACTTTTGTGTCGCCAAATCTGGTGCAATCCATGGCGAATATGGAAATTCTTCCCCTCATCATGTTTTCCCTCGTGTTCGGTGGGGTTTTAACAACGCTGGGGGAACCGGGTAAACGCGCGATAGATTTCTTTGATACCGTCAACACGGCGGTGATGAAGATTGTTCATTTGCTGATGTATTTTGCTCCGATTGGAGTTTTCGCGTTGATCGCCTCGAAACTTGGCGCTGCTGGGGGAGGGGAATTGTTCTTTGCCGAGTTGGCAAAAATAGGTAAATATGTTGGGACCGTCATCTCTGCACTTTTGGTTCATGGGTTTGTGGTGTTGCCTATAATTCTCTATATGGCAACGAGAAGAAACCCTGTTACATAT
Organism: Nitrospinaceae bacterium; assembly: GCA_029261455.1. GTDB lineage: Bacteria > Nitrospinota > Nitrospinia > Nitrospinales > VA-1 > LS-NOB. The sequence goes on from JAJDBH010000086.1 coordinate 3,497, forward strand.
TTTAGAAATGTGGTGGAGGCGCTCACTACGGCTTTTTCTACAGCTAGCAGTTCAGCCACCTTGCCGGTCACCATTGAGTGTGCCGAGGAAAACAACCGAGTTTCCCGGAAATCGGCCCTTTTTGTTTTGCCCCTTGCCGCTACGGTGAATATGAATGGCACAGCTCTTTATGAGTCGGTGGCGGCGATGTTTATTGCGCAAATGATGGGGATTCAATTAGGGATAGGAGACCAGATGATTATATTTGTCGGCTACGCTGGCTGGTATAGGTGCAGCGGGAATTCCAGAAGCTGGACTGGTCACTATGGTGATGGTGCTTCAGTCTGTAGGGCTTCCTCTGGAGGGTATTGG
>JAJDBH010000087.1 GCA_029261455.1 Nitrospinaceae bacterium
GCCGGTCTATGTGAACAAGCATGAAGCGGAAGGACTGAAACAGGTAACGGGAATATCCATGTCAGATATGAAACAGGTGGATGGCGAGGACAAGCTTAAAGTGGGTTCCGTAGAGATCAGCTTTTTACATACTCCGGGGCATACTCCTGGCTCTCAGTGTTTCCGGGTGGCCGACAGTCTTGTTGCCGGAGATACGCTTTTTTTGCAGGGGTGTGGTCGGGTGGATTTGCCAGGAGGAAACAGTGAAGAACTATTCCATACCCTGACCCGACGTTTATCTAAAATTGAAGATCATATTACGTTATACCCAGGACATAATTATGGCGGAAAGCCTTTCGGCGAGATGGGCGATGTTCGTCAGTCAAACTCCTATCTTCAAATCCAACGCCTGGAAGATTGGTTGGCAATCATGGGTGGATGAATAAAAGGGACTAAGTTTTGTTTTCTTGTGTGTTAGCTGTTCCGTTGAAAGCCGAGAAGCTGGTTTTTCAGGCCAGATATTAAACCATGTTTTTTATTCTTTTATAGAGGGTTGCAACTTTCAGGTAAATAGAATAAATTCAGCCTGCTTAACCTTTATGACCAAGGAGGTCAGATGAGATCCATCCTTTCAATGTTTTCAAAATCTCCGTTCAAGCCTCTTGCTAGCCATATGGACAAGGTTCGTGCCTGTGTGGAGCAAATCAAGCCTTTGTTTGACGCATTGGAAAACAAGGACTATGATTCGGTTCAAAAAATTTCAGAATTGATTGTGAAGCTGGAGCATGAGGCCGACATGATCAAGGACGATATTCGCACTCATATGCGGCAAAGTATGTTCCTGCCGGTTGATAAAAAAGATTTCATGCATCTCCTTTCCGCACAGGATGATATTGCCGATGCAGTGGAAGATTTGGCGGTTTTACTACGTATCAAAAATCTGAATACGCCGGATGAAATCAAGCCGGCTTTGCACGAGTTGGTGAACCATGTTGTAGACACGGCACATTTGGGTTGTGACCTGATTTCCGAATTGGAAGCTTTATTAGAGGCTTCTTTTGGTGGCGCTGAAGCGGAAAAAGTGGAAAAGGCTACTCAGGAACTCGCTACTGCCGAGTGGGAAGCCGACCGCAAGCAGTTTTTTCTTGCCCAAAAGCTGTTTGGAATAGGCAATGATCTGGGAGCTGCAGATTTGTTGCTGTGGAATGAAGCGATTAAAAAACTTGGAGCTGTAGCAGACAAGACAGAACAAATCGGAAAAACTCTCAGGATATTCCTTTCTCAATAATTCTATTTCCCTTTAACTTTTTTTCAATCTTGGCAAGGAGCCTGGTTTGGATTTAGATACCTTCCTGCTTTCATTCGCGGTGATCGCTTGTATATATATGGCCTGTAATATTGGGGCCAACGACGTTGCTAATGCAATGGGTACCAGCGTAGGCTCGAAGGCGTTGACCTTTAAGCAGGCGATAATGATCGCTGCCGTGGCTGAGTTTATAGGGGCATTTTTTGTCGGGGGCCATGTTTCCGACACCATCCGCAAGGGGATGCTTGATCCAACCATTTTTGAGGTGGTTCCCTATCATTTAGTTTATGGCATGATCTCTGCCCTGATTGCGGCAGCACTCTGGTTGCATATTGCCAGTTCTCTGGGGTGGCCGGTTTCCACTACCCATTCTATCGTTGGAGGTGTTGTGGGGTTTGGCGTTATCGCCGGAGGTATGGATGTAATAAATTGGGGAAAGGTTGGCCAAGTGGTTTTGAGTTGGGTGGTTTCACCTGTCATGGGTGGTTTGGTTGCTTTTGTGGTATTTAAATTTATAAATAAAAATGTTTTCAGCAAACGAACTCCATTGACTTATGCAAAAAACCTGCTTCCTTATATGGTGTTTTTGGTATTTGTGATTCTTTCCAACGCCATGGTTTATAAGGGACTAAAAAACCTTCATCTGGATCTTTCTTTTATTCAGTCATTAGTGATTTCTCTTATGGTGGGAAGTCTGGCATTTGTGGTTACAAAAATTCTGGCAAAAAGAATACCTTACAACGCCTCCTGGGATCTCCAAAAACAGTTTCATGAAACAGAAAATGCATTTAAATACTTGCAGATTTTAACTGCGTTTTATGTGGCTTTTGCTCATGGTTCCAACGATGTTGCTAATGCAGTGGGGCCCTTGGCTGCCGTGGTTGCAATTCTCAAGGATGGCCAGGTTCATATGAAAGTGGCTATGCCGACTTGGATTTTAGGGTTGGGGGGCGGATTCATCGTATTTGGGTTAATGATATGGGGAGCCAAGGTCATGGCGACCATTGGAGAAAAGATTACGGAAATCACTCCCTCAAGAGGATTTGCAGCTGAATTTGCTGCCGCAACGGTGGTATTGATCTGTTCAAAAATGGGCCTGCCAATTTCCACCACGCACACACTGGTGGGGTCGGTGATTGGAGTGGGGCTGGCTAGAGGATTGCCGACTTTGAATTTGGGTATTATTAAAATGATTGCGATTTCCTGGGTCTCAACCATTCCGTTCACAGCCGTAATTTCTATGCTGTGTTACAAAATATTTCTGGTCTTTTTGCCTTAGCGCAATCTAGTCCAACAAAGATTGATGGAAATAAAAAACCCCTTAGCCGTAAAGCTAAGGGGTTTTTTTCGGGAATAAAATAAATCCCAAACTAGTTGTAGTTTTGTTTTTGCAGGTGTTCCGGTAGAGTCCATTCCAGCGCATCTAAATCTGGATTGTAGTGAGCTAAAGCACCGCAGAAAGAGCAGTACTCTATACCGACGTCGTAGTCCAGGGTGACAGTGCTGGCCCTGTGCTCACAGAACTTCTTTTTCACCGGGGAGTCGTCACCCTTGTCTTGAAACCAACCTTTAGAAATTGTTAAGTCTTCCATTAAGCTTCTCCCTGTTCTTGTGAGTTCAAAGATCACTGTCACTCTTAACTTCAATAGTGTCCCTTATGTTTGGAAACAATTCAAGCTTAAAAATTAGTCTTCTGTGAATTTTTATTGCCACGATTTGTGATGGTTTTTTATTGACAGAGTAGTCGAAAATTATTTTTAAGAAAGAGAGGGGTGTTGAGGTAGTTTCTCAGGTGGTCTGAAGAAAAACCTGACTGACGTCTTCAAATTGAGTCTCCACTTGCTCAATGATTTGTTGAAGGTAGATGTCTTCGGATAGCTGAACGGCATCCCAGGCATCTTTCTCATTATCAATTCTGTCATTTCCGTTATCGGGTTCTGCAATAACCTGGTGACTGATTTTATCGGCCAGATGAACGATGGCAGCCTCAAGTGGAAAGTTTTGAGCCGATGCAGGAAAGTGATGATGAGCAACAGCTTCTTGTAAACTTTTAGGAAGATTCCATGCTCTGAGGAGGGCTCCGCCAACAGCACCATGATCAAAGCCAAAGTATTTAGCTTCTGCTTTATGCCACCGGTCTCCACTTTTTTTGGCAAAGTCTAAAACAACCCTCAGTTGATCAGGAGCTTTCAGGCACATCACCAAGCGGCCTATATCGTGTAGAAGTCCGGCCACAAAAAATCTTTCCCCATCATATTCTTCGCGTGCCTGATGAATAGCTCTGGCAGATAACCCACAGGCAACACTGTGTTTCCAGAAATACTCCATGTCTATCATGTCTACGCCCTTGAATTGCCCAATCACCGTCGTAGCCAAAACCAACTGCATCAGTTGTTCTGTTCCCACAACTCCCAGAGCGTGAGTGACCGTATCAATTTCTCCACGGAAGCCATAAAACGGGCTGTTGACAATTTTTAAGAGACGTAAAGTTAAGGATGGATCAATGCTTATTATTTCAGCAATGTCATCAAAATCGCAGGTAGGGTCAGCAACCACTTCCCGTAACTTATAGAAAGTGTTTGGCAGAGAAGCAAGCGGCTCGTTTTCGTTAACGAGATCGTGAATATCAATTAAACTCATAGTAGAACAAATAGAGGACTTTAAAAAAAACGTCCTAACTCAAGTTATAATAGCCTTACTTGTCCTCCCCAATTGCAATTCTACCCTAAAAGGGTTGATTTATTCCACTTGTCAACTGTGCCAATTGTGTAAACATTGGTACGGATTGCGGATATTGCGTTTCTTCGTGATTGCCAATATGTTGATTTTTCGTATATTAGTTGTATTTTTGCGGGTTTATCGGAGCGGGTATTTTTTTCGTTGTTGGCGAAAATTTTATCGTTTAACCCTCTTTTAGGAGTCTGAGGGTTTTGCAGAAATGAAAAATATTTTGACGTGATTTTGCAAAGGTTGTTTCTCTGCTCATGACTTTTGCAGTGGAGAACTTGGTGGCTTATAATCGCGCTATGTCTTTTGCAGGTAAAAATAAAGTACTGAGAATTTTTCTTTATCTCCTTTTATTTTTAATCAGTTTTTTGGTTTTTGATTCTATAACAGTGGTGGCAACAGTTTTGTTTGCGGTTGGGGTTCTAGACTATTTTTTGCGTAAATCTCATCAGAAACAGAGTCGTTGATTCATGGAGAATTTTTAATGAAAATTTTGGGTCAGCTCCGCAAAATGGACGTGGAAGCTCAGAGTCCGATTGCGTATTTCTTAAGCTTGGATAAAAACTCTTATCCTTTGAATCCACATATCGGTGAGTCAGTTAGTTTGAAATGGGCAGGCACGATAACTTGTATCGAGTGCGGAAGGAAGACTCGCAAATCCTATAGTCAAGGGTATTGTTTTCCCTGCTCCCGAGACCTTCCCGGAAACGCCATGTGTTCAGTCCGCCCTGAGCTTTGCGAGCACGAAAAAGGAAATGAGGCTGACCGTGAGTTCTGGCGGACCCATTGCAAGATCGATCACTTTGTATATCTGTCATTGACCAGTGGGGTGAAGGTTGGCATCACCCGGCACTACAATATTCCCGATCGCTGGATTGATCAGGGAGCGGTGAAAGGATTGATCATTGCCAAGGTTCCAGAGAGGGTTCTTTCGGGTCAGATAGAAGTAGCTATAGCAAAAGACTTTGCTGATAAAACCAATTGGCGCAAAATGCTGAAGGGGGAGGTGGCGGAAGTGGACTTGCTCACCTTTCGTGACAAGGCGCACGAACTTTTTCCGTCAGCATTAAAAGAGTATGCTGTGAAGGATGGACAAGTTGAAGAGTTGGTTTATCCTGTCGAATCGGTTCCTGAAAAAATATCCAGCCATAATCTCGATAAAATTCCGGAGTTCACAGACCGCTTGACGGGCATCAAAGGTCAATACCTTATCTTTGAGCACAGGGTGATCAACATGCGTAAATATGCGGGTTATCATGTTGAGTTCGGTTTTACAGACCGCTAGGCGCGGGGTCAGCTTGTAATAACTTTTTCTTACGAGCAAGTATATCTCTCGACTTAATAAGCTATTGCCCGGTTCTTTTTTAATTGAGTGTGCTGACGTACAAAAAAAACCGCGCTAAATAAGCGCGGCTTTTTATTAAATATCTAGGTGCGAAGAGTCAGGCTGGTTGTGTGACAATTTTCCCGATAAACTCACGGGCATCCTCTTCACTCTTATCTGGATTGGGAATCAACTGAGCCACTTTAATATCTTTGGCAAGGCCGAGTTTTTCTAAAACGCAAAGAGCCCACCAGGTCATGTCAATTTCCCAAGGCCGTAAACCATGTCGGGCAGATTTAGGAAATGCATGGTGATTATTGTGCCAGCCTTCTCCCCAAGCCAAAAGCCCTACCCACCAGCAATTGGTGGAAAGATCGTTTTTGAGAGGAAATGTTACATAGCCAAAACAATGTGCAGCACTGTTAACCAGCCAGGTGGAATGGTAGGTCACTACTAATCGGACGAAGACTCCCCAAATGACCCAGGGAAGTCCGCCAATTGCAAGCAACAAAAAGCCGAAGGCAAATTGAACTGTAATGAAATGTTTGTCGAGAAACTTGTAAAACGGGTCGTCACAAAAATCTTTAGTGTAGTCACGAAGCACTTGCTCGTCATCAAACTTGGAATGGGTGAAAAACATCCAGTTAAGGTGTGCCCACCAAAAACCTTTTTTGGCACTATGCGGGTCTTCTGGTGTGTCTGAACCCGCGTGGTGGATGCGGTGTTGCCCGACCCATTTGATGGGGCCGTTCTGGCAGGCCAGTGTCCCAAATAAAACGATAATGTTTGCCACCCACTTGGGCGTGGAGAAACCACGATGAGTGAGATAACGATGGAAGCCGAGGCAGATGCCTAGTGATGCAGTGACCCAATACAAAAAAAACATCACTGCTACAGCGCTCCAGGAAAATGCGAACGGAAAAAAAGCAAATAACGCCATGACATGTACGGTAACGAGAACGGCCGTGGCGATGGGATTAAATTTAAGTTGGTACTTCTCAGTGGAATCACTGGTCATGGAAAAGCTCCCCGAATAAAGGTTTTTACACAGCTTCATGGTACTCTGAAGCTGTCAAACCGTTTGTAAAAGTTATGTAATATCCCCGTAGGCGTGGGACCCGTTGGCAATTTAGAGAGAGGGTGTAAATAGACCTTCAAATCAGGGTTATAGCTTGGTAAAGTAGTAAAAATCAGGGTCTTATCGGAACTGGAAGGCGAGAGGTAATGAGTAGACTGCGAAATCTGTTCCATCCTATCATGGTGTTTATTGGGGTTCAGGTCGCCTGGATCGTGCTCATGGCGGTTTGGGTCAACTGGTATCTTGAAAATAATCTGGCGATTAAGGAATTTGCTCAGCAAATTCGTCCAGATTTGTTCACTGTCGAAATTCAGTGGCTGATTCTGTTTGAAGGCTGTTTCCTGATGCTCTTGATTCTCGCCGGGGTCTACGTGATCTTTGTGTATTGGAACAAACAGAATCGTTTGAATCAGATGCAAAGTAATTTTGTAGCCAGTGTTTCGCATGAGCTGAAATCTCCGCTTGCCTCCATTCAGCTCTATCTCGAGACTCTGAAGTATCAGGATGTCTCAAAGGAGGAAGAAAAAGATTTTGTCGAAACGATGTTGTCAGACACTCAACGTCTTTCTGAGTTGATCGATAATATATTGCAATCGAGCAAGGCAGAGCCCAAGAGCATGGCATTGCAGTTCCAGCCTGTGGACCTGGGTGATTTTCTTATGGAAGTGATCAAGGGGCACAAACGCCAGTTAGAGGAAAAAAAGTGTCTAGTAGATTTAAAGCTGGAAGATTCACCCATTCTGAATTTGGACCAAAATGCATTACGAATGGTGTTTAATAACCTTATCAGTAACGCAATCCGGTATTCCCCTATGGATTCTTCTCTGAATATTCATCTTCATAAAAACGATAAATACTGGATAGTGGACTTTAAGGATCAGGGATTCGGCTTTGAGAAGAAAGATATAAAAAAGGTTTTCAGAAAGTTTTATCGGGTGCAGAACGAAGACACTCAGAATATTGAAGGGGCAGGCTTGGGTCTGTTCATTTCCAGTGAAATAGTTAAAAATCATAAAGGACGGTTGAAAGTTTCCAGTCCGGGCAGGGGAAAAGGCTCGGTATTTTCCGTCCTGCTTCCGGTCAGTCGGGAAGTTGAAACGGTTCGTCAACTGGATGAGCGATGAAAAATAGCGGAAAAAAAATTCTGGTCGTCGAAGACGAAGTCCATCTCGCGAAGGGGTTGAAGTTCAACCTTGAGCGGGAGGGTTATCAAATCACGCTTGTCGATAACGGACAATCGGCTGTGGATATTCTAGGAAAAGAAGATTTTGACCTGATGATCCTCGATATCATGCTCCCTAAGTTGAGTGGACTGGAAGTGGCTAGAAGAATCCGCAATACCGATTTGCGGTTCCCGATTTTGATGTTGTCTGCCAAGTCTACGGATGAAGATCGGGAGTTGGGGCTGGCCGCCGGGGCGGATGATTATCTGGCCAAACCCTTCCACCTGCCGGAACTTCTGCTAAGGGTCAAAGGAATTTTGCGCCGTTGGGAGTGGTACAAGGAGCCGGTGCACGATCAGGAAATTTTTCAGTTTGGCGACATGTGGATCAATTTCGCCAGCGGCAAAGCCAAGGGATGCTCGGGTGAATTTTATCTGACGGCGAAAGAAGCGTTGCTGATGAAACTGCTGGTATCACAAAAGGGAAATATTGTGACCCGCGAAGAATTGTTAGAAAAGGTGTGGGGCTATGACCCACAAACAGAAACCCGCACAGTGGATAATTTCGTCGCCCGCCTACGTAAATACTTTGAGAAGAAACCCCAGTCACCGCAACACATCATCACCCACCGCGAAAAAGGCTACGAGTTTAAAATATAATCCGAGTGATTTGATCTTCATACCTATACTTTCCTCCTGGTTGAATGGCATAAGTCACAATGTTCTAAAGTGATTTGGAGTTTCTAACCTTATAACTTCTAGTATTTAGCTGACTTCAGATGGTTTAAGGAGATCCCGGATTGGGGGTATTTCCTTTTGTTGAAGGCTTTATGGTAAATTGGATATCCAATTTTTTTAATAAAAATATCTATTTTCTGATAAAATTCTGTTCAGTCAAATCGCTTTCATTAGAAAACTTGGATTTGTTTTCCGAGTTGAACTGTAAACGGGGAGAATTCATTATGAATTGTCGAAAAAATGTCAAGGACTTGGATATTGATGAAAAGAATGCGTTTATTGCAGCTGTGCTGAAGCTTAAAAACGAGACTCCCAGTCAACTAAGTGACGATCAATACAACCTGATGCTGGATCGTGTCGAGAACAATTTCGACCTTGACACTCGTAATGGCATTGTGAGACCCGATAACCGTTATGATGATTATGTTTTATTGCATGTAACGGTAGCAGGAATAAATGGTGCACACCAGATGCCAGCATTTTTGCCCTGGCATCGTCGTTACCTGGAATACTTTGAAGCCGACCTGCAAGCAGCTTCAGAAAACCCAAACCTCACTATCCCCTATTGGGATTGGTCTGATTTGGCGAGCATTCCGTTCACCGCTGATTTTCTGGGTGGAGATGGTGATGAAGCAGATGACAAGGTGACAACAGGGCCCTTTGCTTTTGATACCGGTGAATGGACTTTGAATATTCTTATTGGAACTGAAAATAATAATACCGGAGACCGTGCACCCTATTTACGGCGTTCACTGGGTGCGGGAACTGCCTCGACATCAGGATTGATCCGTGAAACATTGGCTGTCACGCCTTATGATAAAGCTCCCTGGATTCCGGGAGATAATGACCCTAACTATGACAACAATGATGCTTTCAGGAACCGTTTGGAAGGTTGGTTTCGGCGTAATTTACCTGGTACGGCAAATGATATCAATCCTCCGCAATTGCACAATAACGGTCATGTATGGACGGGTGGAACTATGGAACCGGCAACCTCACCCAATGATCCCGTATTTTTTTTGAATCATGCGATGGTGGATATGTTATGGGCGGTATGGCAGCAAAAACACCCGGCAGAGCCTTACCTCCCCCCTCCGGGCACCCCTGATCCCTTTGTAAACCTATCGTTGGATGGGCATCGATCTAATGAAAATATGGCGATGTTTCAAGGGGGAATTACATTTGCCGCTCCGGCAACGCCCAATTCTGTTCTGGATTGGCGCAATCCGGCTGCGCCTGCCACCAGTTACGCCTATCAAACTGACCTACCTGTGGTTGACTTGTTAACTCCATCTATAAACTTTGGCAATGTTCCTGCAAACACAACGGCTTACAAGCCCATTCAATTTTCTGTAGAGACATGTCGACCAGTGAAATTTCGTATCAGTAATCTTGTGGGAAATAATTTTAGTGATCCTTATGCGCCAGTACCCGCTATCGTGGAAGTGCCCACAGGAAATGGACCTTCCACAGGTGATGTTTATATTGCCTATCAAGCTGTTGGTGGTGCCGGGCCTGAACAGGTTGGAGCCTGTCAGGTACAAGCTTTTATAGATGATGAAGAAGGTTATTATATTGACCCGGCGGACCCAAGTGCTCCTGAGTATCCGCTGGGTACATGGAATGTGAACTTTTCTGCAACACCGGTTGAAAGGGAAAATACTGCGATCGCTATGGTGCTGGATCGGTCTGGAAGTATGAGTCTTAGTGCTGGTGGCTCTGCGACACGTTTCCAATTATTGGAAAATGCTGTGCAAGTCATATCCGATATTATGCAGGAAACAGATGGGTTGGGGATGATTTACTACGATCAAAATGTGAACCGGGTTTTTGATATTTTACCGATGACACCTGTATCGGGACAGTCTGAGCTGGCCAATGCCATTAACAATGCGGCACTGGAACCATCGGGAGGGTCGACGGCAATAGGCTCTGGCATGATCGAGGGTGCAGATGTGCTGAATGATGAGATTGCCAAAGCAGGCACGCCTTATGAACGATTTGCAATGATTGTAATGACGGATGGAAATGAAAATGTTGAACCTTATGTGAACCATCCTGATGTCGCCAATGAAATTTCAGGATTTTCCAGCAATGTCTATGCTGTAGGTTTAGGTAAGCAGGGGGATGTTAGTGACGCGACATTGGGCAGCATCGCAAACTACATGTTGGTTACCGGCGAAATGAATGCGCAAGAGCAACTTTTCAGGTTGACCAAATATTTTGTGCAAATCCTGGCGGGTGCGACCAAAATGGATATTGTGGTCGACCCGGAGGGCAATTTGGTTGCGGGCATTGAGCACCGCATCCCATTCGATGTGTGTGAAGCGGATATTTATTTTGATGTGATTGCACTAAGCCCTTTTGCACCTTTTATCAATATGGTGCTCGAAACTCCCGGTGGAGTTGTTATAGATTTATCGAACTTGGGTCCCAATGTCACATATCACTTGAATAAGAATGATGCTTTTTACCGCGTTAATCTGCCTGCGCTACCGGGCAAACCAGATGTGTCTCATGCCGGTAGATGGCACGCTATTTTAAAACTAACGGATAAGTTGAATGATAAGATTGCCTTGGCGCAATTCGAGCAGATGAGAAGTACTGATACAGATGCGAAACGCCGTACCTTGCCATACAGTGTTCTGGTACAAAGCTATTCAGATATACACTTGAAGGTTGATATTGAGAGGACATCGAAGCTGGCAGGCTCACCCTTGCAGTTATACGCCAACCTGACTCAGTATAATGTTGCTTTGGCAAATAGGGCTTTTGTGAGTGTGGAGGTTTCTGAACCATCCGGTTCGGTTCGAAAGGTGGAGTTACAAGAGTATGAACCCGGAAAATTTAAAGGGACTTATGCCACGACAACATCGGGCATTTATCGGTGTCGATTTCTGGCCAAAGGTTCTTCCTTTTCGGGTCATCGTTTCACACGGGAAGAATTGCGAACCGCTTCAGCTTACCGTGACTTACCACAAATACCTGTTCCCGAAACCGGAAAAGATGATGGGAAAGATGTGCTTTGCAAGCTCATTGCTTGCTGGTTAAAAGATGAAAGTATTCGAAACTGGTTGCATAGAAATAAGATTGATAGTAAGAATTTGTTGAAATGTCTGGATGCTTATTGTCGATCAGGCGCGAAAACATTCAGCCCTGCAGATATAGACAGAATACCCAAAGATAAAATTCCAGGTTTGTTGAAGAAAGTGATTGCTCATCGAGGTGATTTTGCGCAGTTTCTGAGCGTGTCAACGAAAGAGAAAGAACTTGCAAAGGAAGTTAAGCTATCTGTTGGAAGTAAAAATATTGACTTGAAACCGATGGCACCAAAAAGTCAGTATTGTGTGCAGACATCAAGGCCTAAAAAAAGCTTGAGCCGTAAGAAAAAGTCTCGCAAGAGAAAATAAGAAAAGAAGTGACGGGTCTATGGATTCTGTATGAGAAGGCATTATATACAAGTCCATAGGCCCAAACTATTAATCTATCAGGATGCTTTTATATTCTTCCTGCAACAGGGCTAGTTTTTCTTTAATGCCCTTACTCGAAACATCATGGATATAAGGGCAGGTGCCCAGGATGGGCGTGTCTGAAAAATTTTCAATCAGAGAACCTTGCTCCTCTTCGATGGTATCTAGCGCACCTTCATGAACCGGGTTAAGAATCACGCCTGCTACTTTCAGTCCATGCTGGCGTGCGGCGTTGAGGGTCAACAGGGTGTGGTTCAAAGTGCCTATCTGAATGCGGCTGACGATGATTAGGGGAAGGTTCATTTGTAAAGCCAAGTCGGCTACATTATATCGGCCTGTTATCGGGACCATGAGACCGCCTATACCTTCCACCAGCATCATGGAATGTTTGGACTGGAGCGTGCGAAATCTCTCCATTATAATTTCCGGGTCGAGTTCTTTTCCTTCAAGTCTGGCGGATTGATAGGGTGAGGCCGGGGTTTTCAGTCGGTATGGGCAGACCTCTTCGAGCCCATCCTGAACTCCTGTGACTTCAATCAGGAATTTAGCATCGGAATTGGCGGAAGAACTGCACTCAGGGTCCACCCCGGTTTCAATGGGCTTCATCACTCC
>JAJDBH010000088.1 GCA_029261455.1 Nitrospinaceae bacterium
CCTACCTCATCATCCGATGAAACAGGGAGCCTTTCCTGATTGAGCACTCCTTCACTGATACGGGTCAGAGTATTTGAAACCCTTCGAATTGGATTAATAACTACCGTAGAGAGGTAATACGCGATAAGAAATAGAAGAAACAAGGTTACCGATGCACACACGATCACCGACATGCGAATATTTCCCTGATTTTTTTGCACCACTTCAGAAAAGATGTCCACCAAAGTGTTGCTATGGCTGCGCATGTTGTTGGAAGCCTCGATTATTTCTTCTTGAGCCATCCTGTAAGGTAAAGAATTCACCTCAGAGGTCAGCAAAACCTGAACTCCCCTTTTGAATTCGGTCAACTGGTCTTCAATTTTTTTAATAGTTGATTGGGCCGAAGATGAAACAATGGCTTCCATTTTCACAAATTCTGACATATCCATGTCTGCAGGGTAGCTTCCACCTGATTTGGCAGCCGCAAGGGTCTGTGAAAAAATCTCCGCCGCCTTTTCGTATTCTTTTAAGCTGGGGTTGATTTCAATTTTCCCTAAAGCCACATCTTCGGAAAATAACAACTTATATCTACGAATTCCCAGGATGTCCCCAATCTGAAAGTGCGCTTTTTTAATTTTTATATGACAATCGACACAACCCTGAACGGTGGCTATGTCTGCAGAATAAAAATTCACAAAAAGCTTGTCATCCTCTTCATAAAACTTATTGAACAGTTCGCCCGGATTCTTTGTCAGGTAATCATTAGCTTCTTGATCTGCTTGCGAGGTAAATTTCTGGTTAGGGTTTACTGGAGACTCTGCAAAAATATCAACCTTTAAGGATCTCCCGAGACCAAACGTAGAATTGACAAGCCGTGTGAAGGTTGCCGGATAAGGGATGGAAGGGTGGGTTTCCTTTTCCGGATTCATGGAAATTTTAATATCGGATTTTTTAGCGACCCCGACTACAGATTGCGTAAATATCATCCGCATTTGAGTAATGTAGTCATCCAGCGAGTCAACATTCTGTTCCATGCTTTTTATGCGACTCTTTGCCATGGCATACCCAAAAACCGATTTACCCATTGCCTGGCTCAACATACGCTGTCGACCCAGCGCATTGGTTATTTGAGAATCTTCTTCAGAGTTTTTCTGAAACCAGAAGGTAAGAAACGCGGAAATGAGAACTACAAGAAACAGAAGGGCGAAGCTGAAATAGACTTTTAATTTCACAGAAAGGTTTCGCATTTTCTAATTAACCCTTTAGGTTGGGAAAGCCTATCTTTTGCTCACAACCCTTTTGTACTTTCTATCGAGAATTGAAGGGAACGTGCCAGCTTCAATAGGCTTGGCGATATATTCATCCGCACCGGACTTAAAAGCATCTTCCACATCTCCCACTTTGTCTAAAGCGGTAAGCATGATCACCGGGATATCTTTTATTTTCACATTTTTTCTTATTAACTGGCAGGTTTTGAAACCGGACATCCCTGGCATCTTTCCATCCAGCAAAATCAGTCCGGGTTGATGGACTTCAGCCTTTTTAATTCCCTCTTCTCCACTTGCCGCAAAAATCAGATCATGTCCCTCTCTATCTAGAAAAGATTCGATCATGGTTCTAAAAATATATTCGTCATCGATAACAAGTATTTTCATCAGAAAAATTCCATCATTGAAATAAGGAAGGCCCATAAGATAAAAAAACCACTAGGCCTCTCTAGCATTGATTTATTTGTATTATGATATTTTACTCTAAACTATTAATAACACCAAAACTGTATGCAATAAGGGTCAAGTTGGCTCTGGGTTTCAGCACAATATTTCAATCGTAGGATTGTATTATTTATTAAGGGCAATGGTTACCTCAAAGCGTCAATATCAATCTCTCAATCTTTCTTGAAACGGGTGAAGGACGACCTGTTCTTTCGCAATTCAAATAGCGCTGGGAGCATGAATAGAGCACAAATTGTGCATGTAATTATTCCCAGTTCCACCACCGAGGCAATGGATCTGATCCCTTGGTGATGAGCAATATTCAAACTGGCATAACCGGCAAGACTGGTCAAAGCTGATAATATAATCGAACTCCCTGTTTCTTGCAGCGACTTGAGTGAAGCACCTTTGGAATAATCCAGTATATGGTGACTGAGATAAATGCAATGGTCAATCATGATTCCCACGATGGAAGGAAGCATTACAATGTTGATGAAATTCAGTTTCACATCGAAAGCGGACATAAGCGCACCGGTCAAGACCAAACCGGTAAAAAGAGGCAGGAAAGTGATGACCGCCAAACGAATACTTTGAAGATCCACCACAAGGATGAGAAAAACCATGGCAAAAGCGATAGCCATTGCCATCGGCCCCTTCTCCTTAACCCAATCCAGGATTTCGGCGGCTATCAGATTTTCATTTAACACCGAGGTCTTGATATTTTTCTCCGCCATCATGCCTTTCAATTCTTCAACTTCCTTTTCCAACTGATAAATATTTTCTACATGAAAAAAATTCTTGTCTGCGGGAGAAAGTAACAAAACCAGATAATCATCTCCAGCGCGGAGCCTTTTCTCCACATTAGAAGGTATTTGTTTTTCATCAAACGGCTCAGCATTGACCAGTTTTCTAAAGTTTTCATACCGATCGTTCCCCAGCGAAAACTTAATGATGTCCTCGTTATCCAAAAACATTTTCCGAATTCGGGTGATGGTATCCTTCTTCGACTCATATTCCTCGCGGCTGAACATGTTTAAAGAATACTGCAGGCCTATAATCGTCTGATCGCCACTCTTTCTCTTGATTTCCTCCAAAGCGTCTTGGATCTCGAACAGGCTTTCCTTTTCAGGTGTCAGAATCAAGGTAGGGGAAAAAGCAAAACCAAAATCGTCTGTGGTGACCGTCTCATAATCACCGGCGGGGGACTCTCCTCTCAATTTCTGAAAATCATATTCAAAACTGAGCCCAGGGAGAAGGAACAAACCAGCCACCATTAAGAAAAGAAACATGGCCGAAAGGAAATAGGGTGTCGTGTAATACAAATTTGAAATTTTAAAGGTGAACAATCTGGGCCGGGGTTTACTCAACCAATGAATTTTGTCATAAAACAAAGCCTGCGCTGGAAAAATGAAATAGTAGCTAAAAAAAGCACAGACTATACCCAAGGTGGCGATTTTTCCAAACTCCGAGAATCCCTGAAAATCCGAGAAGCTTAAGATCGAAAAAACACTGATCGTGGTTAACATCGCAATCAACCCCGATCGCCCGACCTGAGTCACTACCAGTTCCGTCGCCTCGGGAATGGTTTTCCCTTTGAGTAGTTCCTGCTTGAAGCGAATATAAAGGTGAATGCCATAATCAATCCCCAATCCCATCAATATGGCCACCAGAAAACCGGAAATTATATTCAGGTGCCCGATGAACAAGCGCGTCAAGGCAAAGGTATAAGTCAGCGACAGCAATAAGGGGAAAATGATGAGAGGTATGGAAAACCAGGAGCGTGTATAGACAAGGATAATAAAACTTGCCAACAAGGCCGCAAGCAATGCCGACTTTTTAAGATCGCTTTGAATAAACTGGTTTTCTTCCAGCCGCACAATCAGCGAACCGGTGAGATTGATAGTCAGGTCGGGAATATCTCTTTCAAGTCCAGTCTCGTCAATCGCCTGTTGAATGGATTGAACATATCGCTCAGTAAAATCCGTATCGGTGACTGTCCCCTTTGGTTTTACAAAGATATAATAATTATTTTCCCTCTTCCCTTTGTGAAAAGGTTTTATGTCTTCAAAAATATCGTACTGGTCGGCAAGCGTTTGCAGCTTAACTGGATTGAAAAGTTCATCCTCTCCAAAAAAACCTCCAAATTGACCTCGCGCATAGTCAATCGCTTCCGCGACCAGAGATTCAAGTTGAAGTAACTCTGCCTTGGGAACTAGCAGGAGTTGGCGATTTCTTAAAAATTCTTCGGGTACTTGAGAATCTACGAAATAGGTTCCTGGAACTTTTTCTAAAGCCCGGGCTAGTTTACCAATCACTTCAGGAGCCTGAATGGGATTCAACTGCTCCAGAACAACCACAAGTGGGCCAGACCCGCCGGTTTTGGCAACCACTTCATTAAATTCTTTTATTAGCGGTAAATCCTGAGGAAGAAGGTTATCCATTCTGGGGTTGAAGCTTAAACCACTTGCCCAATAAATAGAAAATCCACTTAAAAGAAGCGCTAGAATTAGCAGGGTGCCGGGGTAACGGCGGGTAATTTTTTGGAAGCACCAACTTAGAACTGTTTTCATACCCGGAACGTTGAAGGCGAGCGAGGAAAAATCATTAAAACTTAATAGAAACCAAAGCAAGTATACACAGACTAACCGCTGTTGGGAAGTGAAGTTGGTTGCCCATGTTTTTATATGTACACTCTTCTATTTTTTGACTGCACCAATACCAAAAACTCTATTCAAACTGGCTTCTACTTCTAGTCCGCGCCGCCTTCGATTCCCTGGCAGCTTCAACCACTGCGGCTGAGACATTTTCTACCACCTTGGCATCGAACACGCTTGGGATGATGTATTCCGGTTGCAAATGTTCTTCCTCAATGCAATTCGCAATAGCATAGGCAGCTGCCATTTTCATTTCCTCATTGATATGTGTTGCCAGACAATCCAGAGCACCCTTGAAAAGACCGGGAAAACATAAAACATTATTGATCTGGTTGGGATAATCACTTCGGCCCGTTGCCATGACCGCCACATGAGGCCCGGCTTCCTCAGGTAAGATTTCCGGAATTGGGTTCGCTAAAGCAAAAACCACCGGATTCTTGGCCATTTTTTTTATGTCATCAACAGACAGTTGGCGAGGGCCCGAAACACCGAGAAACACATCAGCTCCGGCAATGACCTCACTCAAACTTCCTTTTAGTCCTTCAGGGTTGGTATTGTCAGCAAACCATTGTTTGGCGTCATTGAGGTCATCCCGTGATTTATTAATAGCTCCATTACGATCACAGGCAACGATGTTATCTACCTTGAGCTGCTTGATCATTTTAGCGCAAGCTGTCCCGGCAGCCCCTGCACCCAGAATCACAACTTTGATGGATTCTGGTTTCTTATCCAAAAGCTTCAAGGCGTTGATCAGTGCAGAAGAAACAACAACCGCCGTTCCATGCTGGTCATCATGGAATACCGGAATATCCAGTTCCTCCTGCAACCTCCTCTCAATCTCAAAACAATGAGGAGCCGCGATATCCTCCAGATTTATTCCTCCAAAACCGGGGGCAATAGCCCGAACGGTATTCACCACTTCGTCCACACTTGAAGTATTCAGACATATGGGGAAGGCATCGATTCCGGCAAACTCCTTAAACAACATCGCCTTACCTTCCATAACTGGCAATGCGGCCTCGGGACCAATATTGCCTAACCCTAACACTGCAGAACCATCAGTGACTATAGCAACCGTGCTTCCTTTTATCGTCAACTTATAAACCAATTCAGGGTTCTGATGAATAGCTGTACAAACCCGCCCCACACCAGGAGTGTAGGCCATGGATAGGTCGTCCCGTGTCTTTAAAGTTTGACGACTTGTGACCTCAATCTTCCCTCCCAAATGCATGAGAAAAGTACGGTCGGAATGGTGAATGATTTCTACACCCTTCACCTTTGCTAGAGACTCAACAATTTCCTCACCATGCTCCGCCCCTGATGTGTAGATACTAATATCCCGGATAGAAGCTCCCTGAGAAAGGGGACGGACTAAATCTATCGCTCCAATTTGTCCATTGAGTTCTGCGATTCGAGCTGTTACCTGGGAAAACCCTTTAGTCTGGCCATCAATTCTCAGGCGTACAATAATACTGTCTCCAGCATTGGGTGTAAAAGCGCTTCTCGTCATGATCTCACCTCTGGGTTATGCGTTAGCAAAGGCAGTCTATTTAATTAGTTCCTTCAATCTTCTCCCCTCCGACTCCGGTGTATGTGACTCAACGGTTAAGAATAGAGCTATTAGGCAAGAAAACTGCGTGCATGTCAATTACAAGGAACGTTTAGCAGAACGCTCTTTAACTCAGAGAGTTACCTTTCAAATCTAGGGGAATAGTATTTTGGAGAAACGAGCACTTTGCCGCTAAATGGTAGGAAAATAAACAAAAAAAAGCCAGCGAAGCAAATGCTTCGCTGGCCTTAATTATCAAACAAAATTTATTTAGGTATTACCTTGGATGCCTGAGGCCCTTTTTGTCCCATGCTCTTTTCGAACTCGACTGCCTGGCCTTCTGCAAGAGTCTTAAAACCATCTCCTTGAATTTCAGAAAAATGGACAAAGCAATCTTCCCCATCACTAGACTCAATAAATCCGTAACCCTTACTATCGTTAAACCATTTTACTTTTCCTTCTGCCATAACAGATAACCTCCAACATTTTTAGCGGCAAGGCCAATCAAGCCATCCAACGAACCTTCCCAATTTTTACCTGGGTCCCAATCTCTGCCAAGGTTTCTACCGAGCTAAATAAAAATAATCCTTTCGCCCATTACAGACTCAGAACATTGACTTATTAAACTCATAAACCGACTTACATTGACACTGGAAACCCCAATATCGGCAGAGATTATAGCACCAAAACTATTCCCGGCCTAGCTTTAAGAGATACCAGAATCGGTATAGTCAAAATTTACCGGGAGGCAAAACTGTCAGTAAAACTCTTACCTCAAATCTAGTCAAAAATTCATCTGGCGTAAGCATGCAGATGCCTCAACAACACATTAAACTTTAGTTTTTACTGATTTATCACCCACCCAAAAATATATAACCATAAAAAATTCAACCTCTTTAAGAGTCCCATCAATCCCATTAAAGACAAAATATATATAGCAAACAGTCCCTGAATTTAATTATATCCGTCAAAAACCAAACTCATACCATCAACGACATTATCACCAACCCTACCTAGTTCTTAGACATAAGAGTTAATGTTTTTGGGGTCATCGGAAAGCAAAATTCTTTTTTTCTGTGACAATCGGTCATCCACGTTAAGTTTCATCAGCAACCCATTTTTCTTCTGAAAGATTGTCCTTTTGAGCCGAAGTTACAAACAAAAGCACTAAATAACCGGTCCCCACCATAGGAACCAAAAAGCAAAGATGTTGCAGGAGGGCCAAACTTAAAGCAAGTTCGGGAGTGAGCCCGCAAAATTGATAGACCAAAAAAGCAGTTCCTTCATAGACTCCAAAATTTCCAGGAGTGATCGGTAAAACTGTCGCTAGGTTCAACGCTCCCATGACCAGTATTGGGGCCCAAACGGGAAGATCCAAGTTTAAACTTTTTTGAACCGCCCAAATCCCCAAAGTCTGCGCAAACATCATTAAAAGTGCCAGCAAAAGACCTAAACTAAAGATTCTCATATCCCTTAAAACTTCCAGATGAGCGGACCAGCGCGACACAAAAGCCCTGAGTTTACCTGCAAAGGACCCAGTTTCTTTTCCTTCTCGAGTCCCTGGTTTCTTATGAGCTAAGTAAAACATGATTGAAGCAAAAAAACCTATAGCAACTATAAAAACCAGTATTGCCTGTCCCATTCGTTCTGGAAGGGGAACAAAAATTGCCACCAAACTTAGAACGAATATTTTCGCGAAACCTTCCATGAGCTGATCGAGTGCCAATACCGACAGAGCCACAGTGTGCCCCACCTTTGCCCGTCGAGCCAAAGCCATAACCCCGACTGCATGCCCACCGGGAAACGGAATGGTATTGCAGGATGTTGACATAAATGAGTTGGCTTGAAAAATCCGGATAAAAGGAACTGAAAGTTTTTTCGGTAAGAGCAAATACCAAAGCGACGCCCAAATCCCCAAAATACAGGCATTGAAAAAAACAGCCCAAAATAGCCATGAAGGAGTTGCCTTGGACAACTCGTTCCACGCTTGATCCAAGTCAATTGATTGCAGACAAAGATAAAATAAACCTGCTGCAATAACCCACAAGACAATGATGAAAGGTGTTTTTTTCAAGGTTCAATCTCAAACAAATAATTAAAAATTCTTACTTTACTATTTTATCCTGCCTATGCCTGCCAAGGTACCCCAATTTACATACTTTTAAAATCGGCTATTAATGTTACCCTATTGTCCGCACAGCGAGCCATAAAATTGCTCAACACAAACGGGCGGCAACATCAAAAATGTCTGATAAATATATTTCAGAACTCATGCAACCTCCTGACTCTATCCACCCTTCTGCCAATGTCGAAGAATCGGCCAGTGAAATGTCATCACAGGGAGCAGATGCGTTACTCATAAAACAGTCGGAAGAGTATATCGGCATTTTCACCAAGGCCGATCTGATAAAGTTGCTGGAAAAAAATATAAACCCTGCCGAAGTCACCGTTTCCAGCATAATGTCAAAATCCATTCTTTCTCTCGATGCAAAAACCACCGTTGATGAAGCACGAAATAAAATACGGGCAAATAACATCCGACATTACGCAGTAACCCAGAACAAAAAAATTGTGGGCCTCATTTCTATCAAAGATCTGGACTCATGAGCCCAACTCCTGATTTTCAAGCATCCCCTTTTTATCCACCTGAAAACTTAACGGCTTCTTTGCGCCGGTTTTGTCACTCTTCATTGATTATCCTTCATATATTATGGATGAAAGCATTTACCGCTTAGTCTCACTTACCGGTTTTTTCCTGGTTGCTTGCATGGCCTAGGTTACTGGTAGCCGACAAAAAATCAACACCAAAACCATCATAGGAAGTATTGCCTTGGCTTGGGTGTTGGGTGCACTCACTTTTTGGGTTCCTTGGACTCGAACCGCTTTACATTGGGTCAACAACATGCTGCTAGCCATTCTCACGGCTTCCCAGAAAGGGGCTCTCTTCCTTTTTGGACCTCTCGCCATTGGGCCCGGAAAAGTCTTGCCCGATGGAACACCCTCAATCGGATTCATTCTTGCCTTCCAGGTGCTTCCTTCCGTAATTTTCTTTTCTGCAATTATTTCCGGGCTTTACTACTTAGGAATTATGCAGGCAGTAGTCCGATTTTTCGCCCGAATCTTTTATCGGCTACTTGCCTTATCTGGAGTAGAGTCTTTATCTGCCGCCGCAAATATCTTTGTGGGCATCGAATCCAGCCTGACCATACGACCCTACCTCATGAAGATGACTCGCTCCGAATTGCTCACCTTGATGACCTGTATGATGGCAACCGTGGCCAGCACTGTCATGGGAATTTATGTTATCGCCCTGCACAATATTTTCCCCGAAATCGCGGGGCATCTTGTCTCCGCATCATTGATATCGATACCTTGTGCCGTTATTGCTAGCAAGCTTTCATTACCGGAACAGGAAATACCAGAGACCCTGGAGAAATTACCACAGACTGAAAACGATCCCTGCAAACCTGGGAATTTCATGGTCGCATTGGTGGAAGGAGGTATGCAAGGAGTTAAAATGGCTACAGGAATTGCTACCGTATTGATCGTTGTACTCGGTCTGGAAGCTTTAGTCGACTTGGCACTCGCCGAAACGTTCGGGAAAAATTTCTCCCTGCAAAATTTTCTGGGCTGGTTGACCCTACCATTTTCTGCCCTTCTGGGACTGCAACAAGAAGAATGGCAGTTAGCAGGAAAAATATTAGGATCACGATTCGTAGAAACAGAAGTATCCGCCTATTTCTCCCTGGCAGCCGCTCAGGTTGCCGACCCTGCTCCGTTCACCCAGCGCTCAGTAACCATTTTAACTTATGCGTTGTGTGGCTTTGTGCATTTCGCCAGCATGGGAATTTTTATCGGGGGGCTGACCGCATTGGTTCCTTCTCGAGCCCATGACATTACTGTGATCGGAGGGCGTTCTCTATGGACCGCCTTTCTGGCAACCGTTCTCACCGGTTGTATTGCAGGAGCACTCGTCATAACCTGATTCTTTTTTCCAGCAATCAAAGACAGGTTTTGTCACCACAGCTAGCATCAGTTAATTAGGCACAGGCACTACAGAAAAATCCCCAAGGTTCCATTTTTTATGTAGCTTTTGAACCATTCCGTTTTGAAGAAGTTCCTTTAAGCTGGCATCAATCTCCCGTTTTAGCTCAATGTCTTCTTTATTCAGGACAATGCCATAAAGTTCCGATGTCATTCTAGAACCCAGAAACCGGGCATTTTGGATCAGTTCTTCATTTTGATTAAAATAATAGTTCACCTGAACAGAGTCCCCAACAACACCATCATTACCCTTATTGGCCATATCAATGACTGCATGACCAAATTTTTCATAAGTCTTGATTTTTATTCCCTCATATTTCTGCAAAAAATAATAAGAAGTCGTATTGATCTGGGCTCCGACTGTAGCTTTTATTTCAGCAAGCTGTTCCAAACTATCGACCTTCTTTATATCCTTTCGGATCAGCACAGCAATCCCACTCTGTAGATAGGGAATACTGAAAGCCATGCGATTTTTTCTTTCTTCAAGCATCGTTATAGAACTGATCACCAAATCAAATTTTTTTGTTATCAAGCCTCCAAATAATCCACCCCATTCCACGTTAACCAATTCATAATCGAATCCGGCATTTTTCACGACCGCTTTAATCAAGTCGACTTCAAATCCATCCAGCTCCCCTTGATCATTTAGAAAAGACATAGGGACAAACGTTGCGTCAACAGCAATAACGATCTTGGGGTTTTTGGCTTCCTGTGGACCTTGCTCGCAACCCAGGCCCAAAACGCAAAACATAGAAAGAACAATTTTTAACAAGTATCTTTTCAGCACTCACTACTCCTATGACTTATCCTGCTATTCAATTCATTTTTTTTGCTCTCGAATCTTTAACCACTCCTGCGCCAAACTTTTAGCCCGGGCAACTTCTTCCGGCGTCAATCTTTTCAAGAGAAATTTTTTATTGCTGGCCGCTGCAGGGTCCCCTTTTCCAGCTATGCTGAACCACATATAGGCTTTCAGAGAATCCTTTATAGCTCCCACTCCAGACATATACATCACCCCAATATTGTTAGGGGCGTCCTTATTCCCTGATTCTGCCGCTTTTCGGTACCATTTCATGGCTTCGTCATAATTTCGGGAGACGCCTTCCCCGTTTTCATACATCACCCCCAAATTGTTCTGAGCGTCCGCATAACCTTGCTCGGCAGAAAGCTGATACCACTTCGCCGCTTGTTCTGAGCTTTGCGGAACCCCTTCCCCCATGTCATACATGATCCCCAAGCCATATTGGCCTCTGGCATCGTTTTCATCCGCAAGGGCTTGAAATTCTTTCAACGCTGTCAGGCTGTCACCTTTATCAAAGGCATCCGTTGCATCCTGATAACCTGCCCCTGCTAATGTAGGCATTGCCCAAATTAACGCCACAGCCAATATCAAGTTTTTCATAATGCTAACAACCTTTCATTTTCATTAATATTATCCACCAAAAATAAATTGGAAAAATTGTCTCAACTGGCACCAGATATTGCTACGCCAAATTAAGAGACCATCTGCGCGAAAAAAGATATTACCTGATCACACCTTCTATTTTTCAGCAAGCTGGCTTTTCATTTGCTTCGCAGCCAAAGCATATCCTCCGGAAGACCCATCCACAAAATGCAAATGACGATCTTTACGATCAAAAACCATACAAGTCATTAGTGCAGAATCAGAAATTTGAATCCCGTAAAACAAAGTCCCATTGCTCTTCTGAGTTTCCAAATACTCAACGAGTTCTTTTCGTTGATCCGACGTACTATCAATAGTCATTCGAAGAGTGTCATCAAATTTTTGGAAATCAGAATTTTTTGTCAAAGTATTAAGATAATCTTCTCCATCTATTCCCCCTACCCTGAGCCCAAACTTAAAAATTATTTTTCCCAGAAGACAAGCCAGTCTCAACACAACAGGATAGGTCAAACGTGTTAACAAGTTTTTATTGAATGTTCGAACCTTGGTTTCCAGTGCCAGAAGCTTGGAGTTCAATGTCACCTTCAATTGACTGGGGCTTACAGGACTGTAATCCCTTTGTGACCCATATATTTTTCGTACTACTTCAATAAACTTTGAATACGTTTCAGAGTTTTCAAGAGGGTTGCCTCCTTGAGCCAAAACCATGAGGCACAAAGTTTCTCCTTTTTTACTGGCGATGGGCTCCCACCTACACTCCAATCCTTCAAAAAGTGCATGATCTTCTTTATAGTTTGAGTCAGACTGAGTTTCATAAAGCGCGGATGTCTCAGGATCTTTTATGAGTTTCTCCGCATAAGCCAGACCGCCACCTGAGAACATCGCCAAAGTTCCCCATGGCGAGACTTGCATTTTAGCGATTCGTGTCCGAAAACCCCCTTCACTAATGACCTTTACCGGCACCATACCCACTCTGAGTTCCATATCAAAGCTATCGTGAGCAAGTCGCCTGGCACCGTTCAGCGCTCTTTCTACCGATTCACGGCAAGATTCAGGCACCACGAATGAGGCCCCGTCGCCGCCAAAAACAAAAGGAATTTCGATGCTCCCCACACCATTAAGAACAGCGATAATCGAAGAAGCTCCGAGAATGTTTACATCTTTGTAACGCCCACTTTCGATTGCTTTTGTTGATCCTCTAATATCAGAAACAACAACCCACCAACCTTCAGGAACATCATGAAAGTTTTTTTCATCGGTAACTCCCAAAAAGTCCTTAAATATTGGCAAATCTGAATAAAAACTCCCTGAAG
Organism: Nitrospinaceae bacterium; assembly: GCA_029261455.1. Lineage (GTDB taxonomy): Bacteria > Nitrospinota > Nitrospinia > Nitrospinales > VA-1 > LS-NOB. The sequence continues at coordinate 12,657 of JAJDBH010000088.1, forward strand.
AATCTAAGGTTGATTGTTTTTTGTTTTTCATTTTTTAATCACCTGATGATCTACCTCAGCTATTGCATCACTTTCTTAAACAGAATATAGAATTCTTCAACCTCATTCAAAAACCAATTCATCCTCACGATACAGTCTCCATAAACATCTATGAGCGAAACCCTGAAGATAGACGCATAACCCCATATTTTACAAATAGAAAAAGGATCAAGCCTCACCTGGAAAACCGTCATGTCAAAGTTCGTGCTGAGCAAATAACTCAAAAACTGTAATGGAATGATGGCTTCTACAACTCAAAGGTATGAAAACTAACGAAAGCGAGATCCCAATGAAAAACTGGGAATAGTTGAAGCAGCGACAACAAGGATAGTCTGCCCGATTTGTTTAAACGCCAGGTTTGAGGTCAACCTTAGTTGCGACCGTGTGATTTCCATGCAGTATGCGGTCATTGCCAGCATAAAATTTTGATAACTCAAGACACCAAAACCATGGAAGAGGTGTGGCTACGTATTCAACAACATATCAATAATAATGGTTGCCCAGAGTGTGGAGACCAAAAGCTTAACCTTGAATTTTTATGCGATGTTGATTCCAAGGATTGCTTCTTTCTTGTGAAATGCGGAGATAATGGGCACTACAGTCGGATTGGCCAAGAGGGCATTCAATTCCTATTCCAATAATTCATTCTTTAGATTAGACCTTTAACATAACTAACATACGCATAACTTCAAGACAAAAAGGCCCAGCAAAAATTGCTGAGCCCTTTTGTTTCGTTCTAATAATGAGATATTGGAGACTAGGAATAAACGCTTTCCTGCAACCTCTACATCTGGTGCCAGGCAGAACGCATCCGTCTCATCGCCATCTTACGTTTCTTTTTGGCTTCTTTTATCTTGCGTTTTTTCTTAACCGATGGCTTTTCATAAAATCGTCGACGCTTGAGCTCTTTAAATAAACCTTCTTTATTGAGTTGGCGCTTCAAACCTTTCAATGCCCGCTCGACCTGATTCTGATATACGGTGACTTGCAAAATAAGGTGCTCCTGTTTTCAAAGTTGTGAAGCTTTAGTTTTCACCTGCGTTTTTACAGGTTTTTCCAGCGGTCTCCCGGTTCTTTTATTTTTCTTAAAAAGAGATGGGGACTCCAGTTGTTTTTCTGACCGGATATTTAGTTTTTTCACCGAGATCACTTGTTTCAAGTTCCCAGAGCTATCGTACACTTTAACCTCATGCATAAACTGACCTCTCTGTAATCTATTTATCCCCTGACATAACTGGCAAAAAAAAAACCACTCCAAAAAGGAATGGTGGAAATATAAAGTCCTTTACGATTTTTTGATGTCCTTTGCCTCAAAGGGATCACCCAGAGGAGACAATCTCAGCCTAACATGCACGAGCAAGATTACAAGAAGATTAAAATTATAATTTTTTAATATTCTTCATAAGTCTTCCACTGGGCATAAAAGATGCCTGTTTGGTCAGCTTTTGTCACTTCCAATATCCACCTTATTATATTTTATTAGGACATTTTGACCATCTATGCTACTCTTTAGAGGTAAACAAGGGTTGTTTAGTTGTAGTGTAATTCGATTCCTTCTAGTTTCTCGCCTAGAGCAGACCTGTAAAACACTTCGGTCTAACAGACTGAAGCAAGTTGGGTTTTTCATCGAAGTGGTTCTCTAAAAGTTCTTGCACCAATTCAACCCAATTTAGAAATAGGGAAGCAGTTGTCCAGATTTTCTGGATGTACATTTCCTTTCATTGCAGGAGAGTATTTATTATGGCAGTAGGAACAGTAAAATGGTTTAACGAAGGTAAAGGTTATGGCTTCATTGAGTCCGAGAGTGGCAAAGATCTATTTGTTCATTTCTCTGAAATTCAAGGAGAAGGCTTTAAGACTCTCGCAGAAGGACAGTCAGTAGAGTTCGAAGAAGGTATGGGCCAGAAAGGTCCACAAGCCACTCAAGTGGTACCCAAATAAGAAACTCAAGACACCATCTGGAAGAGCTACGGCTCTACTAGAGTTAGTCTAGATTTATGTAAAAGGGCTTGGCCAAATGGCCAAGCCCTTTTCTTTTTTCGAGGAAAACCTTCTTCGCAATAAATGGACGGTTCTATTTCCCTAATAAGTCATTAGCTTTCTTTGCAGCATCTTCCATAGTTTTATCCAGCTGCTCTCCAGCCTTCTCAGCAGAACCCTTTTCTTCGCACCCAACCAAGCCCATTACAGATACCACTAAAACTAGAGCAATCATTAATTGTTTTAAACTATCCATAAGCCTCCTTAATTTAAAATGAAGATTACGCCACTAAAATTTTCTCGACAAGGTATTGCCTCGCCGAACCTTCGCAACGCATTTCTATGTCTGCCTACTAATAATTGTAACAACAAATAGATAATTATGAAATAGCTTGGAATTTAATCCTTCTAGAATAAAACCTACGCTCATTAAACGAGCATGCCGGCCTTAATCTCTAAACACATCGCTACGCAAATAGTTTCATCCTGCTTCCTCATTTAGAACTCTATCAATAGTTTTTATAAAATCTGGTATGTTGATGGGCTTTGTAATCCTCCCTTAAAATACTACCAGTGGCAGTTAGAGTTCTCCTGCAAAATCGACCTGACAATGACTCACTTGGCGCTATACCTGCACAATAAAATCAATGCCGGAACTAATTAAGCTTGATTATTATGGTGATTAAAAATATGATCTCTAATAGGAGTTTCAATCACGCTCTTTTGCGGGGACAGGCCCTCTCCTCGCTCCAATAAGAATACTTACTCTAAAAAATCTGTTCCCATCCCCTATTACATCTATACGTATTTATTATGAAAATTTTGGTCACCGGCTCAGCAGGTTTTATAGGCTTCCACACCTCCAAGCGATTGCTCGAAGATGGTTATGAAGTTATCGGGCTTGATAACATCAACGATTATTACGATGTCAACCTCAAAAATGACAGGCTCAAAATTCTTCAGGAGTTTGACAGTTTCACATTTTATAAAAGCAATCTGGAAGACAAAGAAGAGGTTGACCGAGTTTTCAGGGAGAGCAGTCCACAAAGAGTTATCCACTTGGCGGCACAAGCTGGCGTCCGCTATTCTATCCAGCATCCGGAAGTCTATATACAAAGTAATATCGTGGGAACGTTCAACATACTTGAGGGTTGTCGTCACAATAAAGTGGAGCATCTGGTCTATGCATCGACCAGTTCTGCTTATGGACTCAACACCAAATACCCATTTTCCGTTCGGAATGGCGTGAGTCATCCTGTGTCGTTTTATGGGGCCACAAAAATCGCCAATGAGCTTATGGCCCATTCCTACTCGCATCTTTACGAAATCCCGACCACCGGGCTCCGGTTTTTTACGGTATATGGCCCTTGGGGTCGTCCAGATATGGCTTTATTTTTATTCACCAAAGCCATTTTGGCTTCGGAACCCATAGACGTGTACAACCGTGGTGACATGGTAAGAGATTTCACTTATATCGACGATATTGTCGAAGGGGTGACCCGGATCGTGGCGAAAGCTCCCACACCCGATCCTGAATGGGATAGCGACCACCCTAACCCAGCATCTTCATCCGCACCCTACAGGATTTATAATATAGGCTCCAATGCCCCTATTCAATTGATGGATTATATTCGCGAAATAGAAAAGAATCTTGGGGTGGAGGCAAAATTAAACCTGATGCCTATGCAGGATGGTGATGTCCGAAAGTCGCACGCCGATGTTACTGACTTGATAAAAGATTTCGATTACACTCCAATATGGTCTGTAAAAGAGGGCGTTAAAAACTTCATTCAGTGGTATACGGATTACTATAAAGCTAACCTATCCTCTCATTAAATAGAAGTAAGCCATCAAATATTTCCAAGGGGACTTTAAATGCTAATTATTTAATGTTCATGCTTACTTTAGAGCCGCTCTGTTGGCGATTCTCCAAGGTTAGGTGGGTGGGGGCGGCTTCCGAGAAAATCAGCTAAGTTTCCTTTAAAGTTTTTATGACAAAGGTGAGATGAAAAATTTGTATAGCTTCAAACCTAGCCATCTGTACTGGATTATTGCGGTAGTTGCCACTATTCCTCGATTTCTTATTATATTTTTATCAGAGGGCGGCGGAGATGGAGGCGGGTATTTAAAGGTGGCAGAAAATATACTTTCGGGTTGTGGTGTTTCTATGTCGACACCTGAAAGTGGTGAGTGCATACCCCATTTTGGTGGAAACCAGGGCCCCGGTTACCCGTTGTTTATCGCTGCAGTCTGGTGGGTCAGTGAGCATTCAAATTTAGCGGTTCGGCTCTCGCAAGCCATGGTTTATGTGGCATCGTTGGCATATTTAGTGTCTGCGATTCGTCATTACACATCATCATCTAAAATGGCATTATTGGCGGGTCTGATTCTCGCCATCTCACCACTTCAAACGGCTTGGCCCAGGTACCTTTTAACTGAGACTTTGGCCTTGGCCGGAACATTATGGCTATTTGCAGAACTTCTTAAATCCCTCCACGAAAAAAGACTCAGAGTTGTACCGATAGCGCTTGCTTTAATTGCAACAACTTTCGTCAGACTGGATGGAGTTCTATTGGCTATTCCTGTCGCCGCTACAGGGTTTATAATTTACCGACCTTTTGATGCTATTCGACGCGGACTGGTTATTGCGTTGATAGTGACGGTGCCATGGGGAGGATGGTTATTGCGTAATATTCATGTGGGAATGGATAATATTTTTCCGGTACCTTTCGATCTTCAGACATCCATTTCGGGATATATAAAATGGGGAGAAACATGGATAACAAATGAATACCAAATGGCTGGTGCCTGGTGGCCTATTCATGGTTATCATTATGACTTATTACGCATTGATGACCACGCATATTCAGTCGGAAAAGAAAGAGTACATGCATTATTTGAGGAGCTAAAAGAATACACAGGAAAACCTTTTCCCAAGCACATTAATGAACAATTTGCGATCCTTGCAGAAGAGTCTACAGAAAAAGAACCTTTCAAAGCTTACTTGCTAAACCCAGGTCGAAGGTTGTCGGCACTATGGTTCAATGTTTATTCGAGCTTTGCCTGGCCTCTTGAGTTGAGCGGGAAGGTTTCAGCCCAAGAGAGATTAGATATTGTCAATGGTGGACTTTGGTCAAAACTCATACTTTTGAAGAAGTATCCTGTGGAGATGTTGGGGAAAATTTTTGTAAATGGCTGGAGGATAATTTTATATTTTTTGTTTATATTCTCAATATGGATTGCATGCAAAGATAAAAAATCCCAATACAGAGATATAATGATTCTTGCTGTGTCTTTTGTTATGGTGCGAAGTATTTTTTCGGTTACAATGCACTACTTCGAAACACGGTACACCTTAACGGTAATGCCGATTCTTGAATTATTCGTTGTGTTGGTTGTTGCGAAATTTTTGATTGAGCGGAAGAGTATTGAGCCTTCAGTTTAGCATTGTGGTGTTTGGCAATGATTTTCTTTCGGAACTTCTTCTCAAAAATATCTACTAACAAGAAAATTCTACTTTTGAATCGTCCCGTTTATTGGGGGAAGGTCAATTTCTCAAAACCGAAATACGTATCGCATCAACCAAAACCCCGAAAGCAATTAGTATCCCCACTAGAAACCCAAACACTAAAAAGTAGAGAGAAAGGGTATGCATTTCAAACATAGCCAGAGTCATTGCAGGCAAGCAAACAAAAACCACAATGGCAGCTAGCAGTAGGGAAAAAAACTTCATAGGATTATAAAAAGTCAAACCCTGAATAATCAGAAGCATCGTTATAATTGAATCTTTAACGTGACGAACCTTACTATCCCCATAGCGCACTTTATATTCAATTGGAATATGATCAATGAAAGCCCCGCCACCATAAAAAAGAATAGTTAAACTTGTAGTAAAAGAAAAGGTGTCACATAAGAACGGGAAATAGCTGAGCGCCTTTTGTTTTGAAAATATCCGCAGACCACTATTGGGATCTTTTAATTCAGCATGAAATGCAATCCCAATAATAGTTTTATATAATTTTCGTACCATTCGTTTCAACAGGGAATCATGGGTTTTGAGGTTTGCCCTTTCTGCAATCACCATATCAAACCCTTTCCCCATACTCTGCAATAGCACCGGGATCATATCCGCAGGGTAAGTACCATCCCCATCTGTAATACCTATCCATTCGTACTTGGAATTTAAAACTCCCGTTTTTATGGAACGTCCATAACCGACATTTATTGGATGGGAAATAACCTTCACAGCTGGGAATTTATGAGCAACTTCACAGGTCCGATCTATAGACCCATCATTCACAACTATAATTTCATAGTCAATATTTGATTTTTCAAGGGCGGTGCCAAGCATCTCCAGAGTATGATAAATCCCCTCCTCCTCATTATAAGCAGGGACGATAAACGAGATGCCGTGTTCAGAGGAAATCATGATTCACACTCCCATTTGTTCGTCGATAAAAAATGGTCATACATGTCCAGCCACTTCTCCAGCACAGCAAAAGAGAAAGCTTTATATGTAATATCTTCTTTGTCCCCATGAAGTAGAAATTTATTTGAAAAAAGGTATGAGTATCTTTTAGGCCTAAGCTGAGTTTTTCCGGTCATATTAGTAGGTGAATTGAATCCGCTTTTTGCTCGATTGATGATTTTTTGCGGGAGGAAAGGTTTCATTGCGGACTTGAGAATTACTTTTTGTTTTCGTCCCTCTAATTTCAGCTTCTCCTGCATTCTGGCGGTGTATTCTACCACCTTATAGTCCAAAAATGGAGAGCGAACTTCCATGGAATTAGCCATGCTGGACCGGTCAACTTTCACTAAAATATTATCCTGAAGCCATGTTTTTTGGTCAACATAAAGGGTTTTATCCAAAAAACTACTTTTAGGTACTTTTTCAAAATACCCCTTAAAAATGTCGTACGGATTATAGCCCGCGCACATCCTTAAGAGATCAGGACTCATAATTTTATCCTTTTCATCATCCGTGAAAATAACCCGCCACCAGTAGTGAGCTTTTTCAGCAGAAAGCCCATAACCACTTAAAAACTGGAGCAGTTTATAGTCCATACTGACTTTACGGTACGAGGGCTTTATAAACTTTTTAGCAATGAAATAAATATATTTCTGTAAAGCCGTAGGAATATTCCTGTAAAGCCCGTAAAATTGGTCGGCCAGGTGCGTTTGGTATCCCGCAAGCATTTCATCAGCACCATCGCCAGACAAAGCAACAGTGGTATATTTTCTCGCCGCATTATTTAGAGCGTATGTAGGGATTATGGAAGTATCGGCAAAAGGCGCGTCAAAAAACCAGACAAGCTTGGAAAGCTCGTTGTTCTGTGGTTGAGCTGAAGAGAGTATAGTATGACCCAACCCTAGAAAATCAGATACCGCTTTGGCATAAACTGTCTCATCATAACTTTTGTTATCAAACCCAACGGTAAATGCCCTGACAGTATTTTTGCTTATTTCTTTAATTGCGGCAACGATCGATGACGAATCAAGCCCGCCGCTCAGGTAGGAACCGAGAGGAACATCGGACCGCAGACGTAACCGGCAAGCTTCAAAAAACAGCTCTCGAAAATTTTCCGCACAATCGGTATCTGGTGAAATCTTATTATCTGGATGGTAAAAATCCTCCAGATTCCAGAATTGGGATATTCGAATGTCACCATTAGAAATATTATAGGTTCCACAATTTGCGGCCTGCAATACATCAATGCCCTCATATATGGTTTTTGGGGAAAGGATGTAGCCAAGCGAGAGAAAATCACTTATCGCAAGAGGGTTTATTTTGATTTTTTTTTGAATTTCTGGAAGAACTAATAGCGCTTTGATTTCGGAAGCAAAGGCAAACAATTTATCGCTTTTATAATAATAAAAGGGTTTTTTCCCAAGACGATCTCTTGCAAAAAAGAGAGTTCTATTACTTTTATCAAATATTACAAAACTAAACATACCGTTTAGTTTTTCCAAGCAGTCTTGCCCCCATATCTCATAGGAAGCCAGCAAAACCTCAGTATCAGAGTTCGTTCTGAATGTGTAGCCCTTTTGAACGAGAAGTTCTCGCAACTCAATATAGTTATATATTTCCCCATTAAAAACTATGGCATTCCCCCGTTGGGAACGCATGGGTTGCTTGCCATCTTCTAAATCTATAATTCTCAGCCTTTTATGTGCCATCGCAACGGTACCCTCAATCAATTCTCCAGACTCATCAGGCCCCCTGTGCGTCATACTATCAGCCATGCCTCGAAGAATTTCGGAGCCCATCCTAGAAGGGTCGCTATGATTTATCCATCCGCATATTCCACACATTTAATTTTCCACTATAAATTTACTCGGTGAACGTAACCAGTATTACTTATTCTGTTGAGCTTGATATTCTGGAGGGAATACAACCTGACTCAACTTGCTGTCAAAACTTCTTCAGGTCAAATAAAAGGCAGGTCATAGTGGCACCATGGCTTACCAGGAGAGAACATACCAGATCAGGATATTAATGCAAGAAGGGAGCAGCTCCCGAAGAAACCCACATGATTTTGGAACTATTTCTTTCAGGCCAAGCGATGGTCACAGTTAAACGAGGACAAGAAGGAAGTGTAATGGAGGGCACTTCACTAACCAAAGCCCATATAGTGGCATTCTTATGAGTTATTTACCGGAGCCAATCTGGTCAAAATCTTCTTCGCCATCTTCAACAGTGGGTATTCGATTAAAAAACCGGTTACGGAATGTTTAAGTCGATATGTTGCGATCGGCCTGTAAAAAAATTTCGAGACTTTGAAAAAAATCTGCAACCAGCGTGGGCGGTTTTCGAGAAAAATCCCCCAATTACTCAAGCCGTAGGTAGCAATCTGAAGAACCCTCATATAGCGATTTTTCTCTGGAGTGTACCAAGGCTGGTAAACTTCACCATCCTGATCCAGATTAATCCAATCGTCCGGAGTTGTTGGCGCCTTATATCCTCGTTTTATCGCCTCAGAAAATGCTTTTCCGCCTGGATAAGGGATCAGTTTATTCGGAGGATACATAATGCAACCGGGGTTATCTTCAGCTAACTGCAACATAAATAAACCCGTTTTTTGCAGATCCTCAATAGTTTCTGTCGGCATACCTACAAGAAAATTATACATGGGAGTAATTCCATTATACTCAGCTAATTTTCGATTGGCAGAGATGGATTGCTCTACAGTGATCCCCTTGTCCATGGAATCAAGCATTTCCTGGGAACCATTCTCCACCCCAATATGAACATAATCCACACCCACCTGTTTCATCAAATCAAAATCTTTTTGTTTCATTCGTTCGATCTCATTAGATCGAATGCCCCTGATCCCTAAGTTGATTTTTATTTCCCTCTTTAAAATTTCAGCCGCAATAGAAGAAAAGTGGGAAGGTCGAACAAAAGTATCGTCATCCCAAAAATAAATAAAATCGATATTATATCTATCCATTAAATACTCTATGTGATCAACCACCTCTTCTGGCGGCAAAGTGTCCCATTTTTTGCGAGTATCTTTGAACCAGATCGGAGAAATACAAAAATTACACTGATAAGGACACCCAAATGCCGTATAAATAGGGAATGCCCGGTTTTCGGTCCCCACAAAATATTTCTCAATAACATCATCCAGTAGATGATAAGGAAGTTCTTTATAGTCGACTCGCTCATAATTATCGTTTGTTATTCCAATAACATGACTTCCATCATCTTTCTTAAAACACAGATTAGGAATAGTTTCAAAGTCAGTTTCATGGTTTAAGAGTTTTTGGGTTAAGTCTGTGAAAGCATCCACCCCAAACCCTCTTACGCAAAAATCAACACCCCCATAATTCAATACATCTTCTGGAAGAATCGTTGGGTGTGGCCCTCCCCAAATAACGGGGATATCCGGATTCAATTCTTTTACAACCTTAGTAACTTCATGGGCTTTCCCGACCTGTAATCCGCTCATAACGAAGAAACCCACTTCAAGAAGGTCATCCTCCAAAACAATTTTTCGTAGTTTCTCACGCCAGTCGGGCTCTATCCGGCAATCCAGTATTTCAATCTCAATTTCTGGAACATGAACGAGTTTTGTAGATACATAGACAAGGCTGATCGGTGGTTGAATCAAATAGGACCCACTGAACCCTAATTCTGTGTACACCAATAAAATTTTCTTCTTCATAAAATATCCACCACCTGTTTAAACCTATAAAACACAATAATATAGTTTCTGCAAAATACTAGCTTATCGAATTAGACCGGAAACAACTGAATACAGAAGGTATCAGGATTGGTTTATTTCCATAACCAGCTTCACATTATGAACTAATCTGAATCGACAAACTCTTTTTAATTTGAAAAATGGCCTTTCTAATGCAGAACAAACCTGCTTTTCATTCTCGCTAAAATTTAATAGTTTCAACCTGATTAACAACCTCATCCTTGGGTAATTCGGTACTCTTGTTCCATACCGGAAACGTTTTCGCAAACGGAAATTTATCCAGAGCAGCATTAAATGCTGTATCCTGAGTCCAGCAGATGCACTCATTTCGATGACATCGAATTTCCTCCCGCTGACGTAGCATTTCCTGACTGTTCCACGTCTCCATAATAGATGACTCATTAAGGTTGCCAGTTGCACCATAATCCGATCTGACGGTGCACTGTCGGGTACTTCCGCCCGGCATTATTTGTAGACGCAGGAAGGGTGACCAACACTTTATACGCTCTACCAGCTTTTCCGGATGAAACCAGTAATCGGGGATTAACTTGAAATAGGTTTTGTCAAATGCTGGGCGATCTTCAATCAACTTATCCAACTGCGCCTTGACTGTCGATTCCGAATTGTCTGTGAACAAGAAATTTTTAAGTTGGTTGTCCTCTCGGTTATGTGGATGATCCTCATACTCTCCCACCACGGGCTGAAAGCTTGTCTCATCCATGAAATTTCCAAGATGATCGATAACTCCCTTGAGCTTATGAAGGTTCTGCGCACTTGCAACGGTGGTGGACTTGATCAACGGCTTGCCACCCTTTCTCCGTCTCCTTAATTCCTTCACACCTTCTATCGCCTGTTCATAAAGCCCGGGCAGTTGCCGCACATCATCATGTTCGGTCGCGCTATCACTATCTATGCTGACCACAACATAGTCAACCTCCGCTGAAAGAATCTCACTGGCGTAATCTTTTAGCAATAAACCGTTAGTCACAATATAAACAACAATGTTGTGTTTTTTCAGTTCCCGAATCACATCAAACAGATGAGGCCATAGCAAGACTTCTCCTCCGGTAAAGCCGACGACCCAAGTTTTCGCTCGCCCAATTTCATTGGCAATCTCCAGGCATCGACTCAAGGGCAAATTTTCCGGTTGCTGTTTGTGTGACACATGTGTGTCGCAAAACCGGCAATATGCATTACAGTCAAAGGTAGGTAACCAGGTGACAAACAGAGGGCCTCGAGGAGACGGTTTGTTCAGTAACCGAGTATATATTAGACTAACTAGTAACGTTATCATTCCCGTTACCATTCTCTTATTGATCGGAATTGGCAGTATCTTGAAAATGCCAGCAAAAAGGCTCAAGTTCTATCCTCTCGTGACGGGTAAGCTTCCATAGCAACAACGATTCGATCTATATCTACCTGAGATATATTCCAGTACATCGGCAAAAACAGGGTATTTCGCTTAAGTCGCCTAGCTCCAGGGGCTTTGAACTGGAGATCCGAGAATGCAGGCTCATCAGCCAAGCAACTTAACAGCATGCCCGAACTGTCTATCTTATGATTTAAAAGAAAGCTTTTCAAACCTGTGACATCCCCTGCAATAACAGGGAATAGCCAGAAAGAATTTCCACTTTGTTTCTCCATCTCGGGCACATAAGCTCTCTCCTTTGAGGCCAGTCTCTGGTAAAGGTTGCGCCCTGCATCCGCTCGTCTCTGTTCACGCTCATCCAGCGTTTCCAGCTGGCTTAGCCCCATTACAGCCTGCTGCCAGCAGAAACGAGTGAGAAATTGAGCAGGCATTTCCTCCCGCAACTCGACTGTTTTATTCGTTTTTTGGTATCGCGAGAAAACATCTCCTACTCTGCTCATGGAAACAACCAATGGGAACGTAAGCAAGCTAAAAACAACTTTCGAAGTTGCAGTTTTCAAGATAAGGTTTTTTATCCCTTCAAGAACTAGCAAAACCCGCGAAGGAGTAGAAAACTGTTTTGCCTCTTTCCGTATCGTTGCTAAAAGCTTATCATCCTGACAAAGGATCATTCCCCCGAACAGTGTACACACCGACTTCGCTAAGCTCATACTAAATATGGAAGCAACACCAAATGTCCCAAGCCGTTCCTTGCCGAAACTTGACTTTACAACCTGGGAGCAATCCTCAATAAAAGGGACATTGAACTTCATGGAAATATTTTGTATCCGTTCCATGTCCGTCGCGTATCCAGATAGATGGGTCACTAAAAATAAGGCCGTTCTTTCACTTATCTTTCTCTCCAGATCGTCATAGTCGACGCAGTAGCGGTCTTCTTGAAGGTCGACAACAACAGGCACAAAACCCGCGAGGCGTATCATATTGACAAAATCTGCAATATGCAGAGCGCTAATAATAATTTCCCCTCCTTTTTTGAGAGGCAAATTTTTTAATAGGAGGAAAAATGCTATACGGGCCTTTGATACTGCCAGCCCCCTCTTAAGACCAAAACTTGCGGCAAACTCCCGCTCGAATCGCCCAATCACTTCATCAGACGCTTTTTCGCCTTTATGACAAAAAATATTAAAGAAAAACTCAAATAAATCTTTTGTTGTCAGGTTTAATTGGATTCGCGGTATCGCCATTTTCTTAGTAAACAAAACTCACCATTGAACAAGGGTACCCTTAAAGTCAATTTCAACTCTTAACGGGTGGGGATTGCCATGGAAAATAACAGGGTGCTTTCGTGCAAGTAATTTCTCTTTCGACCAAAACATCCCAAACCCCACAAAAAAAAGCAAATTCGCATTATGGATGCTATTTTTTTGCGGTTATAAAATAGTGAGGAGCCGACAGCTTATTGAGCTTGGGAGCCATCTCTATCAGAATATCTGAAAACCCTGCCCTTTTAAACTCGCTAACCCATTCATCTTTTGTTTTCTTTTGAAAAATGGGAACAGCCAAGTAGCGCGCCTTACTTTTCAAGACCAGCTCGTTTTCATTTCTAAGGACATCTTTATTTAAAAACCTCGAGATCAACCCGAACAACATATGCAGATTTCTCTTAAACACTTCTGGAGAGACAAAAAACAAAAACCACTGAATCATCCTAATGAAACTGAACTTATTGGCCGCTTCAACTGTAGCGAGCATGGTGCCGCCATCTTTTAACATTGAAAACAATCTATGCAACGTGGGGCGCAAATCACCGGGTATGTAATGAATAACCGAATTCGAAATTATAATATCAGGCTTGTCTGATCCGATTTCAGTCTCAAATATACCTCCGCATTGAAAATTGACATTTTTGACATTTGCTTTCAATGCTTTTTTTCTAGCTTCTTGAATAGAGGGTTCGGAAATATCCATCCCATAAACGTTCTTAGCGCCCTTAACCACCAATAATAAGCTCAAATCGCCAGTACCACAACCAAATTCAAAAATATTCTTTTCTTTTATGAGGCACTTTTCAGCAACAAAAGAAACCAGCGTTTCAAAGTATCCCTCTTCATGGAGAAGAACATGTTTGTTAAACTCCTTATGCAGTAACGTGTTTAAATTACTCACATCAATCCAAGAAAGAATAATATTCAATGTATTAGGGCTCTGCCCATTCATACTTATAAAAATCCCATGTGTTATAACATAATAATTTGCTCGGGAGTTAAACGAGAGGAAACTGAAACAGGCCAAAGAATTGAACCATAAGATTGATAAACTGCTGATAGCGGTCGACTCTGCCGCCCAACGAGACAGATGGAAGGAGTGGTTATAGACCCACTATAGTAGACAGTTTCGCTTATTCATGCTATGAGACAATAATTATAATAAGCAAGCTGACATCCGCTAGTTACTTAGTAAACATGTGAAATTCTGAGGAAGGTCAATGTTGGTGAAAAAAAAAACTGGTATTGTCATCCCATGCTATAAAGTTTCGGTTCATATTTGTGACCTGATTCGGGAAATTAGTGATGACGTAGATTTTATTTTCGTCGTGGACGATTGTTGCCCTGAGAAAAGTGGCTCCTTGGTAGAAGACACCTTTTCCGACCCGAAAATTCGAGTGATATATCATCCAACCAACCAAGGCGTAGGAGGTGCTGTTTTAACCGGATATCAGGCAGCGATAAAAGCCGGTGCCGATGTGATAGTCAAGCTTGATGGTGACGGCCAGATGGACCCGGCATTGATCCCTGAGTTTATCGCCCCTATTCTTCATGGTAAAGCAGACTATACCAAGGGCAATCGTTTTTTTGGAATTGAGGCAGTTAAGCAAATGCCCTTTGTTAGGCTGATTGGAAATGCGGGTCTTTCATTTTTAACCAAGCTTTCTTCGGGGTACTGGAATTTATTTGACCCTACCAATGGTTTTACGGCAATTAGCGCCAAGGTAATAGACCAGTTGCCGGTCAACAAAATTAGCAGACGTTACTTTTTTGAAAGCGACATGTTGTTCCGACTGAATATTTTACGTGCCGTAATAATAGATATTCCTATGATTGCAAAATACAGCACTGAAAAATCTAATCTGAAAGTTTCTCGCGAATTCCCTCAGTTCCTGCTTAAAAACCTGCTCAATTTTATCAAACGGGTCCTGTATAATTATTTCATTAGAAACTTTAACTATGCCTCGCTCGAATTGCTGTTTGGTATTCCATTACTTGGGTTTGGAATTGTTTTTGGTGCAATCAATTGGATTGACCCCGGGCAACCGGGAGCACTGGCAAGTGCGGGAACAGTAATGCTTGCGGCCTTACCAGTCATAATAGGTTTTCAAATGTTACTGGGTTTTGTCAATTACGACATGGCCAATATACCGTCACAACCTCTTCAGGGAAGGTTGCATGGAAAATCAAGCTGAGCTCCAAGCGGGGAAACCCAAGCCACTATTAAACAAAACAACCATTAACCGAGTTTATTTTTCAGGGGTCTAAATGAGTAGCGAGGATAAGGCTTGGTTGGATTACCGTTCTAAATTTGCGGATGTCTATCATGAGTCGAATTACTCCAGCCCACTCCAGTCTATTGTAATGGAGGCAAGCCACCGTCTCACAGAAAAACCTTTCCAAAAATACGAGCATTTCTCAAAAGTTTTAGAAGTTGGAGTAGGGCCCGGCGAGCACCTTCCTTTTGTGCGACACAGTTTCGACCAATATGTTTTGACCGACCTAGATGCCAAAACACTTTCAGTTGCAAGGAACAACCTCAAAGGAAAACATGATGGCAAGCTTTTATTTGAAATACAAAATGGCGCTGAATTGAGTTACGAAGATAACAGCTTTGACCGACTTATCGCAACGCATGTACTGGAACATGTTTATCAGCCCCATCTCGTCCTCAAGGAGTGGCGCCGAGTTGTCAAAAATGGCGGCTTACTTTCCATCCTTGTCCCCACGGACCCGGGACTAGCATGGCGACTCGGCAGAAATTTGGGCCCCAGAAAAAACGCGCTTGCGCAGGGAATTGATTATGACTATGTAATGGCCAGAGAACATGTCAACCCGTGCAACAATCTGATCGCATTAATGCGGCATTATTTTTCTGATTGCAGGGAAGCATGGTGGCCATTTCCTATCCCATCCATCGATTTAAATCTTTTTTTTGCTTGCCATGCGATTGTCCACAAACCCGGAATATAAAATACCAGCACAAAAACCATTGCAAGCACCATTGATTGTTTGGGCTCTTTTTGAAGCCCGCTTGACTCCATGACCCACAAAAGTTCTTTGAACTCAAATCTAGATTATCACCCTGCTGAAAGCTATAAGGGCAAGAAAACAGGAAATAAGATATTGACCTTGAGCTATTGTAGTAATAGGGTATAACAACTTTAGTAGACGATCTTGAGCTACTGAAAATTCTCCGCAAAACAAGAGCGTTGAGACCACATTAAACCAGTTGTTCCGACATTGCGAAAATACCGGTTGGGGAAAATATAAACTTGTCAAATTTTTTAATCAATCACAAACTGAGTCTATTTAAACTCGGCATAATTGTGCTGGCGGCCCTTATCATTCGCTTAGCCGCCATTCCCTTACCCCCCCCAAATCTACTCCCAGATAACCTAACCTACCAAAATGCAGCATTGGATATTTTGAAGGGTGAGGTTCTTAGCAGTCATAATATTATGCCTCTATACCCTTTATTTCTCGCATTATTTGGAGGGGGTGAGAAAGCACAACTTCTCACCGGGATAATAACGGGCCTCATTTCCGTAATTCTCACCGGGGCACTCACCCGGGCGATCTTTGAAAGTGAAAAAATTGGACTCGTAGCTGCCGGCATGATGGCCGTTTATCCAATGGCTGTTTTTTACAGTGTTGCAGGGATGACAGAAAGCCTATTTGTTCCGCTGGTTTTGGGAGCATTTCTCGCGCTTCACAAAAACAGACCTGCCTTGGCATCAACGCTTTTCATCTTGTCGATCCTAGCTAGACCGACTATGGATCTCTTTGCCCCTTTTGTGATATTTTGGCACACCTTGGTGATCCGTAAAGCTGGTCTTCCCCGGGCATTTCGCGACCTTGCGATTTATGGAATTCTATATGCGCTTATTATGTCACCGTGGTGGTATCACAACACACAGAAATTCGACTACTTTATGAGGCTTAGCCATGGTTTAGGCATTGTTCTTTATGCTGGCAATAACCCGATGAATATAAGTGGTGGTGGAATTGGCAAGATAGACTATAATGTTGCAAACGTTTTTGGTGATCAAATCCCTAATTCGACCGCCAAGTATGATCGCACTCTGCGGAATACTGCGATCAAATATATTCGTAACAATCCTGGCAATTTTTTCAAAATGGCTGGGGTGAAATTTGTTCGGATTTGGAGCCTAATTCCCTATTCGCCCGCGCTGAAGGGAAATAAGCTAGCACTATTTGCATCCCTATCCTTGTTGCCAGTGATTGTGCTCGCCTTTGCAACTTTGATAACCAGGCGAGATTTATTGTGGCATTTGATCCCAATCCTGGGATTTATTGCGTACCTGACCTTGGTTCATATGATCACAATAGGTTCGATAAGATACAGATACCCACTCGAACCCCTACTGATCGTGATCGCCGCACCCTCTCTTTTATTAGTTTGGAACTTTGTTTTTAGCAAGGGGACATCTGCTAAGAAATCTAATACAAGTTTGCCTGACACGCAATAATTGCCATCTTTTGATTTATTTTTCTTTCAGTTCTAACATAAAATGCTCATATTATATTTCTTAAGAGAAACACAATATTTGCCGTTTACTTGCGACTAAATTTTTGATCCAAACCAACTGGAAACTTTAGAGATGAAAGCAGTCATTCTTGCGGGTGGATTAGGAACACGGCTTAGTGAAGAGACCGTACTGAAGCCAAAGGTAAGTTTGCCACATTCAGATCCACCCAAACTTCTCAAAATTAAAACTTAAAGGATTATCGAGTGTTATTGGATAGGATAAAAAATAAGCACGCTAGAATTGGAGTAATCGGCTTGGGGTACGTCGGGCTTCCCTTGGTGATCGAATTCTGCAAGGCCGGATTTTCTGTAACGGGACTTGATATCGACCAGAAAAAAATCGATCTGTTATCTCAGGGAAAAAGCTATATAAAACATATTTCCAATGAAAGCATCTGCCTCCTGACGCAGGAAGGAAAATTTCAAGGGAGCACTGACTTCACCAGTGTGAAAAAACTTGACTGCATACTTATATGCGTTCCCACACCTCTGGAAAAAAACCGCGATCCAGATATGAGTTATATCCTTTCTACAGCACGGGAAATCGCTCCTCACATTACCAAAGAACAACTGATCGTTCTGGAGTCCACCACCTATCCCGGCACCACGCAGGAAGTACTTGCGCCAGAGTTGGAATCAGGAAGCGGCCTAAAAGCTGACCACGACTTCTATCTCGCCTACTCGCCGGAACGAGAAGACCCGAACAACAAGGATTTCACTACCGCCACAATCCCAAAAGTTATTGGATCTGACACGCCCAAAGGGCTGGAAATCACCGATGCCCTTTATTCATCCATAATCCAAAAAACCGTTCCGGTCTCAGACACGAAAGCGGCTGAAGCAACGAAATTGGTGGAGAATATTTTTCGCGCTGTGAATATTGCCCTCGTCAACGAGCTTAAAGTCGTCTTTGATAAAATGAACATCGACATCTGGGAAGTGATCGCGGCTTCCAGCACCAAGCCTTTTGGCTTCATGCCCTTTTATCCCGGGCCGGGATTGGGGGGCCACTGTATTCCTATTGATCCGTTTTACCTCTCCTGGAAGGCAAAACAATTCGGAGTCTCCACTCGCTTCATCGAGCTGGCCGGGGAAGTGAATGTTTCAATGCCCAACTACGTCATGGAAAAAATCTCATTTGCGCTTGGTCAATCTGGAAAAGATATCGCAAAAAGTCGCATCCTGCTGTTAGGATTGGCTTACAAGAAAAATGTAGACGATGACCGCGAGTCCGTCACCTTTGAAATAATGGAAATGCTGGAGCAGCAGGGTGCTGAAGTGGACTATAATGACCCATATATTCCAACCATAAAACCACGAAGAGAGCACAAACAGTTTATTGGCAAACAAAGTACCTCTTTAGAGAGGCTCAACTCCTATGACCTGACAGCTATATTGACCGACCACTCGACTTACGATTATGCCGCTATTGTAAACAAATCAAAATTGGTTGTTGATACTCGAAATGCCTGTGGCAATATAAAATCGGATAAAATCATTAAGGCCTAGCTGGGACAGGTGCACCGATGCCATATTGACAAGGTCAAAATCTAGCCAAATAAAACCTCCAACTAATTAAACAAAGGATTTAACCGGAATCTAAATGTCCATTTTCGATATTTCGCGCAATAAAAAGCAGGCGTTGATGATCGCGACGGATTTTTTCCTCGTGCCCCTATCCCTGTGGATGGCGTTTGCCTTACGCTTGAGCGAATGGTTTTGGCCAAGCGAAAGCCAATTATGGCTGTTTATATTAGGACCCATTATAGCTCTGCCCATTTTTATCAAGCTTGGCTTATACAGAGCCATTGTGCGCTATATAGGTTCTCAGGCAATGCTTGCGATTGCTCAGGCTATCACCGTTCTGGTTTTAATTTGGCTGGTGATCTCCATTACCTTACTCCCCTTATATATTGGGGTGGAGAAGCTTTGGTTTCCTCGCTCCATCCCCATACTTTTTTGGATGACCTTACTCCTGACTATAGGTGGCAGCCGACAAGGAGTTCGTTGGCTGCTATCAGCAAGAAGTGCTGTCAACACAACTGCTCAACCCAAAAAGAACATATTGATATACGGTGCTGGCAGAACTGGCCTAGAGCTTGCTACTTCACTGGCTCACAATAAAGACATCCAGCTACTGGGGTTTATCGATGACGACCATACCTTACATAGCCACTTTGTGCAAAATCTGAAAGTTTTGGGTGGCCGTACCGAGATTGAAAAGATCCGCGCCAAGACGAATCCTCTGGAGGTTTTACTGGCAACACCCAACATGCACCACGAAGAACGCAAAGAGTTACTAAAATATCTTGAAACAAAAAAAGTAACCGTCCGAACCATACCTTCACTCGGTGATATTACATCCAGATCAGCAACGGTGGATGATCTAAGGAATGTTGACATCAGCGATTTGTTGGCGCGTAAAGCAGTAGCCCCCAATCAGAGGCTTCTTGCCGCCTGCATCACCAATAAGAAAGTACTGGTGACCGGCGCCGGTGGATCGATAGGCTCTGAACTATGCCGCCAAATTCTGATACTGAACCCTGCCCTTATCGTTTTATTCGAACACTCCGAACTCAACCTCTATAAAATCAATACTGAATTAGCATATTTATGTGCAAGTGCCGACTGTGAAGTCAAAATCGTTCCCCTGCTTGGTTCCATCACTAATAAACAACGCGTGGAAGACACCATCAAAAACTTCGGAATTGACACCATCTACCATGCCGCCGCCTACAAACATGTAACCCTCATCGAAAACAATATTGAGGAAGGCGTACTGAATAACATATTTGGTACTTATAATGTTGCCCAAGCCGCACTTGACCTGCAAGTAGAAAACTTTATCCTTATTTCCACTGACAAAGCTGTTCACCCAACCAGTGTAATGGGAGCAACCAAACGCATTGCAGAGCTAATAATCCAAGGGCTCTCCCAAAAAAGCAAATCAGAAGGGTTGGATGAAAAGAAATCCACACATATGGTTATAGTTCGATTTGGCAATGTATTAGGTTCCTCAGGCTCTGTGATCCCCTTATTTCAAGAGCAGATTGCCTTGGGTGGCCCCCTCACCATCACTCATCCAGAGGCCACCCGATTTTTCATGACCATTCCGGAAGCCAGTCAGCTAGTACTGCAAGCAGGCTCTATCAATCTCAAAAAAGGTTGCGGAATTTTTGCTCTCAATATGGGCGAGCCTGTCTCGATCCTTTCACTGGCAAAACAACTGGTTTATTTGTCAGGCCATATGTTGAAAACTGACGAACACAGTGTGGATGAGTCTGGCATTGAAATTAAATATACCGGGCTGCAGAAGGGAGAAAAAATCCACGAAGAACTTTTCGTTGGGGATAACATCACCAGCACCGAACACCCAATGATTTTGGAGGCGCAAGAACATTATTGCGAGTGGTCAAAAGTTGAGGAAATGCTGGCTCAATTACAACCACAGCATGAGTTCAACGCGGAACACTTGCGCCAAAAGCTTCTCCACTACGCATCGGACGTAACTCACCATTAAAACAGTCAATGAAGTTTTCGTTTTGAAAATTAATTACTTCTCACCCACTGTTTTTACACCTTGAGAATTCTCACATTCAAGAGAAATATAGCTTGGCAAATGGGTGTCTTTATCAATCACCGCCGACTTGACTTGTTCGCAGGTGAGACCCACAGCACGATCGAGGTTAGCTCCCCTTAGGTCAGTTCCAGTAAGGTTTGCATCATTAAAATAAGAAAAGGTCAAATTTGCTCCCTTTAGGTTTGCATGACCAAGATCTGCACTTTGAAAGAATGTGTAATCGAGAATGGCCTTCTCAAAGTTTGCCCGGCTAAGATTGGATTTGCGAAGATCCATATTACGAAGATACGTGTCCGCCAGATTAACCCTGCTAAGATCCACCCCTTTTCCTTTTTTCAAGTTTATGCACTTGAAAGTTGATTCAGAAAACCCTGCCAACGAGATATAATCCGGCAAGCGAGTGCTTTCATCTATCACCGCAGACTCAATTTGCTCACAGGTAAGCCCCACAGCACGATCGAGGTCAGCTCCTCTCAGGTCAGAGCCTGTAAGGTTTGCATCATTAAAATAAGAAAAGGTCAAATTTGCTCCCTTTAGGTTTGCATGACCAAGATCTGCATTCTGAAAGTATTTATTACTGAGAACGGCCTTTTCAAAGTTTGCCCGGCTAAGATTGGATTTGCGAAGATCCAAATCACGAAGATACGTGCCCGCCAGATTCTCCCCACTTAGGTCTACCTTTTTTCCTTTTTTCAAGTATATGCACTTGAAAGTTGATTCCGAAGACCCTGCCAATAAAATATAGCTTGGCAAACGGGTGCTTTTATCAATCAGCGCCGACTTGACTTGCTCACAGGTGAGACCCACAACACGATCGAGGTGAGATCCTCTTAGGTCAGTTCCTCTTAAGTCAGTTCCCGTAAGGTTTGCATCTGTAAAAAGAGAAAATCTCAAATTTGCTCCTTTTAGGTTTGCATGACCAAGATCTGCATTCTGAAAGAACGTGTTATTGAGAATGGCTTTCTCAAGGTTTGCCCGGCTAAGATTGGATTTTCTTAGATCCAGATTATAAAGATACGTGTCCGCCAGATTAACCCCACTAAGATCTACCCCCTCCCCCTTTAAAACATTTACACATCTGAAACTTGACTCCGAAGTCCCTGCCAACGAAATATAATCCGGCAAGCGAGTACTTTCATCTATCACCGCAGACTGAATTTGCTCACAGGTAAGCCCCACAGCATGTCTTAGGTCAGCCCTTTTAAGAATTGCACCACTAAAAACAGCTTTAAAAACATGTGTCTGTAAAAAACTAGCCCCATGGAAATTTGCAAAATTGAGCTTGGCAGCAATGAGGTTAGCCCGTGAAAAATTAGCCGCCGACAAATTAGCCCCTTCAAGATCAACCCTAAGCATGTCAGCTTCGCTAAGGTCACCATTTTCAACATCCACCTGGACTAAGCTGACACCCACCAATCCATTCTTATTTTTCTCAATAAGATTCGCCAATTGTATATTTACTAACTTAAAAGATTCGCGCTCTCCCAAAAGCGATTTAAAAACGGTATAGGGGCTAAAAAAATTTGGCTTTACTTTTCTTACCATTTGTTGAATTGAAGCAACCTTAGTTAAGCGAGACGGCCCTTCCCGCGCCACTTCATCCCACAAAGCATCAGCCCGGCCAGCAATTATATTACTTTCGTTCACATGTGCATAGAAACACATAACAAACAAAATAATATAAACTCCTAACAACCTGACAATGAAGAAGGAGAGGTGTTTTAGAGTGAAAATTGGGGAATTGATCATTGAAATTCAGCTACGCAGAAAGATAATCATTTGTTTTAATTGTTCCAAATATTTGTGTCTTTGCATCTCCATGCCACACTATCTAATCATTTTCTGTTTGGCCAAAAGCTTGTGAATGGGCCATCAGGCCTAACATGGAATGAAATATCCAGTTTAAGTGTGGGTACTTTAAGCTGTCAAAAGTCATAGAGTGAGCAAAAAACCCTGCCATCACCAGCAACAGCAAACTGACTTGCACTCTATCAAAGACACTATTTTCTCTATTCAAGACAATATTTTTGAAGATATAGGCGAACAAACCCATATAAACTAAAGTAAATGCCCCTCCCATTTCACCAAAAAAACACAGGAATATATTATCAAACACCCTGATTCCTTCGGTAGCACCATAAAACGCAAACCCTGCCTGTTTAGAATAAATTTTTGCTTCATAGTCGGGGGGGATAAATCTTGACAAGGATGAATTAAAACCCAGTCCAAATATAGGTTTTTCTTTCACGACATCAAGAGCTACATGGTAGAACTCCATCCGAATTAGTACTGTTTCAAATTTTAAGATTTGCTTTTTATATTGTAAAGGAACGTCATTCTTGAACTGATACCCTATGCCTACTATGACCAGGGCCAACAATATTAAAACCAAAGACGTCTTTCGAAACCCAATTACCCCAACAAATGCCATCACAATTAGAGCTAAAACAGGGCCTTTCTGACCAATTAAAATTATTAATATGATTCCCGCAAGCAAACAAGAACCCCAGAAAACTTTCCCTCCTTTCTTTTCATCTTGGACAAACATAAAAAGAGGCCCTACAGACAACAGAATTAGCAAGGATCCTGCCGGAATGGGGTTTGAGGAAAATAATAGAATTTTTTCCCCAGAGGATCTGATTTGCTGAAAAAATTCGAAAGCACCAAAAATCAAAAGAACACAAAAACAAAAGGAGCATAGATAAAAAAAAGCTTCTTGAGCCTGCCTGGAATTTAAAACAAAATACGAAACAGCAAAAACCAGTATCCCAGACATCAAAAAGAGCCCCATCCCCTTAAAAGACTCCCACTGATTTTCGCTGAAACAAATATTGATTAATCCCAATACGACAATAATCAAAACAAACTTGATTTCCAAAGGCCGCTTTTTATTTTTAATCAATTCAGGGCCCACTTTAAAGAAAACAACAATAGCAGGCAATATACAGGCCAAGGAAATTGCCACTTGCGCCCAATGACCTGGCCATCTCTGTACGGCATGAACGGAAAAAAACACCATGAACAGGGTGGAAATAAAGTAAACAGTAATTGGGAAATTTTTATTCAGTGGACGTACCCCAAGAGTTTGGGTTTCCAACTCCATTGGAAGACCTTAACCTTACTTGAACTCTAGCTGGAGTTAAATTACTGTGGAGTGAAAGATTTTCAATTTCCAAGTTCATTTATTATATGCAACTGTCAAGGCTAGTGCGATACCTCATCGCCTTGAAAAACTTTCAAAAAAGTCTTCCATAAAACATACAAATCAAACCAAAAAGATTGATGCTTTTTATACTCGAGATCCAGTCCAACTTTTGCTGGAATCAGCAATTCATCACGACCGTTTACTTGAGCCCATCCCGTCAAACCAGGGACTAATTTGTCGACCCCCTTTTCAGTACGAAGCCGAATCAAGTCATCTTGATTGAATAAGGCAGGACGAGGACCGACAAAGCTCATGTCCCCTTTGATGATGCTCCACAACTGAGGTAATTCGTCAAGGCTGGATTTCCTCAGAAATGAACCAACAGGAGTAAGGTGTTGTTCGGCATCAACCATCAAGTGCGTTGCAACCTCAGGAGTATTGGTCCGCATGGTCCGAAACTTTGGCATCTTGAAAATCTTGTTGTATTGCCCAACTCGATCAGACCAATAGATAATGGGTCCTGCAGAAGTTAACCGTACAATTAGAGCCACAAGAGCAGCAGGCATCAGAAATACCATCAATACAAACACAGACATTAACAAATCAAAAATTCGTTTCATATCTCAGAAGCCCTTAGGCATAGCCTAAAATAATGGTACGAGGAAATATATTATTTTTCGACACCAGTTAGTGAGACAGGAAATATTTTGCAGTCTTATTTAAAGCTTCATCCACTGAAACAGGCGGAGACCAGTTCAGGCGATCCCGGGTTTTACTGACATCTATCTGCAAAGAACCACACAAGCGCTGCGCAAAGCTTGACTTGCCAAGCAACCACGCAGCTATCCTTAACACCGAAACGGGAACCGGTATCAATCGCACAGACCTGTCCAATGCGACAGCTGTACGCTGGAGCAATTCCCTTATTGAAAGATCTTCTCCATCACTGACAAGAAAAGTCTGATTGATCGCCTGCGGATTACTCAGGCAGGTTTTGATCAGGTCAATCAGGTTATCCAAAGCCACCATACTTCTACGGTTATTCACAGCACCTAAAGGCAGTGGTATGCCCGACATAACCCCTTGCATCAACCTGAGGAAATTAGCACGCACACCCGGACCATAAACCAGCGGCGGCCTGATGGTCACGATCTCCAGCCCGGTTTTTTTAGAAATTTTTCGTAACACCTGCTCCGCCTCCCATTTACTAATACCGTATGGGTCTTCGGGCGCAGGCGCATCATCTGCCGTGAACGGATGCTCCTCCGTGCTCTCCCCATTAACCTTAACACTACTGATATAAATAATTCTTTTGACACCGCTATCCACTGCCTGCTCAGCAAGACGAGCCGTGCCTTTCACATTCACATCACGAAACGCTGTTAGCGGATCGCCTGATACTTCGCTCATAACATGAACTCGGGCGGCACAGTGCACAACCGCGTTGATGCCTGAAAGTGCTTCGCTCCAGTTCGTATCAGCACTTATATCGGAAACAATCCGGTATTCCACTCCCGGCAGAGTTTTTTCGGGAATACTCCGCACCGCACCCGTAACAGTATTGCCCTTTGCCACAAGGTAGGCACACAGCGCGCTACCCACAAAGCCCGAAGCACCGGTCACCAGCACCTTCACCGGGTTAACTCCTTATAGAGATCAAGAGTCTGGGAAATAACTTTCTCTGAAGAAAATTCCTTCAGCACAATCTCTCGACCGCGATGCCCCATCTCAGCACGCAGATCAGGACTATTAATCAGACAAAGCAATGCGTCTGACAGTGCTTGTGCATCACGGGCTGGCACCAACAGTCCATTTTCGCCTTCGCGAACCACTTCCCGACAACCAGGGACATCTGTTGTAACAATAGGAAGTGCGCAGGCCGCGGCTTCAAGAAGAACTTTTGGTAAACCTTCCCTGTATGAGGGCAGGCACACTACATGGGCAGCGCGGAAAACTGCAGCCATATCATCATGATGCCCCCAATGTTCCACTATCTTTTCTTTCTGCCATGCATGGAGAGCCGCCTTTGGAACTGTGGCTGGATTCTCCGGGTCCGGATCGCCCACCAGAATAAACCGGGCCTTCACACCATTTTCTGTCAACTGGCGAGCCGCTTCGACAAATTCACCCACTCCTTTGTCCCATAAAATGCGTGTAGCCAACACCACGCATACGGGTTCCATTGGCTCAGGGGAAGGAGAAAACTCAGAAGTATCGACTCCGACACCACGAATCATTCGCAGATGAGTCTCCTTCACTCCTGATTTTGTGAGCAACTCCGCGTCGTCTGGATTTTGCACAATCACCCGACAACGAGGAGCATTCAATAAACGCGCCAGAACCCAACGGATCAACGGACTCAACAAACGTGCTACCCGACTTCGCGAAATAAACAACCATCCCAGACCCGCCACTGCATTGACCTGGGCCGGAAAACCCGCCAATCGTCCTGCCAACCCGCCCAAGAGTACAGGTTTTAACGCTACATGATGTATTATGTCGGGACGCTCGCGACGATACAGAAAAAGCAAACCCATCAACTCCAACAACGGGTTGCCAATGCGCCGCGATAACTCAAAGGGTATCACACGAATTCCCGCTCTCCGAATCGTTTCCGCATGTTGCTTCACTCGGGTCGCGATGGCAACATCGTAACCGGCTTTACAAGCAGCCACTGCAAGTAAAAGGCGATGAGAAACAAAATACCAGTCCTCAGTGACAACAAATAGTAGCTTTGGCTTGTTACCTGCCGAGACCTTGTCCATACAATTTCTCATATCGGTCTTAAATAAAATTTTTGTTACCCCCGAACAACTTTAAATCTACACAGCCCACACTCTATGCATCACTTACTTTGCATTCATTCTAGGACAAGATTATACTCAATCCATCTGTTTGCGATAACCCACAGCACACCAGTAAGGCATACTGCTAGAAAATTTTACATGTTCAAGGCCCGCCTGTTCCATCATAGTTTTGATTTGTTCTCTGGAAAATCGTTTTTCTAACCGTGTGCCAAACCTATCCAATGCATCCGTACGCATAGTGTAGAAACTAAAATTTCTGTAGGCACTTAGCGGGAAATTACTGACATCAAAACCCAACTTCTCTATTAACGCGGAAAACCTGGCAATAGGGAAATATATAAAAAGGGCTATAACCTGACTTGCAAAATATCTCAATCCGTGGGGAAAACATGATATCAGTCTACGCAAGATATCACTTAAACGCCAAATAGATGTAAACCACCAAGGTCGGTTATCAAAAGCGTAGTAGAGGTAAATCAAAAGTGGAGCACCAGGTTTGAGCTTATTTACACAGGCTTGAATACCCGCCTGCGTATCGGGAACATGATGCAGCACACCCAATGAATAACCAAAGTCCATACTCGCATCTTCAATGGGAATAGAATCCACAGTGGCACTGTGAAAGTCACAATTATCCAATTGGAACAGATTGTTGCGGGCAACAGTCAAGGCAGAACTCGGGTCGATGCAATGCAAACGACCTACTCGCGGAGCAACAAGTTTGGCCCACCTTCCGCTTCCACATCCAAGGTCAAATCCTTCTGGTTTTTCAGGCAAAAAATGCCAGGGAAAAATCAAAAAATATTTCTCAAATAGCTCCTTCTGCTCAGGCTCAGAAAGCTCTGATTGATCAAAACGATTCCACTCGTCGCCAAAACCAGTTACCGTCTTGTCATCAACATTTTTATTTTCGTTCATTTTCTCAGGAACCTAATGACCCATTAGACCAAACCCAAATGTATGGCCCGTCCATTTTAGAACTTATTTTATAACGTTCACCTTCGCCGCACCGCCGGCAAATATAGGATAAAGTACTACTTCTTCAATTGTGTAATATCTTGGCTGATGAGTCCGTGTGTCTGCGCACCATGTCCCGACCTAAAACGTTTCAATTTCTCCATCAGCGGAGGAATACCCAAAATAAGGATAATCCACCAACTCATCATATGGTGCCTTATGGCCTGTCCATAATTTGTTGTGCCCAATGCCCATAAAAAAGTCACGCTAAAGAATAAAATCAACATCAGGCCTAGCAGTCGACGCTGCGCTCCATAAGCATTACGCCAATTCTTCAAAGCAAAGCAAATAAGCACCAAGCGCGAAAAGGATTCTATCAAGGCGTAAACATCCAGAACTTTGCTGATCTGCCATGGGAAGGGGGCAAATAAATAATGTATATACATCAAAAAAGTGGAGTAAATAGTCATAAAAGGCGAAGAGAGGTCAAGTGAAATACCATAAGAAGCCCTCGACACTGTCGCCACGTCACGATACCACGCGACACGCTCCAACAATTCCACATCACCCGTCACAAAGCCCGCTAGTGGTCTATCTACCGCAGTAAAATTAACAACGCCCAGCATTAAAACAGGTATAGCTAAGGTTGCTAATAAACGCATCTTTTTTACTCTCCATAAGCGAGAAGCAGGCCGATAGCTCCATAGCATAAATAGAACAACCAAAAGAAATGCATACACGGATAAGGCCTGGTGAAATATTCCCATCAGCACTGCTGACATAATCATAAAAAGGAAAGATCTATTTATACATCCCGCTAAATGCATTTTCAGACCAAAATAAACAGTCAACATAAAAAACACTACCTGATATGATTCTCGCAACGTGATAGAACCTAAGAAAACCATGGTGGGTAGTGCACCAAAGGCAAGAAGGATAACCACCTTATAACGAGACAATTCCAATTGGCAGAGTATTTTAACCAAAACTACACAGGAAATTGAAAATGCCAAAATGGACAGTTGCTGACCTAACATTAGGGAAGGACCGAATATCCAATAAACAACACCCAGCATATTTCTGTAGAAGAGACCACCTATAGAAAATCCAAAGTTTTCAGACTGGGCAATCTCTATTGCTTTAGTATGAAACCCGTGTGCATCGTTAGCACCGCTTATAGTTGGAAACAAATAGGCATTAGTGAATGCCACAGCCTGATGGAGAAAAATCACAAACCAATAAGCCCACATCAGATGTGCATTATTGCGGAATTCGCGCTCACAAATCGGTACTATCCATATCGTCAGAAACAGCAGATACGTAATCACGATACTAATATCCATCACTATGAATCTCCGAACCTTTGACCGCACCTCATAGCTACTCAGTACAAGCTACTTACTCATATAGCACCTGATCGGCTAACTTGAGTAGGATGTTGATGCTAAATTGTGACATGAAATGATCCCTAGCCGCACCAGCCTTGACACGAAACTCCATTCCCTCAAACAAAAAAATCTCACGCCAGACCTTGCACAATGTCTCACTATCATTTGGCCGAACCAACCAACATAACCAACTACCATAGCCGAGCCCACATATCTGTCACCACGCAAGGCACTCCGCAAACCCTCGCCAGAAGAAGAAGCAATATCAAGAGCATTGTAAACCTCCACCATATTTGAATGCTCACCTGCACAGATCAAAACATCATCAAGACCCATCTTCGTTACTTAACTCAAGTTATGCTCATTTCTGGGATATGAGATGAGTGAGAAGGCGGCGCACCCTTTACTGTAAAATTGTTTTCTACGAGAAAAAAAATAGGCGCCATCATGAGTAAGGATAATGTTATTTCTCTGAAAAATCCAGCGAGGAATACATATTTGTTGAGAGCAGGAACCAGAGAGTTGATTACAAAGGCAGCCCAGACTGAACTGACAGAGTTTCTGTCTCAGTATCAGGCGGAACGTAGAAAACAGGAAGATGCTAGGTTATTCGACCATAACTCCTGTTACAGCATTTTACTAGTGCTGTGTTACTTTTTTTAATTTTGGGTGGGTGGGCAAACTTGGAGTATTGGTAAGGTCAAAATTAAGGCACTGCACAAGCTAAGTCGCTATACATATGTCCGTCCTCGATTGCATGCGGACTTGAAAGGTAAAGGATACACCACCGGCAAACACCGGGTCACTTGCCTGATGCGTGACAATGGGATTGTCTCCAAAAACAGGCGTAAATTTAGAGCAACGACCGATTCCAGACATAGTCATCGGTGGCAGAAAATAAATTGCAGCGGCAGTTTGATTTTTTTGGTCCCGGTTAATGCTGGTTACGGGTATAACCTATACCCCAACCCGGGAAGGATGGTTGTATCTGGCGTGACACTGGATTTATTTCATCGCAAAGTTGTCGGCTGGGCCATGGATCGGCGTATGACCCGTTGGTTGGTAGTGAAAGCTATAAATATGGCGATGAACAACGGCAACTCGAAACCGGGATTGATCCATCATTCGGACCGGGGAGTTCAGGCTTTGCTGGAAACTCATGGGATCGGGTGCAGTATGAGCCGTTAGGGAGACTGCTGGGACAATGCTGTAGCCGAGAGCTTCTTCCACACACTCAAGGTGGAGTAGACCCGGACCGAAAACACAAAACCTGTCAGAAGGCCCATGCGGATATTTTTGAATATATCAAAGTGTTTTATAATCGGCAACGCCGTCACTCATATCTCGGCTATCTCAGCCCTGCCGAGTTTGAGAAAAAGGCCTATGCCTTTTAATTAACTGTCCACTAATATAGGGAAGATCAGTTTCTTTCTTCGGAGTTATGGTGATTTCTGGTGTATGAGTTGAGTGAAAAGGCGGCGCACCCTTTGTTGTAAACTTGTTTCCTACGAGAAAAACAATACAAAACAAAGGAGGCACCACCATGAGTAAGAATAATGTTATTTCTCTTGAGAATCCAGAAGGGAATGCAGAGAGGGCATTTGATCTATTCATTAAAACCTATGAACTCAAGTATCCGAAAGCCGCTCAATGCCTTGAAAAAGATCGAGAAGAACTTC
>JAJDBH010000089.1 GCA_029261455.1 Nitrospinaceae bacterium
TTCTTTTGTCCGCACAGTAGGACCCCTGTTGCCCAGAGGAATTCGCCTCAACGTTGTCAGCCCTGCTCCGGTTGTTTCGCCTGAACAGTCAGGCCGTGTGGGGTGGTGACAGCATCACAGGCCGCCGCTGGGTATATTCAAAGTGTTGAAGGAGCAATGAATTGAGAGGTTATACGTATGTGGGGCGGACTTGAAAATGAACCTCGTCGTTAAGAAGGAATTTACTCGCGGTTTCTCACCGCACAGCGAACTCCTTAAAATTGCGGGTAAAATTCAAGATATATATCATCTGGCGCGAGTATAAAAACTTTGACTGAAATCAAAGTTGTTTCTTGGCTATATCAAGTAACTTGTTCTTAAACAGCCATTTTCTGAATGGCTTCCTTTAGTATTTTTTACTGTGTCTAAAATTCTATTAGGTTGAGAGTTGAATTGTTTTGTTTTTTCAAGTGATAATAGTACAAATCTCCTTACGGGAAAGTTTATAATATATTTCACCTTTGAATTTCTCCATTCTAAAGAGAAAATATTTTTAGGCGGTAATACAAGTTTGAAGTCCTAGGGCGTAGCATTCATTATTTGGAGCCTTGATTGGTAAATGAAACTGTTTAGAATATTAAGCTTTCGAAATCTCCCCATACGGTACAAGTTTTTAATTTCCTCTTCTCTTATTCTAGTTTTAATTTCTTCTTTTATATTCTTTTATTATCCCGCAGAACATAAAAAAAACTCGCTGATATTAATGAAAAATAAGATTCAAAGTATGGGTGAGTTAGTCGCTCTTGTTGTAGGCGTCGGGATGAATTCGGATGACTTTCAATCCATTCAAGAAGCCCTCAATTGGGCTAAGAAGGATAAAGATCTTGCCTATATTAAAGTTCTGAGTACTTCCAACGAGGAGCTTGCCAGCTATAACCCTGATGGCCGCACAATTAACAAAGAGAAGCTGGTCCTTCGAGCTGAAATTATTGAGTTAGATGGAATATTGCATAAAAGTGTTCCTCTTTTATATGGCAATAAAAGTTACGGAACGTTGTTGATAGGTTTTTCGTTGAAGGATTTAAATACAAATCTGATGAATAACAGAAAAACAACTATTCTAGTTTGCGCCAGTATTTTTATTTTAGGAACTATTTTATCCCTACTTTTTGCAGGGATGGTTACGAAGTCGCTGCAAAAGCTTAAAGATGCTGCCGATGAAGCTGCAGAAGGCGATTACGATACTAAAATCGTTATTGATTCCTCCGATGAGGTTGGGCAGTTAGGCCAGACCATGAAATTGATGTTAGAAAAAATAAATAACTCAATGAATGAAGCTATTGTCATGAACAAGGAGTTGGAAGCGGCTCGCGACCTTGCTCAGGAAGCTAGCAGCACCAAAAGCAGATTTCTTTCATCAGTGAGTCATGAATTGCGTACACCTTTGAACGCAATTATTGGTTTTTCAGAGCTAGGATTGGAATTTGATGAAGAGGACGATAAAGAAGAACTTTTTGAAGATCAAATCTCAAACCTAGAACAAATTTTGAGTGCAGGCCAGCATTTACTGACCTTAATCAATGAAATATTGGACTTGGCTGCTGTCGAGTCAGGTAAAACGGTTTTATCCATTGAGCCTGTTGGTCTTGAGAAGTTATTGGAAGATGTTGTATCTCTGACACGGCCTCAAGCTGAGAAATATGGCATTAAACTGGAAAGCAGGGTTCAGTTGGAAAAAACATTATGTGTTCTATGTGACCAGACCCGACTAAAGCAGGTTTTGCTCAACTTGATATCCAATGCTATCAAATATAACTCTGAAGCTGGAACGGTCACTTTGTCCACGGAAATGATTGACTTAATAACGCTACGGATCAATGTTTCTGATACGGGCCCTGGAATACCATTAGAGAAACAGAAGTATTTGTTTGATCCCTTTTCACGCCTTGGTTCCGAGAATACAAGCACCGAAGGCACCGGTATTGGTTTGACCATAACCAAAAAACTTGTTGAACTCATGGGTGGTGCCATTAGTTTTGACAGCAAAATAGGAGTCGGGACTTGTTTTTCTGTTGATTTTAAAATCTCACCTGAATTAGAGCAACAGGAACCTGCATTTGTTGAAAGTGCTGCTGTTGAACCGAAGCAAATAGTAAAAAGGGAGGGAAAGTTTCATATTTTATATATAGAAGATAATATTATGAATACGCAGTTAGTACAAAAAGTGTTAAGAAAAAATCGGCCTGAGATAGAGCTTACTTGTGCAGACCATGCACGAGAAGGAATTGAGTTGGCAGTAAAGAATCTTCCTGATTTGATTTTAATGGATATTCAATTGCCCGAAATTGATGGTATTCAAGCTTTCAAAAAACTGCGTACTTTTAATGAGACAAAAGACATTCCGGTGATTGCTCTAAGTGCAAATGCTATGAAACATCAGGTTGAAGAAGTGATGTCACTGGGCTTTAAACTGTATATGACAAAACCCATCAATATTCATATGCTTTTAAATACTATTGACCAGTTTGAGGGATCAAGTGCTAACTCAAAAGGCTCGATTTGACGGGGGGTACGGTCCTCAAGATTGAGTACCTCAAGGAAATATCTTAACTAGAATTTCAGTGGCTGGCGACTTGAGATTGTTTTTCCAGATTAGCGTGAAATTTTTTCCAGGGGGCTTGCAGGGCAGGAACGAGCTTTTCCTTTAATTCATCTGGCACGTAGTTGATCTTATCCACCGGCCAGTCTTCGACATTTTGAACATTAAGGCCTTCTTTCTTGTAAGGAATTTGCAGGGCTTCTTCAAAGCCATAGACCAATGCGTTTGAATAAACTTTGTGGAATTGTTCTTCAATCGTTTCTTCCGAATGCATTCCGTTTATGAACTGGTTGAACAGGTCTTTGATGATGGGGGCGGCGTGTTCTACGAAATCTGGTGTTAGTGCAGCGTGCAGGGTGAAGTAAGTGATGAGGACATCCTGCAGCAGAAACTTTAGTTCCGCACTTTCTTTCTTTGGGGGGCGGGTATTGATGTTTAAAAGTTCCTTGAGAACTTTAATGTTTCGGATCATATCGTAGATGATCGACTCTTCCCAGGTTGCTTCATTCCACACAAAAAATGCCCGTACGAAATTAGCTTTTCCATTCTTGTCCCACATTTGTAGGGCGGTGGTAGGTCGCTCACTGTTGGAATAGGGGATGGCTTCTCCCCACCGAGGATCCACAAGGTTCAAACCATAAGGTTTGAAGGTCGCGTGCAGGGTTTGCTGATAGATCTCCATCAAGCACTCAAAATTCTCGGTTCTGTGGAGAGAGCTGTTCTGCGGCAAGTTGACGATGGAGTATAAACGGACAACATTTGTTTTGGCCTGCCCATCGTCATCGGCGACCATATAGGAGCCACCCCACATTCCGGTGGTTATGGGTACGCTTATTTTATGTTGTTGTTTCAATTGCAGAGCAACAGATTCGCCAATAACCTTTAAAAGGTTGTGGAAGTAATAAAGGTTTATTCGGCTGTTATTGGGATACAGGTGTCCCGGTAGAATTTTATATCGCATCATAATTTGATTCGAGTGACCCCAGCCCTTGTGATATCTATTTTCACAAACTTCATGCCCCGAAGGGGTACTTTAAGAAAGAGGGATTTATTAAAGTTCCGTCCACTAATCTGTAACTGCGCCTTTAGAGGCAGTGCCTACAAGTTTTGCGTATTTCGCCAACACTCCTGACTGATATTTTATTTCTGGAGCGACGAACTCTTTTCTTCTTTGTTCAAGCTCTTGGTCAGTTAACTCTACGTTCAACTGGTTATGGTCCATATCAATGGAGATAGTGTCATTATCTTTGATGAGGGCTATGGTTCCGCCAATTTGTGCTTCCGGTGCGATATGACCAATAACGATTCCATAAGTTCCTCCAGAAAACCGGCCATCGGTGATAAGCGCGACTTTGTCGCCGAGCCCTTCGCCAACGATAGCGGCGGTGGGAGCCAGCATTTCGCGCATACCCGGTCCACCTTTTGGACCTTCGAACCGAATGACCACAACATCTCCTGCCTTGATACGGTTAGAGAGAATGGCATCGAGACATTCTTCTTCTGAATCAAAAACACGCGCTGGCCCGGTGAAGCTGTGGACATTGACACCGGAAACTTTTGCGACCGCACCTTCCTGACAGAGATTGCCTTTGAGAATTACCAGATGACCTTCGGTGGACTTTGGCTTGTCAAGGGGAAGGATGACATCCTGGTCTTCCCTAGGCTGGTCGGGAACATCGGCTAAGTTTTCGGCGATGGTTTTCCCTGTCACCGTCATGCAGTCGCCGTGCAGGAGTCCGGCCTTCAACATCATTTTCATGACTTGCGGAATGCCACCGGCATGGTGCAAGTCTATGGCAACGTATTTCCCAGACGGTTTCAGATCACAGAATAGTGGAATCTTCTTCCTGATGACTTCAAAGTCATCCATGGTCAACGGTACTCCGGCAGAGTGGGCGATGGCTAGAAGGTGCAGGACTGCGTTGGTAGAGCCGCCAACAGCCATAACAATAGCAATGGCATTTTCGAAGGCTTTACGGGTCATGATGTCGCGAGGAAGAATATTTTTCTCGATCATTTTTAACAGGGCTTTTGCGCTTTCCCCGGTACTGATTTCCTTATCCTTGTCTTCATTTGCCATGGTGGAACTGTAGGGCAGGCTCATGCCCATGGCTTCGAAGGCTGAGGACATCGTATTGGCGGTGAACATACCTCCGCAAGATCCGTGACCGGGGCAGGCGCTTTTTTCGATATCAGTGAGTTTATTCTGGTCAATACTACCGGCACCGAACTGTCCCACCGCTTCAAATACGTTGACGACGGTCAAATCTTCACCTTCAAGCTTGCCGGGTTTGATGGTACCGCCATAGACAAAGAGACTGGGAATGTTCAACCGGGCCATGGCGATCATGGCTCCTGGCATATTTTTATCACAACCCCCGATTGCGATGACCGCATCCATGCTGGCGCCACGGCAAACCGTTTCTATGGAGTCGGCAATGACTTCGCGGCTGATCAGAGAACATTTCATGCCTTCGGTTCCCATGGAGATGCCATCGCTGATGGTGATGGTGCCGAACATTTGTGGCATGCCACCACTTTTTCGGATTTCTGCCGAGGCGATATCAGCCAGTTTGCCGAGTCCCGCGTTACAGGGGGTTATATTACTCTGCCCGTTGGCAACTCCTACGATTGGTTTATCGAAATCTTCATCGGTGAACCCCACTGCTCTGAGCATGGCGCGGTTGGGAGCACGTCGGTCTCCCTGGGTGACGGATCGGCTTTTTGAATTTAATGGTGTCATCTTTATTTCCTGATATTGTTTTTATAAGAGGCCTTTCAGCCCGGATTTATTCGACTTGGAGGGTTATCTTTCCTGCTCCGAAACGGCATTGACGGTGGGGCGGCGAAAATATCCGTCTCCATTTTGAGAATGCGCGATGGCGTAGTATACAGGATTTGCCACCACTTTTAAAATAGCTTGCGATCCACATATCTCAATTTCATGGTCGAAGGGAATGACCGGTGTTTTGCGGTCTTTTTTCCATGTTTTCCCAGGGGATTTTGAGGCTAGAATTTGAGGAAGTCGAAACGATCTTTGGGCGTATAGATAGTCCAGCTTCAGCAGGTCCTGCTCCATTGGTGTGGGGGCTGGATAAAAGGTATCTTGGAATATGCGGTAATATTCATCTAGAGAAACAGGGTTCATCAATAGCCCGTGAGAATCATGATACTCCAGCAAGCGACTGAACAATGTTGTCGGGTCCATTTTGTCAAGCAGGTAGCTGATTGAAAAACGGAACCTCTTGGAATTGTAATAGCGGTCGAAAATGTCTTCGAAATGTTTTAAATACAAGACCTCTTCGGCTGAAAGGTTCTGGTGCGAGATCAGTTCATAGGGCGGTGTGGAGCTGTAAAGGTATTGTTCCTTTTCCACAAGGTCATTGATGGGAGCTCCGGGAAGAAACTTTAGAAAACCCAGTTGCAACTCATGAGGCCTCAGTGCCATTACCCGAGAAAAAGATTGTCGGATATCTTCCAGTGTTTCCCCGGGCAGGCCGAAAATCAGGTCACAATGAAAATGAATGCGGTCTTGTTCCACCAATTGCCGGATCGTCGCAAAAAGTTTTTCATTATTCTGTTTTCTCTGAATGGTTTCCTGCACCGATTCGGTGGTTGTTTGAATGCCAATTTCAAATTGGAACATTCCATGAGGTACTGTTGCCAGAAAGTCCAGAATATCAGCAGTTAAAATATCCCCCACGACCTCAAAATGAAATTCGTTGCCTTGAAATTGAGTCAACCACTGCATCAGTTCCTTCATGCGTCCGGGTTTGAGATTGAAGGTGCGGTCGACAAATTTAATTTTTTTGATTCCGGCGTTGATGAGTTCTTGTATCTGACTTTGAATGCTTGCTTCGTCAAAGTAGCGAACCGTTTTGTCCAGCGCGGATAGACAGAACGAGCAAAGGTAAGGGCAACCTCGGGATGTTTCAAAATAAACGATTCGGTTTTTCAGGTGCGGGAAGTCTTCCTTTAGGTACGGAGGGATGAGTTCTGGTAGATCAGTCCCGTAGGTTCGCCAGCGTGTGAGCACTTCCTCGGAAAGGGTTTCTCCTTTGCAGGTTAACTCAAGAAACTCCAGCCACTTTTTTTCACCTTCTCCCGAAATTACGGGGTAGGGGAGAGAGTTCTCTTTCTCAAATGATACTTCTGGACCGCCGACAACAATTTTCAGGTGAGGCATTTGCTTTTGCAGACGCTCGATCAGCTCCAGGCTCTGGCTACGGTTCCAGATGTATATGCCGACCCCCAAAACCTCAGGCTTGAGTTTCTGGATCTCTGCGGCAATTTTCCAGAGGGGCTGATTGATGACAAACTCCCTGATCCATACATTCTGGTAGCCCGCATTGCGGCTGGCGTTTCTCAGGTATCTCAAGCTCAGCGAAGAGTGAATGAATTTTGCGTTAAGCGTTATAATTCCTATGGAACGTTTCAAGTCCGGCACCTGTCATAAATGGTTTAGCAGTATGAGATCATCATACCCTCTGGCGAGGGAGGCAAATAGCAAAAATTGTATCCGATGGAAAAATGTTCTCTCGGCTTAATGGGCTATTGCCCTATTTGCTTCGGGTACTGCCAGGCTGACAGGTTTTGCAGAAGAACGTGGACCGTCCGGAATGGACCAGCCGGGATATGGAGGTTTTGCATTTTGGGCAGGGGTCACCTTCTTTACCGTAAACAGATAGTTTCACTGCATAATATCCTGCTGTACCGTTGGGATCGAAGAAATCCCGCAAGGTGGTTCCCCCTGCGGCAATGCTATTTTCCAAAGTGGAACGTACGCAGGAAAGGAGCCGACCCCATTCCGCGAGAGTGACTCTCCCCGCTTTGCGTGCCGGGTTGATGCCTGCCAGATATAAGGATTCGCAAGCGTAGATGTTACCGATTCCCGTGATGCGTCGGGCATCCATGATGAAGGTTTTAATGGGTGACCGGCAGTTTTTAGCCAGACTTTTCAGGGTTTCGGCGTTGGCTTCAGGAGAGAAAGGGTCGGGTCCCAGTTTGTCCAGTAAAGGATGTTCTCCATTTTGTGGTACCCAGAGTATGCAACCAAAGCGCCTAGGATCGACAAAGTGCAGGAAGGTGTCGCTTTCAAATTGGAAAATAGCGTGCGTGTGTTTTTCCCTCGGACTCATCGAGGTTTTTAGGGAAACACGTCCGCTCATACCGAGATGCAAGAGCATAGCCCCTTCGGGAACTTTCAAAAGCAGGTATTTGCCAATGCGCTGGATTTGCGAAACCACCTGATTCACCATTTTTTTCCGCAAAGTAGTTTGAGGAATAGGGAACCGGATGTCTTTACGGTAGAACTTGAGAGCTGTGCAGGTTTTGTTGACGACCAAGGGAAGAAGAGCCCGTCTCAGGGTTTCAACTTCAGGAAGTTCGGGCATGGTTAAAAATTGAGGAGAGAATGACAGTCCTGCCAAAACAGGACAGGCATATTATTTTTCACCCTCAATATTTTCTTCTTTTGCGGTGGGTGTTTCTTCATCGGGTTTTTTTGAGATCACTACTTTAGCAGGACGAAGAATTCTTCCATTCAAAGTAAAGCCTTTGGAGTACTCCTGTATCACGGTGTTTTCATCGTGTTCTGCAGATTCCTGTTGGGTCATGACCTCGTGAAGGCTCGGGTCAAAAGGTTTTCCCATTGCTTCAACCGGTTCCACTTTTTGGTTCTTGAGAAAGGTGTTGAACTGATTTTGAATCATCTCCACTCCCTCCTTTAAAGTTTCTAGGGAAGTATTGGGGGTGTTCAAGGCTCTGTTCATGTTGTCGTCAATTTGCACCAATTCTTTCAGGAGCCGCTCGTTGGCAAACTGCACGGCATCTGCCTTGTCTTTTACCAGTCGTTTGCGGAAATTTTCGAGATCAGCTTTTTTCCTCAGAAAATCACCCTTTTGTTCAATGAGTTCCGCATCTTTTTTCTTTAGTTGTTCCTGAAGCTCTTCCATGGGGCTTAACTTTTTTTCTTCCTCGGCAGGGGCGTCTTCCTCTGGGTCCAGAACTTCGGGCTCCAGAACTTCAGGTTCAAGAGCTTCTGGAGTTTCTTCCGGGGCCTGCGGTTTTTTTTCTTTAGATGTCACTTTTTCAAACTCCCTGATTTTCAGATATTAACTTGGAGACCATTTTTGCAGTATGGTTCACAATAGAAATAATACGTTTATAGTCCATCCTTTTGGAACCAAATACAGCCAGTGTTCCAACATTGTCTTTTCCCAACTGATAATTTTGTGCAATCAAACTGCAGTTTCCCATTTCTTCCTGTAAATTTTCCTCGCCAATCAATATGGTCATTCCATCATGATGCAGGCAGAGGTCGAGCAGGTTGATCAGCTTGGTTTTCTCTTCGAGAGTCAGTAGAAGAGCTTTGATCTTACCGATATCTTCTGTGAACTCAGGCTGGTCGAGAAAATTCAAGGCACCTTCCACAAGCAGTTCGCTATTCTCCTGATCTTCCGCAAACAGGGCGGAGGAAAGGGTGTGGGCTTTTTTTGCCAGGTTATTATAGTGTTCCTTTTCAAGTTTCAACCGTTTCAGCAACTCTCGTCGAATCCACTTGATAGGTTTTCCACTGAACTCATCATTCAGGTAATTGGAAATAGAAGTCAACTGACTCTGAGTCATATCAGGGTCAATGGGCAGTATTTTGTTTTGCAGAATACCTTGTTCTGAGAAAAACACTGCCAATGCCGCCTGTGGGCTTACTTTGGTGAACTCAATATGTTTGAAGCAGGCACTTGAAAAACTGGGAAGCATGACCAGTCCCGTTTGCTGCGAAACTGTGGAAAGATTTTCGCAAGCCTGTTCAAGTAATCCTTGCAGGTTTTGTTTTCCGAGATGGTATTCAAGTTCATGCGTGTCTGATAGTACTTCGGCAGTCATTAAAAAACTTTGCGGGCGCAAAAGATGGTTCACATAAAACCGATAGCCTTTATCCGTGGGGACGCGGCCCGCTGACGTATGCGGTTGACTCAGAAAACCCTTTTCCTCTAAATCAGC
Organism: Nitrospinaceae bacterium; assembly: GCA_029261455.1. Classification (GTDB taxonomy): domain Bacteria; phylum Nitrospinota; class Nitrospinia; order Nitrospinales; family VA-1; genus LS-NOB. The sequence goes on from JAJDBH010000089.1 coordinate 9,581, forward strand.
CATCACGTTTCTAAGTGTGGCAGGACTGAGGTGGTCAGGATGAATTTTGGCCACGGTGCGAGAACCCACCGGTTCGGCAGACTCGATATATTTATCGATGACGGCTAGAAGAACAACCTTGCTTCTTTCATCCAATAAAGTCGAACTCATTGTATAGACGTTGCTGAAAGGTTTTCAAAAAACTGCTTACTCTAACAAACTATCAACCTGAAAAATCTTTGTCAATATTATAGGGTGCTTTAACATACTTAGCGGACAGACCGAGTTAGCCATAATCGGGGCAAAAACTTTTAAGGCCGAGAAAACTCTTTGGTTAGCCTGATAAAGCCATTGTCAAGGAGTCCAGAGTCACTCTGTTTTCAATTCTTTCGCTTTCTCCACTATTTGGGTTCCGATGCCTTCTGCTGTAAAAATTTCCAGTAACAGAGCATGTCGAACTCGGCCATCAATGATGTGAGTTTTATGTACCCCGGATTTGAGGGCATCCAGGCAACAATTAACTTTTGGGAGCATTCCATCCCGAATCACTTTGCTTCGAATCATGTCGGAGGTGTTTTTTCGGGTAAGGCCAGACTGTAGCTTCCCGGCTTTATTCTTAACTCCTTCAGTATCGGTCATCAAAATCAGTTTTTCTGCTTTCAAGGCTGAAGCAATATGAGCCGCCACAAAGTCGGCGTTAATATTGAGCGTTTCTCCATTTTCTCCTCTGCCGATGGGTGCTATAACGGGAATAAATCCACTCTTGTCCAGTGTGTCCAAAATTCGCGGGTTCACTTTAGTGATTTCGCCGACCAGCCCCAGGTCAATAATTTCCGGGCGGTCCGTTTCTGGCGAATGCTTCACCTTTTTGTGCCGTTTGGCAAGAATCAGGTCACCATCTTTTCCGGTGATGCCCACCGCATTGCCACCCTGGTTGTTGATCAGAGAAACAATTTCCTTATTTACTTTTCCGCCCAAGACCATTTCTACTACGTCAATGGTCTCCTTGCTGGTCACACGTTGTCCTTCAACAAACTTCGATTGAATTCCCAGTGCCTTGAGGGTTTTGTCAATTTGCGGGCCGCCCCCGTGAACCACTACGGGGTTGATGCCGATGTATTTCATCATGACGATATCAAGGGCGAAATTCTCCTTGAGGTCATCCGATACCATGGCATTACCGCCGTATTTGATGACGATGGTTTTACCGTAAAAGCTCTTGATAAAAGGCAAAGCTTCTAGAAGGATTTCTGCTTTATGAATAAGTTTTTGCATAGTGTGATTTTTTGCTAAAGAATATATCGGCTCAAGTCTTCGTCTTGAATAATGTCTTTTAGTTTTTCGCGAATATAATCAGCGTCAATCGTTATATTTTTTTCTTCCAGATCGGGTGCCTCAAAAGAAATTTCTTCGAGAAATTTTTCCATGATGGTTTGAAGTCGCCGTGCTCCGATGTTTTCTGTGCGTTGATTGACCAAAGCGGACATCTCAGCAATCTGGTCAATGGCATCCTCTTTAAAACTCAGGTTGACGTTCTCTGTTTTCAGCAATGCTGTGTATTGCTTGACCAAAGCGTTGTCAGGCTCTGTAAGAATGCGGATGAAATCACTTTTAGTCAGAGAGTCCAGTTCAACACGGATGGGGAAACGGCCCTGAAATTCCGGGATCAAGTCAGACGGTTTGGCAGAGTGGAATGCCCCTGCCGCGATGAAAAGAATGTGGTCGGTTTTAACAATGCCGTACTTGGTGTTGACTGACGAGCCTTCAACGATAGGCAGAAGGTCACGTTGCACTCCTTCGCGAGAGACATCGGGTCCACTGGTTCCACCTGATTGGCGACCAATTATTTTATCTACTTCATCAATGAAGATGATTCCGTTTTGTTCGACACGTTTCATGGTTTCCTGCATGACTATATCCTGGTCGAGTAATTTCTCAGCCTCTTCCTGACAAAGAACCTTGAACGCATCTGGAACTTTCAGTTTTTTACTTGTGGTCTTCTGCGGCATAATGGAACCGAGCATGTCCTTAATGTTGTTGCCCATTTCCTCCATTCCCGCTCCAGCATTCATGTCGACGATTGTTGGAGTTTTATCTCGTACCTGGATTTCTACTTCGCGATCATCGAGTTTGCCTTCCTTCAGCATCTGCGCAAACTTTTCGCGAGTTTGCTCGTAATGCAGTTTGCCGTTTGAATCCAAGTTGAAGCCGGGTTTTCCTTGCATTCCCGCAGGAGGAGGAAGAAGCAAATCCAATAATTTTTCTATGGCGAGGTCGCGAGCCTGTTCACGAAAGGTGGCTTCCATTTCTTCTTTAACCATGTTTTTTGATAATTCCACCAGATCACGGACCATGGATTCCACATCGCGACCGACATAACCCACTTCGGTGTATTTGGAAGCCTCGACTTTGATGAAAGGGGATTTGGAAAGCTTTGCCAGTCGACGGGCGATTTCTGTCTTACCCACTCCCGTTGGGCCGATCATGAGAATATTTTTAGGACCCACCTCATCGCGAAGAGAATCGGGGAGCTGTAGCCGACGCCAGCGATTGCGCAGGGCAATGCCCACTGCTCGCTTGGCGTTGGTTTGTCCTACGATAAACTTATCCAGCTCCGTAACAATTTGTTTTGGAGTGAGTGATGCCATGAAGGTATCGCTAGCATCCAGAGATGCGGGTTCGGCTAATGCTGTGTCATTCATGAACTACAATTCCTCAAGCGTTAAATGCGAGTTGGTATAAATACAGATCGACTCGGTGATCTTCATCGATTCTTCTACGATTTGTCGGGCCGAAAGATCGCTGTGTTGCACTAGTGCTTTGGCGGCGGCGGTGGCAAACATTCCTCCAGAACCGATGGCCAAAATCCCATCATCGGATTCGATGACATCCCCCGTTCCAGAAAGCAAGAGCGAGTGATCCTTATCGACCACAATAAGCATGGCCTCCAGTC
>JAJDBH010000090.1 GCA_029261455.1 Nitrospinaceae bacterium
TCCGCCGCAGTGGTACCCCAGCCAGCCCTATCTTGCCCTGCCTACCTTGAAGGCCCATCTGGAATCTAAAGGCCATGAGGTGGACCAGTTCGATTTCAATATAGAATGTTATGAGGTTTTCCTGTCACGCGAGTATCTGACACACTGTGTAGAAATTGTGCGACAACGGCTATCGGCCCCGGCCTACACAACCGATGAACAGGAAGTCAAAACTGTATATCGGGATATTCTGGCGGATACCGGTTTTCTAGACTCCGTTCTCAACGAAATCGAAGACGCAAAAAATGTTATGCGCGATGAAGAACGCTTCTTCCAGTTTGACACCTATAAGAAAGCCTACACCACGCTGAAAATTGCCATGAAGCTCATTTCCTACGCTCACTTCCCCAGTCGGCTGGACCTGGACTCATTTTTCATGATGGGTAATCCGGAAGAGAACCTTTCCGGCATTCTCTCAGCCACAGCAGATACGGTGAGAAATCCCTTCATATATATGTATGAAAAATACCTGCTGGAAAAAGTTGTCTGGAACGATTACGGACTCGTCGGCATATCCATCATCCATATAGGGCAAGTCATCCCCGGCCTGACACTGGCACGGCTGTTGCGCAAAAAGTTTGAACATTTGCATATCGTCATCGGCGGGAGCGTGTTCAACCGTCATGCCGACCTGCTCGATAACAAGCAGGCTTTGTTCGAAGAATTTTTTCACAGTGCCATCGTCTCTGAAGGTGAGAAACCGTTGGAAGAACTGGTAAGCCACCTCAAAGCTGACAAGCCTCTGACAACCGTGCCCAACCTGATCTATATGGAAGAGCAAAAGGTGATTCATAATCCTAAGGCCGAAGCTCTGCCTTATGAGCATTTGGTGTGCCCGACCTTCGACCAGTTGCCACTGGATAAATATTTAATGCCCTATCCGGTACTGCCCTATATGTCTAGCCGTGGCTGTTATTGGGGGAAATGCACGTTCTGCACACATAGTTTTATCTACGATTCCTATTACCGCAAAGAAAATGAATCCCGGGTAGCGGAAGAACTCGGCCAGCTCGGGAAAAAATACAACACCAAATATTTCACATTTTCCGACGAAGCCATCTCCCCCAATGCCTTCAACCGCATGTCTAAAGCCATCTTGAAACAAGGTGTTGAAATGCGCTCACTGGGAATGCTCAAGTTTGAATCTGGGGATAAGGAAACTCCCGAGCTATTTGAAGATATCTATAAGGCGGGATTCCTCATGCTGTTTTTCGGGTTGGAAAGCGCTAACGACCGCATCCTCAAAATCATCGATAAAGGCTGCGATCAGGATACAGAACGGAGCGTGCTGAAAAATAGTTCTGATGCCGGTATCTGGAACCATCTCTACCTGTTTTTCGGGTTCCCCACAGAAGAACGCGAAGAAGCGGAGGACACCATCCAGTTCACCGTAGAAAATTCGGAAGTCGGCACCGGCACCATCCATTCAGTCGGGCAATCCATCTTCGCTCTGGAAAAGGATTCCGCCATCTACCACAATCCGGGCAAATTCAAAATCGACCGCATCATTCACGATCCCGATCGGGATATGGCTATCGTGTTCGATTTCGATATCGATGCAGGAATGCCTCGGGACGAGGTGATGGAGGTCTACGAGCATTTCGACTCGGTGATTGAAGACACCTTCCCCTCCCGCACTATATGGAATTATCTATCGCGCGAGCACTTCCTGCTCTACCTCGACCACTACGGCAAAGAAGAAATTCTCAATATGGCTAAAACTACAGTAAGCCCCTAGCATCACACTCAGGCTATTAACTACCGCCGAGACAACTCTTTTCCAGCCAAACGAGATATTGCACATTAGCCCTACGCCTAGTAGTTGACAGGTAGAGAGGGATGACCTAGAATTTAGGCATCACAAATCTAGACAACTGAATCCAGAACCTTCTATATAGAGAGCGAACCAATATGGCTGACGCAGGCAAACCGACAGACTGGATCAAAATGAAAATCGATCCGGAGATTTTTGAAGAGTTGGGTGTCCGCGACCCTGAAGAGACCAAGCGGGAAATGGCAATCACAAAAAAAACCCGTCAGGTCAATAAAGAACTAAAAGCCGACCCCGACAACTTGGATCTTCAGATAGAAATGGCCACCTTGATGATTGATGGTGCCAGTTATGAAGATGCCATCAAACAACTCTTGGCGATTCGTAATAAAAGGCCTAAAGATTCCAAGGTCTATAAACTTCTCGGCACCGCATATGTATTGTTCAATCATGAAGAGGAAGCCATGATAGAGCTGAACCGTGCCTGCGAACTAGACCCTAATGATGCAGAAAACCACTTCAACCTCGGAGGCCTTTATTTACTTCGGGACATGTACTCAAACGCAGCGAACTCGTTTGAAAAAGTTATTGAGCTCGACCCTACAGACACAACGGCCTATGCCAACCTTGCGGCGGCGTATGACATGCTCAAACTTTACGACAAAGAAATCGTCGCGCTCAGAAAAGTGTTGATGTTTAACCCGGAAGATAAAGAACTGCGTGCCGCTCTATCTAATGCCTATTTTCATGCTGAACGCTATGAAGAAGCCATTGACGCTGCTCTCGTCGTGGTCGATATCGATGAGAAAGACACACAAGCCTACTGCAACCTGGGGAGTTGTTATTCCGTAGTCAATATGGTTGACGATGCTATCAAGGCTTTCACAAAAGCCAGCGAACTTGCTCCTGACTATTCTCTACCCCACACAAATCTGGGCACTCTTTACGCCAATATGGGACGACCTGAAGCCGCAATCAAATCATTCAAAACAGCGGTGAGTCTGAACGGCCAAGACGTTGGGGCCTGGTTCAGCCTGTATAATTGCTATAAAGAAGTCGGATTAATGGAAGACTCGCAGGAAGCCTACAGAAAATATGAGACGTTGTTGAACGAGCCCGCTCCTGTTGCAACAGAAGGCGGAAACAACCCATCAAATATTCCCGGTGGAGTTTCTCAAACCAGCCAATACGCTGGCGGCGGCGATATGGAAGGAAATGCGCCCGGCATGGAAACATTGGCGGATGCCAATGAGGACCCCAAATAGCCACCCCTGAAATTTCATCATGACCCATCCAAACATGGTTGCGCTTGGGGAATTCAAGCCATCAGATTATTGGGCCACCCATGTCAATTCCATTTTCTATGGCATCAAGGGCCCCGAAATTCACAACCATTTTCAGACTTATGTGAGTCTCGACTACCGTCTGGCTCACGCGCTCGCCAACGATTTTTATGCCCAGGCTAAAAACCAACAGCGTCCTGAAAATGACAAGTGGAGGGTGCAGGAATGGGGTGTGGGCAATGGCAATCTGGCCGCGTGTTTTCTCAGTCGCTTACGCGAAATAGACAGCGATGAAGAAGTCTATCCTCATGTCTACTACATCCTTTGCGATGAATCCGAAGAAATCCTGAAAGGCGTGCGGGCCAACCCCCGTCTACAAGAACACGCTGGTAAATTTTCTACAGTACGCGTTCACGCCGAACATCTCGACTGTTTTCGACCACACTCCGTAGCAAAAATTATCACCAACGAAATCTGGGATGACCTGGCAACCAAAGTCTTGCTAAAGCATCAGGGACTTTATTATGAGGAATACCTTTGCCCTTTTCTCAAAGCGGGGGCATTGCCTGGCGGGTCTGACGCTTTCCTTGAACAATTTCAAAACAAAGATCTGGAAAAACTCGCCGAGCATCCCAACTTTCTCGACACCATTTACTGGGAGCGGGACTTTCAACGAGTGAACCTGGATGACTGGCCTTTTGCCGAAATCTTAAAAGCTCACGCCGAAGAGTTCAAAGATGAAATACCCATGCCCATCAATACAGGGGCTTTTGCCGCGATCAAAAAAGCCAAAGAACTTTTAGGACCGGGGAATTTTGGCTACACCAGTTTTGACTACGGCATGAAAGAAGTGAAAGATCTTAATCAGGAAGGACGACCTTATTTCAATTTATACGGCGGACAATACACGTTCATGGTGAACTTTCCCCTACTTGAAAACATAGGCCGGTCTCTTGGATTCACCGAGGTTACCCGTGAATACCAGAATCAGTTTGTGGGAAGAGACCTCGAGGCTGAAGTCGTCAGCTTGGTCGACCTGGTGCAAAACCACCCTCAGGTGGCAAGTATGGCTCCATGGGATAGAGACATCCTGATGCTCGGCACACTCAACGCTCTCAACACTGTTTATCGCAGTCCCTACTCCGGTAAGCTCAACTACCCGGCCATGGAGGGAACACCCAAAAAGCAAAGAAAGCAAATTGCCCAACTGGCTAAAAACCTAAGTAGCCGAGGTGTACCTGACACTGTGGCCTATGTCACTCGGGAGGAAGTTCTCGCCTCCTTGAAACCACTTCGGAAGCTGGGCTACCGGGAAAAAGATATCCAGTCCGCCTTCCAATCCCCGGCTCCTCCGGTTTCATTCGTTCATATACAGTTCAGCTAGCAGAATGATTTTGAGCTGAACAAATAAATGTACAGAGCATGTCTTATGAGATATGGATTTCTTTATTTCTGCATGCCCGCTTTCGGCCAGAAACGGTCATTCGTCTAAAGAAAGTTTGACAGAAAGTATCTCTTAGCTTTTTAGCGCAAATAGTCCACATTCAGTTGACAGGAAACACATTAAGTGAGAACTATTCTGCATAATTTGTGCTTCCGGCCAAAAGACCGAAAATAACAAATTATAGTGTTACATGCTGTACAATCTCCCGAAATTAAAGATTTTTGAGAATCTGGAGGCAGCTCGCTCCTAGGTGAACAAATAAGAGGGTTTTCTCAACTAAATGAAAAATCGCGGAATTGCTTTTAAACTGATCTCTCTTATTTGTGGGACAGTCACCTTGATACTGGTTTTCGTTGCTCAACATAACCATACCTTATTCCGCGAACTCCAGTTTGAGAGCATTGGAGAAAACGCAGAAAATCTAGCTTTTTCGAGTTTATATAGAATCGAGTCCATTCTCAAGGCAGTGGAAAAAGTTCCTCAACATATTGCATATTCCCTGGAACACTCTCCCCTTAAGAAAGACGATGTCCTTAAACTGACCCGCCAAGTAGTTGAAAACAACCCAGAAATATATGGTTCGACCATTGCCTTTGAACCTTTTAAATTCGAAAACAGTTCCGAGTATTTCGCCCCCTATTATTTCAAGAAAGATGGAAAAATAAATTTCACCTATGTTGGTGGAGAAAATTACAAATATTTTTCGTGGGACTGGTATCGACTCCCCAAAGAAAATAATTCTCCCCAATGGACGGAGCCCTTTTTTGATGAAGGTGCCGGGGATATCATCATGGCCACATATTCAGCGCCCTTTTATAGGGAGACAAAGGGCAAAAAAGAATTTCTTGGCGTTGTCACTGCTGACATTTCCTTGTCATGGCTTACCGAAATCTTAACCTCTATGAAAATCACGCCAACCGGATTTGCATTTTTGATATCCAAGAACGGGGTTTTCATTACCCATCCGCAGGAAAGCTTCATAATGAACGAAACCATTTTCACCCTTGCGGAGAAGCTAGGTGACCCTTCTCTAAAAAACATTGGAAGCGAGATGGTCAACGGTAATATGGGTGTCTTAACCAACACATCTCTAATTCCCGGTCAAAAATCATGGGTGTTCTTCCATCCCCTAACCACAAATGGATGGTCCATGGCCGTTGTTTTCCCCGAAAACGATGCTTTTGGGGATATGCATCGGATTACCAACCGGGTAATTTTAATCTCGACAGTGGGATTAATGTTTCTGCTAATTTGTGTCATTTGGATTTCCAGATCGATCACCAAACCCATTCGGGTTTTATCCAAGGTGACGGATGAAATTGCGGGGGGAAACCTAGATGTCCCTATTCCAGAAATCAAGACGGGTGACGAAATAGGAAGGCTAGCGGATTCTTATATTCATATGCGTGACAATTTGAAAAAACATATTGAGGAGGTAACCCATTTAACGGCAGACAAAGAACGAATGGAAAGCGAACTCAACTTTGCGGCCCAGGTACAGCAAGGATTTTTACCGCAGGAGCTCCCTGAATATTTGAATTACGAATTTGGAGCGGTGACCGTTCCTTCAAGGTTTGTTGGAGGAGATTTTTACGACCTCATTCCACTGCAAAACGGTCACCTTGGGTTGGTATTGGGTGATGTTTCCGGTAAGGGGGTATCGGCAGCTCTTCACATGGCGCAACTCTTGAGCGATTTCAGACACATTTCACAGAAAGAATCCGAGCCAGATCGAGTGATGCAGATAATAAATAACACACTTTACAAAAGATCCAGCCACGGAATGTTCGCTACAGCCACATACATAACCCTCGATATCGATAATAGAACAATGTGGATTGCTAATGCCGGACACTTCCCCCTCGTGATCCGGAATTATGAAGGAGTAATTTCTCAACATGGTCTTAACGGGGGAATTCCTCTGGGTATCTTGCCCGATACCAAATATCAAAAAGAGCAGGTCATTTTAAATCCGGGAGATATAGGACTGCTTTATAGTGATGGAGCGACTGAGGCTCAAAATAAGAATAAACAACAATTCGATTTCAGCGGCATTTCATCTATTTTAGAACAAGAAGCTCAAAGCTCTCCAGAGGAACTCATTTCTCATCTGCAACAGGGAATCCTGCGGTTTACAGAAAACGTGCCTCCCCACGATGACATGACGTTTCTTTCCTTTCGTGCACTAAAACCTTAACCTTCGAAAACCACTTCTTTTTTTTGTTCCGTAATCTTTGAAGTAGTGCGAGGCAGGCTTCAATCGTTTAATGATACGGAAGTCACCAGTAGCTGCAATCGGCGGCGTTCTCAACCGGTCGATGCAACACATGCGTTAAATCGTTTAGCTGGTGTCTCAAAGTTTAATGTTTTACGTGGTCGCTCATTTAACTGTCGTGCCACAGTATTCAGTTTAGTTTGAGAGTGTACTGACAAA
>JAJDBH010000091.1 GCA_029261455.1 Nitrospinaceae bacterium
CGCAGGAAGTTGCTGATTTACTCAAAGGCCAGGGGGTGGAAGTTGATCGGCGTAAAATTCAGATTGCCGAGCCGATTAAAAAAGCCGGAGAATATAAAATTCCTGTAAAACTTCATTCAGAAGTGACAGCAGAGATCAAACTTGTTGTCGAAGGAGAACAGGAGGCTGCAGAAGCTGCAGAAGCTGCCGTACCTGCTGAACCTGCACCGGAAGTTGAACAGGAAGGGGACGCTAAAGGGGAAGCTGAAGAATAACCCTTTTGTCCTGAAAGAATTATGGCTAATGCCCTGACCGACATTTCTCTGAATAAGTTACCTCCTTATAATAAGGAGGCGGAGCAAAGAGTTCTAGGGGCCTGCATGCACTCCGAAGATGCTATTGCCAAAGCTCTTGAAGTTATGAGAGCTTAGGACTTCTATAAGTCCACCCATAAAAAAATATTTTCCGTAATGCGGGAGCAGTTTGAAGCCAACGAGCCGATAGACGTTCTTGCATTGGCTGATAAGCTCAAGCGGAAAAATGAGTTGGAAGAAGTGGGTGGTATAGAATATCTGACCCTACTTGAAGATTTTGTGCCCACCTCCACGGCGGTGGTCCACCACGCTAAAATCCTCCGCGAAAAAAAAATTCTCCGGGATCTGATTGAAACTGCAACAGAGATTGTTTCCAGTGGTTACAGTGACAACGATGACGTAGACACTCTGCTTGATAAAGCCGAGCAGTCTATTTTTGAGATCTCGGAAAAAAGAACCAAACAAAGTTTTTACAAACTGCCCGAAATTATTAAACAGGGTTTGTCAGACCTGGAAAAACTTGCCCAGGAACCGGGAATGGTTACCGGTGTGCCTTCAGGGTTTGCCGACTTGGATAGCATGACAGCAGGTTTTCAAAAGTCGGATCTTATTATAATAGCGGCACGACCCAGTATGGGTAAAACCAGCTTTGCTCTGGATATCGCCCGTTATGTTTCTCTGCATAAAAAACTCCCAACTGCTTTTTTCAGTCTTGAAATGTCTAAAGAACAATTGGGGATGCGCCTTTTATGCTCCAAGGCACAAGTAGATTCTTCCAAGGTTCGTACAGGTTATCTAGCCAAGAGTGATTGGCCTAAAGTGCATGACGCGGGTAGGGAACTTGCGGAAGCGCAATTATTTATAGATGACAGTCCGGCGCTATCTGTTTTGGATGTGCGTGCTCGTGCTCGCAGACTTGCCGCTGAGCAGCCTCTTGGGCTGATTATTATCGACTATATGCAGTTGATGCAAGGGCGAAGTGGTACAGAAAGTCGGCAATTGGAGGTCTCGGAAATATCACGAGGGCTCAAGGCTTTGGCCAAGGAAATCAATGCTCCAATAATAGCTCTTTCGCAGTTGAGTCGTGCTGTAGAAAGCCGGACGGATAAGCGACCTCTCTTATCGGACCTTCGTGAATCGGGTTCCATTGAGCAGGATGCGGATGTGGTTATGTTTATTTATCGTGATGTTGTATATAACCCCGAATCAGACGATCCGCGTCAAACGGAAATCCTGATTCGTAAACAAAGAAATGGTCCCATTGGCGAAATATTCTTAGACTTTGAAGGCCAGTACACACGATTTTTTAATAGAAGTTCCCGTAAGGATATACCACCCGAAGCGGAATCCTCAGACTTTGAGCCTGCTTTTTAATCGCAAACTTTCCTCCCAATAAGAAGGGGCTTAAATGAAGTCCTATCCTACGATTTGTTTCTTTTCAGTTTTTTTGATGCTGGTCCTTGGTCCAGTAAACACTGAGGCTCAACTACATCCTGATGCTGACAGTTTTCAATTGCCCGCAAAAGCCAAAGCCGATATTTATATTGCTCAGGGAAAATTTAAAGAGGCCTTGGAAATTTATAAGTCAGTTCTTGAAGGTGAAACCGAACGCGGCTATATTTTTCGCAACATGGTGAAGGCCTGGAGTGCAATCGAGGCACTTGACGAAGCTGAAAATTTTTTGAACGAGTACCGTCAGTCTCACGAAAAATCTTCTGCTGTTTGGTATGCGTTGGGCTTCCTTTATTACACTAAGAACGAAGATTCAAAGGCTGTGGAGTTGTTTAAGCGGGCCACAGAATTAGATCCTCAAAATGGTTTGGCTTGGAATAACTGGGCGGCTGCTCTTGTTAATGGCAAACACTTTCAGGATGCATTGGTAAAAGCCAGAACTGCAATTCGTTCTAATCCGAAAGAGTTGATGTTTTTTTTCAACCTAAAGAAAATTTTTGAAAAGATGGGTGAAGAGCAACGGTTTGAAGAGGAATATAAAGATTCTTTAAAGGAAGGCGTGGCGTCTTGGGGCTATGGAAAAGTCCTTGCTCGATCTCTTCGGCAGAATGCTTTTACTGATTATGATAAAGGAAATTTGGCAGGAGCGATTGTCGGCTTTGAAAAAATGTTGAAGATTTACCAGCAAATCGATGATGTCAATGGTCAGGTACCCGCTTTATTTAGTCTTGGTCTGCTCCAAGAGGAAAGCGGAAACGTCCAAAAAGGCCAAGAATTTTTTAGGCAGGTATTGTCGATCAACCCAAATCATATCCAGGCGCGAGAGAAAATAAGACCTGAAAACTAAATCTTATGGGGGCTTTTAAAACAACTTACACAGAAACTGAAAATTGATGTTTCGGGTTTGTTTCGCTCTAGGCTCCGGCTGATTTAACTATTGACAAATAAGGGCTTTAAGCGATATAGTTCAAAGGATTGCGTGTATTTATAACAGCTGTCAAGGAGACAACGTGGGTAAGGATGAAGTAACCATAGTGCTTTTCCCTGGAACATCGGGCGCTCCCAAAAAGATGCGCCTGCCGAAACGTGTTGTAAAGATTGGCGTTTTAGTGTCCTTTGTTGTTTTAATTGGGTTTCTGGGGTCTACATTTTATTTTACCCAGCAGTATTTACGATTACAAGGTAGTGAAACCGAGTTGGTTAAGCTTCGCCGGGATTCTAAAATCCGTAAAATCCAAGTAGAAAAATTTGCACAGCAAGTAAAAAACTTTGAAACAGAAATGGCCCGGTTGGAACGTTTTGAGAAGAAGCTTCGGGTCATTACAGCTCTGGAAAACTCCCCAAAATCAGTTGAAAAAAACTGGGGTGTTGGCGGGCCATATGGATTGAGCACAAACAGCTTCACGACAGCTATGGGCCGAGGTGCTGCCAGCATGGTCGATCGTTTATCTAATGGACTGGATCATTTAGGCAGGCAGGCAAAATTTCAGAGTATCAGTTTTCAGGAGTTGGATGACTTCTTTAAGAATCAAAAATCTTTTCTTTCTTCAACTCCTTCAATCTGGCCGACTCGTGGCTGGGTGACTTCCAGCTTTGGTTTTAGAAAATCTCCCTTTACAGGTTTGAGAGAAAAACATGAAGGCTGGGATATCGCGGCTCGAAACGGGGCTCCGGTTCGTGCTACTGCAGATGGTGTAGTGGTGGTCGAAGGCAGAGAGTATGGTTATGGGAATCTGGTTGAGGTAGACCATGGTTATGGCATTGTTACCCGTTATGGTCATAACTCCAAGCATCTTGTTAAAGTGGGAGACCGTGTCAAGCGTGGACAGGTTGTTTCGCTGGTTGGAAATACCGGGCGGAGTACAGGGCCTCATCTCCATTATGAAGTATTGCTCAACGGTGTACCAGTCAGTCCCAAGAACTATATTTTAGAAGAGTAGGTTGTCCTTTGGCGGTTATTGAATCGCAGTCACTTTTCCCCACCGATATCCAGAACTTTTCTGTATGCATTCTAGTTTGCGAGGGTTTGGTCTTGATGGCCAGGGTCTGAAGTTCTCTGTATTATTTTTAAACTCCAATTTGTAAATTAACCTAGGACTTAAGATGGTATTTGGTTTAATCAAAAAACTTATAGGTACCCGTAACGACCGTGAGATTAAGCGAATTCATGGTTATGTGGATGCCGTGAACGCCTTGGAGGATGAAATCAAGGCACTGTCTGATGATCAGCTTATATCCAAAACACCAGAGCTGAAAGACAAGCTGGCCAATGGTGCTACCTTAGATGAAATTCTTCCCGAAGCGTTTGCTGTTGTTCGTGAAGCTAGTTGGCGGGTTCTTGGTATGCGTCATTTTGATGTGCAGATTATAGGTGGAGTGGTTCTGCATGAAGGAAAAATAGCTGAAATGAAAACAGGCGAAGGCAAAACCCTTATGGCAACTTTGCCGGTTTACTTGAATGCCTTGTCTGGAAAAGGTGTGCATGTCGTAACGGTTAATGACTATTTGGCCACCCGTGATAGCGAGTGGATGGGGAAGATCTACACGTTTTTAGGTTTGTCCGTGGGCATGATCTATCACGATATTCCTGAGGAGGATAGAAAGGCGGCCTATGCCGCAGATGTGCTTTATGGCACCAATAATGAGTTCGGATTCGATTTCCTTCGAGACAATATGAAGTTCTCGCGAGAGCAAATGGTTCAGCGTGAACTGAACTTTGGCATTGTGGATGAGGTGGACAGCATTTTGATTGATGAGGCTCGGACTCCTTTGATCATTTCCGGGCCGGCGGAGGAATCTACCGACAAGTATTATAAGGTGAACCTGCTTGTTCCTCAGTTAAAAAAGGACGAACACTATCTGGTTGACGAAAAAGCTAAGTCTGCAGCCTTGACGGATGAAGGCATTGTCCTCATGGAAAAATTATTAGGTATGGATAACCTTTACGACCCGAATAACATTGAAACACTTCATTGTCTTAACCAGGCGGTTAAGGCGCATGGGTTATTCAAAAACGAAGTGGACTATGTGGTGAAGGATGGAGAAGTTGTTATCATCGATGAATTCACCGGCCGCATGATGTCGGGTAGACGCTACAGTGATGGATTGCATCAGGCTTTGGAGGCGAAGGAGGGCGTTAAAATTGAAAACGAAAACCAAACCCTCGCTAGCATCACTTTCCAAAACTATTTCCGCATGTATGACAAACTGGGTGGCATGACTGGGACCGCAGATACCGAAGCTGAAGAATTTAGTTCAATTTATAAACTCGAAGTTGTTGTCGTTCCAACAAATCAGCCCATGATTCGGGAAGATTATCCGGATGTGATATTTAGAACCGAAATGGAAAAATTTGATTCCGCTATCGAAGAAATTAAGGAATTAAATGAAATCAAGAGACCTGTTCTGGTGGGTACGATATCTATTGAAAGATCAGAGCTTTTGAGCAAGAAGCTGAAAAAGGCTGGTATTAAACACAGTGTTTTGAATGCCAAACATCATGAACAAGAGGCAGAAATCATTTCACAGGCGGGGCAACCCGGAGCCGTTACCATTGCTACCAATATGGCTGGCAGAGGTACGGATATTGTTTTGGGTGAGGGTATTCCTGAATTGGGTGGCCTCCATATTCTTGGAACTGAACGGCATGAAAGTCGTCGTATTGATAACCAGTTGAGAGGACGTTCTGGTAGGCAAGGGGACAAGGGGTCTTCCCGTTTCTATCTCAGTCTTGAGGATGATTTACTGCGCATTTTTGGATCAGATAAAATATCTCCTTTGATGGCCCGGTTGGGAATGGAAGATGGCCAACCCATTGAGCATTCCATGGTTTCTAAGGCGGTTGCAAATGCACAGAGAAAAGTAGAAGCGCATAACTTTGATATACGTAAACATCTTCTCGAATATGATGATGTTATGAATCGGCAAAGAGAGGTGCTTTACGCTTTGCGCCGGGTAATCATCAATACGGAAAATGGTAAAGAAGTCCTTCTGGATATGGCCGAAGAGGTGGTGGATGATTCTCTGGCTGATATTGCGCATGAAAAAATATATCCTGAAGAATGGGATATTGAAGGTTTGAATGAGTTGCTGGAAAGGCAGTTTGGGGTTCACATTGAAAAATCTGGCGAGCATGAGTTACTTCTTCAAGGGAATACAACGCTTGAATTGGAGCATTGTAATAGAGAGAAGCTTCATGATGCTGTCATGGAGGCGGTGACTCAGGCCTACAAAGCAAAGGAAGAGGGCATTGACCCCGAGTTCATGCGGCACGTTGAAAAAGTCATTATGCTGCAGATCTTGGATTCGCTCTGGAAAGATCATCTTCTAGGCATGGATCATCTCAAAGAAGGAATTGGTTTGCGAGGTTATGCTCAGAAAAACCCTTTGACGGAATATAAGAAGGAAGGCTTTGACCTGTTCAGTAACATGATGGCACGCATTAAAGAAGAGACTACGGAATACTTGTTCAAAGTTCAGGTTAATCAGGAAGTGGAAGCGCCTGAAGAGTTAGTAAGCAAACCCCAGAAAGTTGTGGAACACAGGGGGAATTCAGACCCACTAGAAAAACCGGTAACGGTTCGGCGCGATGAAGAAAAAGTCGGTCGAAACGATGCTTGCCCGTGTGGAAGTGGTAAGAAATACAAAAAGTGCCACGGTCAGTGAGCTTGCTGTTAAAGGTTCTCAGCGGCTTCCTGACACTCAATGCATAAAGACGTCAACGGCATAATTTGCAGGCGTTTTAGAGTGATCTTCTTTTCGCAGGATTCACATTCGCCGTAACTACCATTGTTTATTCTGAACAAGGTTTCTTCAATTAACTTTAGCTCATTGCGATCCCGGCTGGTTAGTTGAAAAATCATTTCCCTCCCCTCAAGACTTGAGGCAAGGTCAATTTCGTTGCTAAAAGTTAAATCCCCAGCATCACGCTCGACAGACTGTGAAGCCTGAATCATTTTTAGTAATTCAGCTCGATTTACAATAAGCCGCTCGCGGATTTTAAGAACTGCAGGGTCTAACTTAGGGCGCACCTGTTTTGTCAGGTGTAACTTACCCGATTTGGTGCTGGCTTTTTTTGAGGATGTGGCCTTCTTTTTTACTGTTGTTTTTTTTGCAGGCGAAACTTTGGCTTTTTTTACCTTTACTGTTTTCTTTGCAGCTGGTGCATTGACTTTCTTCTTTGGAGATGCTTTTTTGGCCGCAGTTTTCTTAGCAGCCTTTTTCTTAACGGCTTTTATGGCAGGTTTTACTGTTTTCTTAACGGCTACCTTCTTTTTGCCTGCTACCTTTTTTTTTGCGGTAACCTTCTTCTTTGCAGAAGTCTTCTTAACGACTTTTTTTGCTGCTTTTTTTTTCGTTGCCATGCCGAATCTCCTATTATTAAGGGAACTCTTATGATGCATTTATTCGGGAAGGTAACTCAAAATCCTTTGCATCTTATCCATGGCTGGATAAAAATTCCTTGAACTTTAGCACTTGGGTAAATAAAGTACAAGATTTTATTTGCCCAGATGGCATAAAAAACGGGAATTTACTGAGAAAGCTAAGGCCGATGTTATTCCGTTTCGTAGTCCACAACGATGGATGAGGAGCAGAGTGAGCGCATTTTGTCTACTACGGGTAAATGGTTTTTATGGCCCGCATATGTTTTTAATCCTTCACGGTCATCAAAAAATGCTGTAAGGACGATATCGTAGCTCCTTTCAGAGCCTAAGAAATCATTTCCCAGCTCTAAAAACTTTAAGGTTTCTATATTCCCTCTCAAGCTGTTGAGGGCTGTCATGGCCTGATCCAGGCTTTCCTGATTTTTTTCTGCCAGTTTAAACATAACAATGTGCTTGATCATTAACTGTTTCCTCCAGTGGGCAGTTCTTTCTCTTATTATTTGGGCTTTTGGCACAGCGAGCGCGTTGCTCTGTTTGTGGTATAGTGCCCGTTTTCAATTTGCGAATAAATTTCATATGTCTTGGTGGATGGGTGCAGGTTTAGGTTTTTTACGTGGCGGTCCTTTAGGTGCTGTTATCGGCGGGACTATTGAACATTTTTTGGGTAAAAAACTCCAGAAAAATCTGCAGGAAAGTTTGCCCGGCATTATCCAGCAGGGTGAATTTATTACATGCATGGTCGTCATTCTAGCGCGCGTTGCTGGGGAGTCGGGTGCATTGACCCCGAAACAATTGAGTGTGATCCATAATTTTTTTATGAAGAACCTGGGTTATGGTTCTTCAGACTTCAAATCCTTAGATCGCTTGATCAAGGAAGTCGAGTCCAAAAAACCGGATATTGAACGATATGTGAAGGAATATAAAGAATCCTGCCAAAATAATTACAATCTTTTGCTTCTGGCTTTATGCTATCAGATTACATTGGTTGGGAATGATTTAGGTGCCGAAACTCAATCCCTGATAAAAAAAATTGGATTGGAGTTGGGGTTATCCTACGACCAGCATAACGTAATCAGAGCGAAGTATTCACTCGAACCTTTTAAAACGCCTTATCATGTGTTGGGGCTTTCTTCCGATGCTTCTAATGATGAAATCAAAAAAGCCTACCGCAAACTAGCCAGTCAGTGTCATCCTGATCGGGTGGCGATGGAGGATGAAAATATGGTCAATGAGGCTCATCTAAATTTCCTTAAAATTCAATCAGCCTATCAAGAGTTGGAAAAGGTTAGAAAAATTTAAGAGGCTAGGATTTTTTCATCAGTGCCGGTTTCCTGTGGTGGGTCAAGTTTGCGGATAATAAGGGATTGAATTTTTCGCTTGCTGGCTTCTTTAACGGTGAGTCGATAGGAACCGACCAGAAGCTGGTCGCCGGGGTTAGGGATTCTTTCCAGTCGATCAACGGCCAAGCCGGCAAGGGTCTCGAAGTCTCCACTGGGAAGATCCCAGTTGAGGGCATCGTTGAGTACGCTTATTTCTGTACTGCCATCCACCAGATATCCACCGTCCGCATAGGGTTCGTAGGTTTTCTCCGGTCTGTCGTATTCATCTTCAATTTCACCGACAATTTTTTCCAGCAGATCTTCAATCGTTATCAAACCGATACATCCTCCATACTCATCG
>JAJDBH010000092.1 GCA_029261455.1 Nitrospinaceae bacterium
GCACCCGCGTGTGCTCGACATCTGGGAAGGCGGCGTGATTTTTTATCATCAACACGCGCCGGATATCCCGATCCTCACTCAGATTGCCAACCTGCTTCCAAAAATCGGATCGTTGACCCCCGGCGGCAGTGTGCTCTCGGTGGCGTACCATCTGGCGTTTGAACTGGGGTGTGATCCCATACTGTTTCTCGGGCAGGACTTGTCCTATCCCAAAACAAAAATTTATAGCAGGCTGGGTGAAAACGAAGAGGAAACCCTCGACGGCATGATGAATCGTCAGCAGGAAAATATCGTGTATGAAGAAGATATGAACGGAGTCAATCTGCCGACCCTGAAATCGATGTCCGTATCGAAGCAATGGTTCAACTGGGCGTTCACCACCTGGAAGCGGGAATTCCCGGTCAGTGTGATCAATTGCAGTGAAGCCGGGATCCTGACCGACAATGTGGAGATGATGCCCTTCAAGGAAGCCATCTTCCGGCATTGCACCAAGAAAGTGAACGTTGGGTGGCAACTCAAGAAAGCGTTGAAGTGAGCCCGGCTCAAGCTATTTTGTTTTTTCCAAAATAGAGATTCTCGTAGCACCCGGTTTTGGGATAGAATGCTTCCATATAAAATATTGCGCCTGTAGCTCAGCTGGATAGAGCAACGGACTTCTAATCCGACCTCCTGCCATTTCTTGACATCTTCCCGAACCTTCCTTATCCTTCCCGTGTAGTAGTTTAAGGCCATTTTAAGGGTTTCCTTGATGGTCTCTGGTTTTCCCGGAATTTCCCGTTTCTGCTCCCAGTGGTGGGACAAGAGTGGGACAAACTCAACCTTCCCCTAAGTGGCCTCAGGAGCCTTGTATGCCCGACTGGAAGAAAACCAAGTATGTTGGCGTGCGATTCAGGCAATCGCAAACAAGGCGATATCAGGGTCGCAAAGAGAAATACTTTTCCATACGATATAAGCGGGCTGGCAGAACTATTGAAGAGGCTGTTGGCTGGGAATCTGAGATTGTGAACGGCCACAATGTTAATGCCCAGCACGCCTCAAGGATTCGAGGAGAGATTACTGCCAATATTAGAGTCGGGAGCGGCTATCAATCGTTAAAAGAAATAAGAGCGGCTGGGGAAGCGAAGAGACAGGCTGAAATACACTCAAGCGTCACCATCGGAAAAGCCTTTGATGATTTCCTGTCTGTCCGGACCTTAAAGGCCCGCACCGTGAAGGACTATCAAAAGTTCATGGATACGGTTTTCAAGGATTGGGGGAGGCGAACCATTAAGTCCATCACAAGGGATATGGTCTCCTTGAAACACAAGGAACTTGGGGATAGCGTCGGTCATGCTCAGGCGAACCAGGCATTCCGGTTTATGAGAAGCCTATTGAATTTTTGTATCGCCAAATATCATGGGCCAGAGGATCAACCTTTGATAGCGCATAACCCTGTGTTAATCCTTGGTCAGACTGGCCAATGGTTTCGGGTTCAACGTCGGGAAACGATCATTCGGGACCCTGACTTGCCGAAATGGTATGAGGCGTTAATGGCTATGAAGAGTGAAGTGGTCAGGGATTACCTTTTGACTCTCCTGCTTTCTGGCTTAAGGCGCAATGAAGCTTTATCGCTGGAAAAATCAATGGTCGATTTAGAGGAAAGATCCATCTCGCTTCTCGACACGAAAAACAATAAGCCTTTTTTGATTCCGATACCAAATTATCTATTTAAAGTATTAAAAGCCCGCATCAAGATCAACGGCACCAATAAATATATTTTCCCCAGCCGGGTTAAAGGCCGCCATATCACGGAGCCTCAAAGCGGGATTGATGGAATAATCGAAGCTTCAGGAGTTCAGTTCTGTAGTCATGATTTGAGACGGCTTTTTATTACCAAGGCGGAGGCACTTGACCTTAGCCCGTTTGTGATCAAACGATTGGTCAATCACTCGGTTGGCTCAAACTCAGATACCACCGCCGGGTATATGATTTCAGATTTGGAGAGACTCCGTAAACCATCTCAGCAGATTGAGGATAGGATTTTATCCTTATCCGGGGCAAAGGAATCAGGCAAGGTAGTAAAATTAAAGCGGGCCTAGGGTAGCTCCCGAAAAGGCGGAACCTTCACCGCCTTGGCCCGTTTTACCTTGAAGGCGCGTTGAGAAGGGAGCGTAGTATGGTGGATAAAAAACTTTTAAAAATTTATGCCCGCCGAGAAAAGTTACCGGGGTCTGTTCTGGTAGAGATATTTTTTGATAAACCTGCTCTGGAATTAGAAGGTGTGGTTAGAGATAATGATCTATCTAATTATTATTATGCAATGCCGGGGAGCCAGTACCGCCTAATAGGGAAGGTATATAAAGAATTTTCCAGCAAAATGGTTCTCAGGTTCCATCCTAATCCAAACTTCCTAAATAATGATTTAACCAGATCAAGAATTTTTGATTCCATTTCAATTCCTCCAGAGCTTGAGTATGAATTTCCTCTTAAAGAGTTTTGTGAATGGACTAGAGAAGATGCTGTATTGGAAAGCTTGGAAGGGAAGGGCTACGGTTATGTGATCCCTGAAGGAGCCAAAGAATTTTTAAGATATGTGGCAGGGAATAGGCCATTAGATCCCCAACCTAAGTCAGTGAATAATTGGGAGCGTAAGGCGGGTGAGATAGTCTCTAGCCAGGCAAATGAGCCTAAGCAAAGAATTTTTTGCCTAGCAGATTGTTGGGCGAGCGTAAGTTTAATTTTGTCTACGAAAGGAATTACAGTAAATATCAAAGGTCAGTCAAAATTATTCTCGCCAGAAGAATTTAAAAAAATTATCCCAAAAAAGAAGTCTAGGGAGTTTTTATATAAAGTGATTCATGCCAACGGGGTTATAAATAAAGAAAAAATAGAAGGCCCAGCAAAAAAACATTTAAAGGCTTATGTTTCCCACCTGAGGGGAACTCTAAAAATTCTTTTTGGAATTAACGAAAACCCCTTGAGGTCCAACGGTGATGGGGGTTATCAGGCTATGTTTAAGACCTCATTTGAGGATTCCTCCGTCGAACAGAGGGAAGTTCTCCCAGAAACCAATACTCCCAAAGAAATATCTCGCCAAATAGATCTCAACCCACCAGACGACTACATTGGCAAGTCCCCGAAAGAGTCGTAATCAAACCCTTCTTTTCTTTCTACAGGTAACCTAGGTAACCAGTTACCTCGGTTACCCCTCCCCAGTCTAAAAAAGTGAGATTTTTTTCGCCCTTACTATCAATGGGTTGTAGATATTTTTCCGCGAAAAGGTAACCAGTTACCTCGGTTACTCCCCCTTTAGTAGGTAGATTAATAATTATTTCCCAAGGGGGATTGCCTTATGTGCAACACCGCATTGAAATGCGCCATCATCCAAGATGGGCGGAAGGGCTACCAGATCGCCCAGCTACTTGGGTGGCATCCTTCCAAGGTTTCACAAATCATTATCGGGGCACATACTCCAAATTCCGAAGAAAAGCGGCAGCTAGCAGACACCCTCGGGAAACGGGAAATCGAATTGTTTCCAGTTGAAAATGAGGAGCCTGTTCGTGGCTGAGAAGACTATCAAAAAGAAGGCGAAGCGAGCGGTGAAGAAAAAACGCCAAGCAAACAACAATCGCATCGAAATAAAAATTGTTGAGTTTGCCTCTGGCGAGTTCAAGCCGCTGTTTGTAAAAGGTCCTGATGTTGGGAAGGTGGTGATCGGCTGGGCATCAAAGACCGCCGCAAACTGGCGGTCTCTAGGGATAGGCCCACCTTATACAACCATCAACGGCAATGTTTATTACAGGCTGGACATTCTCGAAAAATATTTCGGCGGGGACGAAATTGAAACTTTTAATCAAGGGTGATTAAGACATGAAACGAAACAACTCTGACCTGAATACTGGCGATCCGGGAAACCATAACTCCAAGCCGCATTCCAGGCATCGGCTTGATCCGGTCTTAAAATGCGTGTGCGTTGGTATTCTGGCCCGAGGGTTATTTCAGAATGAACGTGGCCGGGCCTATCAAACAGCCAGCAACATTTGGGCAGGGCATTCCGAGAGGCTCGCCTCAGTATGAAAAATCTTGAGGCTCAGGTCGTTAAACATTGCGCGTCCGGCCAATGGCCCTCCATCCTTTCAGAGTTGGCCCCGGAATTGACACCCGCCATTGAACGGCTTGGCAAGCACACGCCTTGTCCTGTTCATGGTGGTAGAGACGGTTTCAGGATGTTTAACGATGCCAATGAGACTGGAGGCGGCATCTGTAACACATGCGGATCATTCCCGGACGGTATCGCACTCCTGCAATGGGTCAATGGCTGGAGTTTCCCGCAATGTTTGGAAATGATTGGCGAGTACCTCGGCCTGACTGGCGAGGCAACTATTCCATTCAGTCAAAAATCAAAACCTCCCTACCAAGCATCAAAGCCACGGGACTGGACCCCTGAGCGCGAATGGCTTAGTCGTATTTGGTCTGAAACGATCCAAGATGATGGGACCATTCAGAGGTACCTAGAGGAGCGCGGCCTTTCAATTCCAGTTCCCGAATCTTTGCGATTACATCCGGGCTTGCGCTCAACAAATTCTGATAAGCAACGGGAGGGCATTTACCCTGCCATGGTGGCTCGTTTTCTTTGTGGTGGTGAGCTAACAGGACTTCACGTCACCTATCTTGATCCGGATGAACCTCGGAAGGCTTCAGTTGAAATCCCTCGAAAAACTACGAAGTGTTGCGATTCGATAAACGGCTCAGCCATCCAACTTTTCCCTCACCAGCCCGATGCCCCGATTATTTTGGCAGAAGGCATCGAGACTGCCTTAGCCGTTCATGAATTAGCTAATGGCCAGCCTGTTTGGGCTTGCTCAAGTGCGGCCTTGTTAGAGCGCGTAGAGCTTCCCGGTTCTACGCGGGACATATTGGTTGCCGTGGATAAGGATGCAAACGGGGTAGGACAGAGAGCCGGAGAGGGGCTTGCAGAGCGACTACTGAAAGAAGACCGGATGGTTCGATTCGCAGTTCCGCCGATAGCCATCCCCGACGGTGCAAAAGGGGTGGATTGGTTGGACGTTTTAAACGCAAACAAGGCGGTGACAT
This sequence comes from Nitrospinaceae bacterium, assembly GCA_029261455.1. Lineage (GTDB taxonomy): Bacteria > Nitrospinota > Nitrospinia > Nitrospinales > VA-1 > LS-NOB. The sequence continues at coordinate 5,074 of JAJDBH010000092.1, forward strand.
GTGCAGAGTAATGGTGTTGATACGTCAAATGTTTTTATGGATTCTGTGAGGTCGTTTACCCCGTCGCCCGTGGTTGCGGGGGATGGCGGCGAAAACCTGACCATTGAGCAATTAATATCCGATTTCGGGTTGAATGCTCTCGGGGAAGAGTCCTCGCCAGGGCTTATTGCTGATTCAGTAAAGCGGTTTGTGGAAGCGGCTTACTCTTTAGACCCTGTTTATAGGGACATGGCGCAAAGCGAATTAACCAAACGCCTGAAAAAGATCAAGGTGCAGGGGGCCGGGGAGATGGTCCGTCGTGCATTTAAGTCTGAGAAGGCATCCGGTGCCGATGGTCAGGGGCAGGCGCTGAAGTTTAACGACCCTGAGCCAACCACGGAGCATGTGGACCTCGGGGAATTGATCAACGCTATTTCAAAAGAGGTTTGTTGTTATGTGGTATTGCCCAAAGGGAGCGAGTTAGCGGTTTCCTTGTGGGTCCTGCATGTCTGGTGCCTTGAAGCGTTTGATCTTTCTCCGTTGCTCAGGGTCGAGTCCCCCGTGAAGGGTTGCGGAAAAAGCACCCTCCTGATGTTGGTGGGGGAATTGCTCCCGCGCTCATTCGCGGCGGCAAATCTCACAACGGCAACGGTCTACCGGCTGGTGGATAAATTCCAAGTCAGTCTTTGCATTGATGAAACGGATCAAAGTTTTAAAAATAATGATGAGCTGGTGGCTTTGGTGAACAGTGGATATACACGGAAAACGGCTCAGGTCCCGAGGTGTGAGGGTGATCAGAATGAAGTGCGAGTGTTTAGCAGTTTTTGTGGAAAGCTTCTGGCGGGCATTGGCCGATTACCGGGGCCGACCGAGAGTCGGGCAATCCGGATTTGTTTGAAGAAGAAGTCGAGGGGAGAAGAAGTCCAGAGGCTCCGGAACCATGAGCTTGAAAAGTTTAAGGGGATCATGGCCCAGTGTGGCGCAATCGCCAGAGACCACGTTGAATCTCTCCGGATTTCAGACCCAGATATGCCGGATCAATTGGGAGACCGTGATCAGGATAACTGGCGGCCTCTTTTCGCGATTGCTGATCTGGCTGGGGGTGAATGGCCGGAGAGAGCACGGCAATCAGCCATTGCTTTATCTGCCAAGGAAGATGATCAGGAAAGCTGGGCAGTCCAATTACTGACCGATACTAGGCAGGCGTTCGAGGAGCTAAACAGCGACCGCTTACCATCGGCGGACCTTGCATCATTTCTGGGAGAGAAAGAAGATCGGCCTTGGCCGGAATACCGGAACGGGAAGCCTATCACCCCAAGACAGATTGCCAGTCTTGTTGCACGGTTCGATATAAAACCCCGGACTGTCAGGACGGGAGCCTGTACAGCTAAAGGCTACCACCAGAAAGATTTTGAGGATGCTTTTTCTCGTTACCTACCCGATACGGGGGTTCTATCCGTAACATCCGACACATTGTTGAGTAATAAGGAGTTACAGCCCAATCTGTGCGACACAAGCGCACCAAATGTTACGGATAATAAGGGGGATAACTCCTTTAAAAACAAAGAATGTTACGGTGTGTCGGATAGAAATGGCGTAAACCGGGGGGTGGAAGAAAAAAATGACCAAGAGGAGCTTTTCCTATGACTGTTGATGAGCTGATCTTAGATTTGGACGAAAAAGGAATCCGACTATCGGTCGATCATGATCTGTTGAAAGTTGCCGGGCCGAAGGGTGTGCTGGCTCCTGACCTGGTAGGGGAATTGAAACGGCTGAAGCCGGAAATAATTACAAGACTTCAAGCTCCCGGAGGGAGTCTTCAAGATCACCTTACCGACGTTGAAAAACAAATCTGGTCTGATCATGTCCGGTGGTCCGTTGGAAACGGAGTAGTGAAAGATAAGGCTGAATCCGATGCCACGGAATACGTTCGCAAGACTAGAAACGTTCTGCAAGCACGACAAGCGACGGAGGATTACGAGAGACGGGGTTTCGTCAAAATATACTCCACTGTCCTTGATAGGGAGATTTACTTGGTCAAGAGTGAACGTGTTGCTGGGATTGTCCCGGATAAATCAATCCCTGGATTCACTGAAGAAGAGGTTATGGCCTGCAAAGGACTGAGCAGGGAAGAAGCGAAGATACTTTTGGAAGCCCGGTTAACCTTGGGCGGCCAACTGAAGTCTTAACACTTAAAGTATATGGAGGGTCGATTCGTGAACACGCCCAACACAGGGGTTGCCGGGACGTGCGAATGTACAGTGAGGCTACGGAAGCAAAAATGGATGTTGTGAAATAAAGGGCCTAATCATGCCAATATATAAATGTGACCCGTGAGGGTCTACTTTAAGTTAATAAGGAGTCAGTTATGACAGTTAAAAAGAAGCCCGCACCGCCAGTTCGATACACACCTGAGGTAGCCACAGAGATATACCAGCGCATTGAGCAAGGCGAAAGCTTGAGGAGCATATCTCGTGATCCCGCGATGCCCCACCTGAAGACAATCTGCAAGTGGTTCCACAAATACCCCGATTTTTACACCGATTATGTCAAAGCGAAAGAGATTCGCGCCGAGCTTGTTTTCGATGAGTTGCTTGAACTGGCTGATAGCCCGGATGTCAGAACCATGGAAGAGGTCAATTGGATGCGCATGCGGCTGGATATCCGTAAATGGTGCCTGTCGAAAATGCACCAGACCCGCTTTGGTAATAAAATAGAGGCAACACACAAAGGTATTGAAGGACTGGCAGAACGACTGGCAAGCGCAAGAGAGAGGGTTTGCCATGAAAAAGCCTATCGCGCGTAATGGTGGCCCATCCCAGCGGCTAACATGGGATTCTCGGTTAGAATCAATAAGCTGATCCTACTCTGCCCTTATCATAAGAATTGCCGCAATCTCTTTTCCGCCCTCGCGCGCGTAATGCTCTTTTTTTGTCAAAAACCAAATATCCAGCCGGTTCTAGAATTACCCAACAACAGCCTTCTTTAGCCCTGAAAGTTTGACGCAGACCAAGCCTGACTAAGTGCGCTACAAGATGTTTCGGCTTTCTGAACTAACTCATTGACTTGCCTCCTCCGCTATAGTGTAATCCGGATAAATTGGGAATTTAGGCCGTTTTATAAACTTAATATGAAACTTGGACTATGGAAAACACCCCCTCCGATCTTGACCTGCATCTTACCAACCATGACCTTCAAGCTCTTTCCAGTGCCGATGCTGTTGCTGCGTTTTTTTCCAAATTGGGTTACAACACCAACGCTCGAACCCCCCAGGCACCATCCAACCTCGGAATCACATCAGAAAGCGCCGCCCGCCCTATTAAAAAGATTGAATTGATCGCGGATCAGGACAGCCAGTTTCAAATATATTTGATCGAAGTAAAAAGAGTCACCATCTCCCATGCCCGCGAACTGACACGATCTTTTAAAAACAGGGCAGGAAATTTTTTATTTTTACTGACTAGCGACTACGAACGAATTGATTTTGTCCTCCTGGAGAAATTAATACCCTCGGCCAGCAAGTCCAAAACTATAAAACAACCGCAAGTTGGCATCCGCAACAGGACACTGACTATTGACCGGAAAAAGGGATCTCCTGAGAACATTAGAATCTGGCTTCGTGTCCTTAGAAGGTTTACGTTCACAGAGGAGGACCCATACTCCCAATATGACAAGATAAAGAACGCCTACACCATCGCCGATTGGTCAGAAGAGTATTTCAACAACCGCGCCCTGTTCTCAGACTACTTTTTAATGGAGCGGCTTCGGGACTATCCGGAGTGGAAGGAAGATCCCAAGCCTGTATTCAAGGAACTTAATAACCTTGTTCTGGGGCACTTAAAAAAAATACGAGGGCAGAAAGAAGAAGTCCTGAGGAAAAATCTCCTCGAACCGGTTTTCAAAATCCTTCAATTTGACTGGAAGGTCGGCAAAAAAGCGGGCAGCGATGCCACTGAAGCCGATTACCTTCTTTTTTCTCCTGAAAATAAAACGAATCCCACCGCCTTTTGTCTGGCTTATCCCTGGGCTCGCCATCTGGATGGAAAAGACCCCAAGGATCCTGAAAGCCCGGAAGAAGATCCCAGCCGGGTGGTGGTCAGTCTGCTGGAAGATGATAAAGCTCCCTGGGCCATTGTCACCAATGGCAAGGTATGGCGACTTTACTCAAAAAAAGCCCATTCCAAAGCTTCAAACTACTATGAAATCGACTTGGAAGAGGTCCTGGTTCACAGCGGGCAAACCGATGCTTACGCCGATTTTTTTAAATATTTCTGGCTCTTCTTCCGTCGAGAAGCTTTCGAGCCCTTAACAATCCAGGCAGATGGGGAATCCAGAGAAACCACCTTTCTCGACCGGCTCCTTACGGAAAGCGAACATTACGCAAAGGAACTGGGAGATCGACTCAAGGAGCAAGTGTTTGAACAGATTTTTCCTCACCTATCTGAAGGCTTTATCGCCTATATCCGGGAAAAGGAAGGGGCAAAAGCTGAATTGGGTCAGGAGCGACTGGACCTGGTATTCCAGGGCACTCTCACCTTTCTATATCGCCTTCTATTTCTGCTTTATGCAGAGGCACGGGACCTGCTTCCGGTCAAGGAGACCCGAGGTTTTTATGAGATTAGCCTAACCCGGATGAAGCAGGAAATCGCCGAAAAGGCCGGTAAGTTGACGGATGAGGCTGTTCCTAATTTGAAAAAAACTTTTAAGAAAAGTGAGACGAAATTATATGACCGCCTGACCGTACTCTTTGGGGTAATTGACCAGGGCGACTCGGCAACCAATGTGCCGGTTTACAACGGAGGCCTGTTTCTTAATAAGGTTCCCAAGGATGATCAGAGTGCAGAAGCGCAAAACACACGTTTCCTGAATTCATTCAAAGTACCTGATTCATTCCTTGCTCTCGCTCTCAATCGTCTCACACGGGATGAAGATCCGAAACGCCAGGACTTGGTGATGATCGATTTTAAATCCCTGGGAGTGCGGCAACTGGGATCCATATACGAAGGTCTTCTGGAATTCAAACTTCGCATTGCTCCAGAAAAAATGGCAGTCGTAAAAGGTAAAAAAACGGAGCAGGTGCTCACCTATAAACAGGCAAAAAAGGATGACAAGAAAATCCTGACAAAAGGTCGAGGGAGGAATGCTCCGGAGAGGGTGTTTCCCAAGGGGGCCGTTTATCTAGAGAACGACAAGCACGAGCGCAAAGCGACCGGTTCCTATTACACACCGGACCATATCGTTAAATACATTGTCCAAAATGCAGTCGGCCCGGTGCTCGAAGAAAAGTTTGAAAAAGAAATGCGTCCTAAACTCCGGGACGCTCAAAAAGCCTATCGGGATGCCCGGAAACGAAAAGAAGCTTTTGAAAAGGAAAACCTCAAAGGAGACGATCCCGAGAAAGTCGCTTATACCTACCGGCAGGTGGTAGACGAACTGTTCCGTGTTCGGGTGCTGGACCCGGCCATGGGCTCCGGACATTTCCTGGTGGAGGCGGTAGACTTCATTACAGACAAAACAATCCATTTCCTGAATAAATTTCCCTGGAACCCTGTTACTTCTCACCTTGAAGAGACACGGCAGACCATATTAAGAGAAATGGATGAACAAAAAGTTTCGATAGATCCTGCACGTTTGACCGATATAAACCTGCTCAAACGCCACGTCCTGAAACGCTGTATTTATGGGGTGGACCTCAACCCCATGGCGGTGGAGCTGGCTAAGGTGTCGCTCTGGCTCAACTGCTTCACCTTGGGTGCGCCCTTGTCATTTCTCGACCACCACATGAAGTGTGGAAATTCTTTAATTGGGTCAAAAGTGGAAGAAGTAAAAGAGGCAATGGATTCTGGTCAGATTTCATTGTTCAGTGGCAATCAGTTCGCTGGTCTCATGTTGGCGACCGACCTGATGCGGCATATAGGGGAACTGTCCGATGTTACCAGTGCGCAAGTAAAAGAGTCCCGCCAAGAATATAATAAGGCGCGGGATGAATTGAAACCGTACAAAAGCATTCTGAATATCTACACCAGCCAGTGGTTTTCCAATCCCAGGAAAAAAGTAAAAGTAAAAACCAAGATCCGGGGAGAAAAGAAAACCAAGGAAATTAGCGATGCGGTCAATTTTTTGAAGTCGGAACACTGCACCGCCTGGCTGGAGAATAAATTTTCCACTAAAGGGTTAGATGGGGAAGAAAAAAATACTATCGAAAAAGCCTTGGCAGATGCCGAAGAAAAACGGTTTTTTCACTGGGAGCTGGAGTTCCCGGAAGTGTTTTACGGCCCGCGTGAAGGCACGACCCAAGTTATCGAACGCCTTGGAGATAGCGGCTTCGATGCGGTGGTAGGTAATCCACCATATGTAAATGCCATAGAATTGAAAAGAATTCTTTCAGAAAAAGAAAAGCCTTATTGGAAGCAAGTGTTTGAGACGGCAAAAGGAGCTTTTGATTTGTACATATTATTCTTGGAAATGGGTTTAAAATTGATAAATAAGAAGGGATATGCTGGTTTAATCACGCCTAATAAATTTTTATCCGCTCCATATGCAGAATCCTTAAGAAGTTTTCTTATTCGGTATTCTGCGATTTCTAGGATTTTTGATGTATCCAATCAAAAAACATTCGATGATCCATCAGTGTATCCTATAGTTTTCATATATAAGAGACTCGGAGCTTATCTTCCAGAGACTTTTTTAGTAGAGAGGATAACCGACAATTCTCTAAGGAGATTTCCCCATGAATATAAATATTTAAATATTTTACCTGATTATATTTGGGGCTTTCTCTTGTCAGAGGGGTTTTCGGTGTTGAAAAAAGTTCTGAAAGGAACTGAACAGTTTATCAAATTGTGTGACATAAATGCTTCGACAACGGCAAGCGAAGCCGACATGTATTCAGTGTGCTTAGAAGAAAAAGTGGGCATCCCAAAAAAAGGGTGGAAAGTTGTCAATTCTGGAATAATTGAAAAGTATAAATTTAAGTGGGGAACCAAATATATGGTTAATAAGAGATTAAAGTATAAAACACCTTGGTTGAAAGATGATAAAAGGATAATTTCGGAGAGAAGAAGGAGGCATTATAATTCTGAAAAAATAATTTTTTCAAAGATGGCGCTTTGTATAAAAGCTAGTTACGACAGTAAAGGTGAGTTTGCATCACTAAATACAAATTTTGCTTTTGTGAAAGGGGATGCTGGTTTTTATTATTTAGGGTTATTAAATTCAAGTTTGCTAACATGGTTGTATGAACAATATTTTGGGGCATTGAAAATGAGTGGAGGATATCTTCAATTTCAAGCTCCACAAATCAGAGTATTGCCATTGCATAAGTATGATCCCAAAAACGAAATTAACTGTATGATTGTCAAAAAAGTCAAAACATTTTCAAGAATTGATCAAATTGATAGTTCCATTCAAGCGGATATTGATAGATTGGTTTTCACTCTATATGGATTAACACAAAAAGATATTGAAGTAATTCAAGGAAATGCTTGAGACCAATGCCAAGTATTTGGTTAGGGCAGTTTCTGGCGCAAAGCTGGCTTTGGGAATCTTTCCTAACAATGGCGAAATACCAATGTTTTTCAAAGAGGTTGAGAGTCTTTCCCTTTTTCATAGTTCCAGCAGAATGAAACCCGATTGATTTCTTTCAGAATTCCTATATAATTTTCCCATGTGGCAATTTCCCTATAAACCTGAAGTGGCGGTCAACGCTCTCCTCTTTTTATGCCGGAAGGCTGAAGAGAAGGAGCAAAAACTATCTTTTATGCAAATCGCCAAACTGCTTTTCTATGCAGACAAACTGCACCTCAGGCGTTACGGTAGACCAATTACCGGAGATACGTTTATCAAGATGGAGCATGGTCCTAATCCTTCGTCGGTTTATGCTTATTTAAATGATGTGCGCTCCCGGACGGACCTTTCTGACGGGGTGATCCAGGTTGAAGAAAAGCCCAATCCGCCTCACAGGCCCATTCCGTTTGTCATGGCCCTTCATTCCCCCGATTCCAGTGTGTTTTCAGAGACTGACCGAGAGGTCCTGGAAGAGGTATTTTCAGATCATGGGCACAAGTCAGCCGGGCAGCTACGAAACCTTTCCCATAATGAAAAAGCCTGGCGGGAAGCTGAATTTGAAATGGCCTTTGAGGATTTTCTGGACCCAGAGGATGAAGCCATGATCCAGTATATAGATCGGTCCCAGGGGGATTGGGCTGGTTTGGGTTCGCTTCACAAAACAGGTTAATGCCGATCCGGTTTCCCCTTGATGTTGTCCTGAAACAGGGGGCTGTATTCCTGCATCACAGTTATGATTTTTCTGATCAGACTAAAGCCAAGTTTCTGGTTTATTTGAGTAGTCCTCTGCGCCCTGATCCTCTTTTGGTTTCTTTAACAACCACTGACCCAAATCGCCGGATCCCATATCTGCCTCAAACAGTCCAAGATGATGTTTTGGCCATTTCACCAGGAGAACTGGAATTTTTCCAATCCCGGGATCACACGTTGATTGACCTTAACAATCACCGTTTCTTTGATAAGGAAAAATTCAAACTGGAATATGACCAAGGTGTCATAGAATACAAAGGCCGGTTGGTAGAAATACACCTTGAGGCACTTTTGACCAAAGCTCGGAAATCAAAAGTTTTACAACCTGATATTAAAAAACGAATTCTTGGATTTCTGGAAAATAAATGAATTCCCAAATTCCCTACGTCATAGACAATCAACGCCATGTGTTGCGCGATGTGCTGAAACAATTGCTGGCACAAACCCAGGGGCGGTCGCTTGATGTGGCCTCGGCTTATTTCACAGTTGGGGGATTTCAATTATTGCAAGACGGGCTCCAGGGATTAGGATCCTTTCGTCTCCTGCTGGGTGCAGAGCCAACTTCAGGTGAACAGATTGGCTTGAAGCCCGGTGCGGATGCTGTCAATGGCCTCATCCGCCAGGATCTGGAATCGCTTCCATTTGAGGAGGCCACTTTAAGGCTGGTAGAAGATTTAATTGGTTACCTGTATCAAGATAAAGTGGCAGTGCGTCTCTATGATAAAGGTTTTCTCCACGCCAAGTGTTGGCTGTTTTATTCCGACCGGCCAGGACAGCAGATGTTGTTTGACCGGTTCCGTCCTATTTTTGCTATTGTCGGCTCCTCCAATTTTACTACCCCCGGTTTGACCTCAAACCGGGAATTGAACCTGACCCATAAAGTCCTGCTGGATCCTACCGAAGCGGAGGATACTCATGCCAAGCAGGCTGTATCCTGGTTGTCCGATCAGAAGCCCAGTCCAATCAATGAAACCAACCGTCAATTGATAAAAAGCGAAGTGGGGGCGCGGGCGATAATTGATCTTGAAGAATGGTATCAACGTCAATGGGAGGATGGTTCTGATTACAAGGAGCGGATGATTGAGTTATTGGACGAGTCCAAGTTCGGCAAAAAGGAATACACTCCCTACCAGATATACATGAAGGCCCTGTATGAATATTTCAAAGACGATCTGGACGGCGATGAACAGCCTGTTGGTACACGGTCAGCGGTTGAGCTTGCCGAGTTTCAGGAGGACGCAGTAAAGAAAGCTCGGCGTATTCTGGAGAGGCACGATGGGGTAATGATTGCCGATTCGGTTGGGCTTGGCAAAACCTGGATCGGGAAAAAGTTGCTGGAGGATTACGCCTACCACCTTCGGCAGAAGGCTTTAATTATCTGCCCGGCGGTTTTGAAGGAAATGTGGGTGCGGGAACTGGGGGAGGCTTCCATTTCGGCAAATTTTCTTTCCCAGGAAGCACTGGGCAGGGATGAGTTTGACCCGGAACCCTATCTGGATGTGGATGTAGTCTTGATCGATGAATCCCACAATTTTCGCAATAAAGGGTCGAAACGCTACCAAAGCCTGGAATGGATTCTTGCCGGAAATGGTGGTCGGGGGCGGGCAGGGTTGAAGAAAAAAGAGATATTGATGACCGCCACGCCGATTAATAACGACCTGTTTGATTTGTATCATCAGTTGAATTTAATC